>CAYMQV010000159.1:0-11214 GCA_964392395.1 uncultured Gemmatimonadaceae bacterium
GTGGGGGTGGGGGTGGGGTATTGAGCGCCTTGCCTGTTGCGTGCCTTCTCGAATGAAGAACTCCATCCCTCCCCTCCAGCTCCCGGAGCCCTGATGTCGCTCCCCGCGCAGCAGCTCAGGCGTCCACGCTCCGAGCACTCCATCATCAGATGATCCGCTCTGGTGTCGCGATCATCTCGGCCGGTCGCTACGACACTTGCGGCGTCACGCTCGATTCGGCGGCGTAGCGCCGGGGCAGCGATAATGGCGCTCAACTGGCGCAACGGACATCGGAGCGGTGCGGATCGAGCCAGAAGATGTGCGCACGGCAGCCGGTGCGGAGTGCGGCATTACCGGCGACCGCGATCGCTGCAGGAGGTCCGCCACGCCTGCTCCCCGACGACGGTACCGGTCAGCTCCACCGCGACGTTCACGACGTTCACGTCGTCCGCGCCACCGGCACCATCGAACGCGCGACCGTCTCTGCTCGCGCCGTGTTCACCGTGACCTCACGACGTCAGGCGCTGACGGTAACCGTCACCGAATTCAGTGAGCACGCGCAATTCGCGGCGCCGGTGGATGGCACACGGGTCGTGCTGCTGACCTTGCCCACCGCGCCGAACCACAGTCATGGCTTCGATGGGCGTCATCGATACTGCCGCGCCAGAGACGCAAACGACCTCCGCGGATCACGGAAGTCGTTTGCCTACAGAACCGCAGCACGGCTCAGGGCAGCACGGCAACCGTCGCGAGGTCCGCCGCCAACGTTCGCGCTCCCGTCGTCCGTCCGATCGTCCGTCCAGCTTCCGTGTCGAAGCGATAGTGAATGCCGGCGTAGAGTCGTGAGATTCCTGCCTCGGTAGCGGCGGCCTCGAGCTCAGCTGTCTGATCGGGGAACGCGTGCTCCAGGACTGTGCTCCACGCGCCAGACACGCACGAATGTGCCCCCGGATACGACGGGTGCGGTGGCATCGCGATCGGAGTAGTGATAAGCGGGTCAGCCTGCGGCGGCCGAACGAACCAGTAGTGGTATTTGGCATCGAAGCAGGCAACGAGTGCATCCCACGAAGCAATTTGCAACTGGAAGAGGATGCGTGCTGCTTCCACATCTCTCACGCGATGGCTGCGGATCAGGGCGCGCGCGATACTGTTCTGCGCAGCGTTCGAGACCCCCGATTGGTTTATGTGCCAGTACTGTGCAATGGTCACCTGAGCGGGTGTGCGCGTATCAGAGATCTGGCGCACCTCGGCGAGTGCGGCGAGGTATGTCGGCGACCCAAAGGCCGGCGGCGGACCGGGCCGTATTTCACTGCCGCTGGTGAGCAACAATGGCCGCGCACCGAGATTCCCGCGCACGATGGGGCCGCCGTTCCAGCGCCAGTAACCGGGGCCGATGGGCGGCGTGCCGGGATTGGTGAGGTTCGCGCGATCGCTCGCCGCGTAATTCAGCACATGAGCAGCGATCGCTCGTCCGATCGCTTCGCCGGCGGCAAAATCCTGCTGCTTCGCTCCCGGCCAGGGCTTCGCGCTCTGTTGCGCATCGAGGACGGCTTCGTTCTCGGCGACGTCGAGGGGAAAAAACGCATTCAGGATCGCCGCCGACGCGGCGCCGATCGCAGCAGATACAGGAGGGTGCGCGCCCGCACTCAATTCCGCTGCCTCGCCAGCACGAAACTGTGCCATCGCGAGGTACGTGAAGACCCGTGCGCCGTTCAGTCCCGCTGGGCGTCACGCTGCGAGCACATCGGCGCGTTCATTCCAGTTGCTGGTGGCATTGACATCCCAGACTTTCACTGCCGACGCTGCCGGTTCGTCGGTCTGGGTCGCCGTCACTGCGTCTCGTGAGCAGGCACCGACAGCGATGCTTACTGCAGCCAATGTGAGCATGGTGCGAAAAGCAGACATCTGCGCTCCTGGTTCAGGGTGGCGATCAGCTCCGGTCGATGAATTCGGCGCGGAACTCAGTGCGTGCCGACGGCGCCATCGATAAGGGTAGGTACGCCCACTGTCAAGCGGAGTGAGCCGCAACGCTATTCACAGCGCGCGCTCGGCGTCGCGGCGCGCACGCGTCTCGGATTACGCGCCGCGCGCGCGTTGTCGCCGGACCGAGCGGAGCACGCCGTTTGCATCGGCATGCCACGTTTGGCGAGGACGCCGGTGTACGTCTGCAACTGACACACGACAGAACGTCTCACATCGGCATTATACATCGCGCCGCTGATGACGCCGCAACTCGGTTGCTGCTCGAGTGAGCGGTGTCAGTCCAGCCGACTCGTAACGTGCGGGAGCCCAGCGGTGTGTCCACGGAATCCGAAGCTGCTCAGCCGTCACGCTACGCTGCCGCGCTGCTCGCTGACATAAGCAGAGCGTCAAGTGCAGCCTCCAGCGGCGGCGGTGTAAATGGCGCGGCGAGGAACGCGCATGTACCTCCCTCGCGACCATCTCTCGCGACTTCGTCCTCGGAGTCGCCGAAGATCAGGAGCACGCGCGTCGTCGGGTGGCGAGCCAGCGCCGCAGAGGCAAGTGCACGTCTACTCAGCGTCCACTCAGCCTCGGCATCACGAGATCGGTGATCAGCAGATCGAAGGGACCACCGAAGACCTCGCGCGCGACAGACTTCCCAAAGCCCGATTCAAATGCCTATCCCGGATGTCGTGCGTGAGATCGTGGGGACGAGGGACGCGACGTGCTGGTGTCGTGTCGCCGAAGTCTCGTGGCAGTCGGGCGCGTCTTTTGACGCGAGCCGGCGTTGCAACGCCTCGCGATACGTGCCGCCTTCCTCGCGCACCGAACGATCAAACGAAGAGCAAACGAAGAGCAAACGAAGAGCAAACCGCCTGACGCAAAGGCGCAAGGGCCGTCTGCAGGATCCAGACACCTCGGCGCGATGTGATGGTCAGCGGCGACTTCAGCACGGATGGTTTGTAACAGCAACGGTATCAGCGCTGTGTTTCTGCCGTTCCCCTTCATCTGCAGTCCTTTGCGCCTTTGCACCTTTGCGTTAAGCCGTTGCCGTTCCGCCGCTGCCGTTACACCGCTGGGGTCGTGTCGCCGACGTCTCGTGGCAGTCGGGCGCGTGTTGTGACGCGAGCCAGTGTTGCGCCTTGACTCGCGCCACAATCCATCACCCACCTTTGGCCACGGCACCTCGACGACACGACATCAGCGGCTGAGGGTCAACTCGGCGTAGCTGAACCGCGACCCATTGGTCCACGATGCGACCTGCACGGCGGCTTCATTTCTCACATTGGTGCCGACGAACAGCTCGGCACTCAACCACCGGCGCGGCTTCCACTCGACCGCACCTTCCACAACCGCGCCGAGGGAACGGCCCCCACGCGTCGGCCGGCCCACGTAGCCGAAGGCGCGGTCATCAAAGGCACCGCCCCCGGCATACCAGAGATCGCTCGGCTGCGTCAGGTTGAGACGGTGCACGCCGGTACGCAGTGTGAGTGTCTTGCGTGGGGTCACGGCGAGCGTCGCAAACTGTTCGCGAATGTTCATGCCGTTGTAGAACGGAAACCGGGCATACAGGCGCGGTGTGGGCAGCACCTGAAAGAAGGTGCCGTGGGCAGCATCGCCGGCATCAACGTCTCCGTCGCTCGCGTAGGCGCCGACACGGGCCCACGGCGCACCCGGCCACGATGTGCGTTGTACACCGGCTTCGACAGCGTACGCCTTCGCTCGATGTGATTGCGTCCCCCAGCGCCCGCGCTGCACCGCGAGCCAACTCAGCGCATCGAGTCGGGTCGTACCAACTCGGCGTACACCGACCAGATGGCCGCCGAGGGTCGCGACTTCAATCCCCCGCGCGTCGATGGCACGCACACCCTGTGGGCGATTATCGGTACTGACCAGCTCGCGATTATCGTCGTACCAGACACCGAACAGGCGCCCGTCCACTTCACTCCGCTGCGTGCGTACCCCGCGCACGATCGAAGCATAGCCCACGTCGATCGGGAGCGACCGCCCTGCGCGCGTGACTGTGAAGACACCGGAGGTCGGTCGCATGGCGGCGATCGTCACCTGCGACGCGCCGATTTTAACGAATGCGTGGAGACCATCCATGCTACGCTGCCCGTGCGTGAAGCCGAAGGGGCCAATCAACCGCTGTGCAATGCGCTGCGCCTTCATGGCAGCGAGTCCTGCGTCTGCCGGGATCCGCTCTGCACCGTCGCTGAACTCGAACCGTCCGACCTTCATGGCGCCGCCGACTGGACGCCATTCTACGAACGCCTGACGCACGATGACACCGGTGGCCGTTGACGTTCCACCACTCGCCGCGGCATATGAACCACCAAGACCGAGCTGTCCCGCCGGCGCGGCCTGAACGGCATCGGCAGGAAGTCCGAGCAACAGCGGTACGGCAACGTCCACCCGCCACCGCCACGCGGCGCGATCCTGCGCTATCGCAACCTGAGACAGGACCGCCAGAAAGCTGTATCGCCCCGGTGGTACAGCGTCGTACCACGACCAGTCTTCGAGCCGTGTTCGTTGGCGCGCGCTCACCACCACTCGCCCAACCCCTGAGCGTGTCGCGGTGGCAGGAGGCGATTGACCTTGCGTCGCACTGAGCGCCAGCAGGCTCGAGCCAATCATCCCACACAATCGACGAGTTTGCATACTGGAAGCATCGACAGTGATTCGCGATCGCTGAACTGTCGAGGGGACAGACTCGCCAGTGTTTGAAGCAGAACACATCGCTGTCGAGAGTACGAAGCGTGTTCACGTCACTCGCGCAGGTGCACCGGACTCGCGGCTCGCCTCACCCGCCGCGGCGAAGATTGTGGAGTTCCGCGCCACCGCGGGTCACGTGATCGCGGGTGATTCGCTGACCGTTGCGGGCGCACAACGGTTTGAAACAGGGTTCCAATGCATCACAGCAGCACACCGCTGGAGCGGGGGCTCACCGACTCCATTGGTTCGAATGCAGTCTGCAACTGCGCCGATCTCATTGCCTTGGCGAGGGATGCGGATCTGCCTTTCTCGAGACCATCTCCCGCGACGTAGTCCTCGGAGTCGCCGGAGATCAGGAGCACGCGCGTCGTCGCCCGGCGCGCCAGCACCGCATCGGCGAGCGCGTACCCAGCCGGCGGCAGTGCACGCCCGGTGACCGCCGTGCCGACCTCGTGGTTGAGTGCGCCCCACATATTTCGCAGAGCAAGAGGCCAGCCAGCTCGAGCGTACGGGAAAGCATGAAAGGAGTTCGCATGACGATTGACGCTTGAAGCGCTGCGCGAACCACACATCCTGGCGTACGCACAACCACACGCGGTTGTCTCGCCCGTATCCGCGAGCAGGTTTCGCCGCCAGGACGCAGGAGCCGTACGAGGCATGCCGGCGTCACAGCACCTCGCCGTTCGTTTCTGTCTCGTCTCACACTCGGAATCGCTGCCTTCGGCGCCGCCGCCGCTGGCACCGCTGGAATGGCCTCGGCCGCGTCGGCCGATTCACCCGGCGACGAGATGGATCGCTGGTTCGCGGGAATGAAAGGCACCTACAAGGCGATCTACGACTGTGCCAGCGTCTCCGGCGCCGCTGGCGGCGTGGCGTTCGCTCGCAATCTCGCGAAGTTCAGTGCTGAGCAACTCGGCACGAAGGACTCCGACAACAGCATCGTCGTCTGCTTCCGCCACTTCGCCACGCCGTTTGGTTACAGCGACGCGATGTGGGCGAAGTATCCGCAGATGGATGTTGCACTGAAGGCCGACGACCCGAAAACCAAGCTGCCGACGACCCGAAACTGGCTGCTGCACGATCTCTGGCTGGAAATGTCCGGCACGGATATCCCGAGTGTCGTCGCGCATGGCGGCCAGTTCGCGATCTGCGGTGCAGCAACGGAGTTTCTGTCGAAGATGCTCGCTGGCCCGACGGGTGACGCGAAGAAGATCGAGGCGGACCTGTCCGCGAACCTGATCGCGGGCGCGCGAATGGCTCCGGCCGGAGTCGTGGCGCTTCAGCGCGCGCAGAAAGCCGGCTTCACAAACACTTACGCGGAATAGCCGGGTCGGTGATCCGGCCCTGGCACGGCGGGCGTGCAGCGCTTGCCGTGCCTGTCTCGCCTGCCCTGTATACCGCCGCGCCTCTGGCCCCTCGATCCTGCGCTTGTCGCGCTGCCCGCGCGGTGCTGCCGTGAGCGCGCGGGTGGTGATGCCGGACGAGTGCCAGTCCATGCCCATCTCGCTGCCGAAGGACTGGAACCAGAATGGGTCGGCCATTCGGCGCAGAAGCTCATCACGGCCATGCTCCACGCTGATGGCTTCCATGATCACCGCGCCAGTAGCAGTCATGCGGTCGGCCAGCCAGGCGGGGACGTGGCCAGCGTGGAGGGGGAGATCGGCGCTGTCTGTGCGACGCGACATGGAGAGACACCGTCCGACTGCACACCGGCAGCGAAAGCCTGCATGCGGAGTCGCTCGGAATGCGCGTCACTGCTCGGCTCCCGAGGTGCAGCCCAACCCCGCGCGGTACCTCGGCTTTCCAGCGCAACGGCAAAGGCCCAATTCCACGTCACACCGACCGCCGATCAAACGGCTCTCGACGACTGCCCAGCGCGTCGTACACCCGTCGAGCGGCAGCACATGTACCTGGTGCGCGCCGCACCGCCCAGATCCGGTCGCGCGCCTCACGCATGGCCTGCGTATTCTCCACGATGGGTGCGGGATACTCGCGTCCGATGCGCACACCATACATGGTCTGAAGCATGAGCGGCACGGTATGCGGCTCGTGGATCGTCGGCGCGGGTAACGCGCGGAGCTCAGGCACCCACGCGCGAATGAAGGTGCCCGCGGGGTCCTGATCGCCCGCCTGCTTGACCGGGTTGTAGATCCGGATGGCATTGATGCCCGTCACACCACTCTGCATCTGGCATTGGGCGTAGTGAATCCCTGGCTCGAAATCCACAAAGTGCCGGGCCAGCCAGGTCGCGGTGCAGCGCCAGTCCAGCCAGAGATGATAACTCGCGAAAGATATGATCATGGCGCGCATGCGAAACGGCAGCCAGCCGGTGACGCGGACCGCGCGCAGGCAGGCATCCACCAGCGGATAGCCGGTCTGCCCATGCTCCCATGCATCCAGCTGCGCCTGATTACGACACTCGCGATCACGCAGGCTCCCGTACGGCTCACACATCGTCTGCGATTCGAGCTGCGGCCAGTCCTCCAGCTTCTGCATGAAGTGGCAGTGCCAGCGCAACCGCGAGCGGAAGCTGCGCAGGCTGGCAATCCACGCACCAGTCTCCGGCGTGTGGGGGTCCGTGTCTGCCAGCTCCTCGAGCCGGGCACGCGCCGCGTGCTCGCAGGTGCGAATGGACACGGCACCGAGGCTGAGATAGGCGCTGACTCGGCTGCACGCATCAAAGGCACGAACGGGTGTGGCCATCGCCGCGCGATAGTCCAGGCCCCGTTCTCGCAGGAAGCTGCGCAGAGTCGCGCGCGCCCGGATTTCGCCACCGAGCGGCAGCGAGACACCAGCGTCATCGATCGCAGGCGACGATATCAATGGCACCGGTGAAGGTTTCCCCATCAGCGATGCCGGCAGCGAAAGATGCACGCCGATCACTCGGACCGGCGCCGACACTGGAGCGGCGGTCATGCGATCCTCCCACGCAGCGGCCCATCCATCGCGCGAGGGCAAGCGCCGTACCACTCCCGTCTGCGGCAGCTCGTGAAAGGCGGTACTCCGTTGCCGACACCAGGCACGCACACGCCGATCACGCTGATACGCCGCCCAGCCAGTCGTTTCTTCATGCGCCCAGATGGCGCTGACGCGCATCGCTGCTGACGCAGAGGCGAGGTGCACGACCAGCTCATCGAACACGTGCGGAAGTTCTCCAACGAGGTGGTACAGCGTCGCACCACGATCGGCCAGCGCGATGCGGAGCTCCGTCAGACACTCACGCGTAAACTGCGCTTGAAACGCCCCGTAGTCAGGCTGCTCGATCTGCGACGGCTCCTCCACGTACACGCACACGACCGGGCCGAGCCGGGCCGCCATGCACAGCGGCACGTGATCGCGAACGCGGAGGTCGCGCTTGAACCAGACGAGGTGAACATCGAGCATGTCAAGACAACGCAGCAGGAGAACGTCCAGTTCACGCACCGGCTGCAAGTCGCACGAAACGGCCGGGGATCACGCTGCGCGTCGGCCGATGCCGTTCGGCGCACTGGTCCAGCACATTCCCGGCAGATCATTGCAACAGCACCGGCCTGTTCACCGCCGGCACCCGCGTCAATGCCAGCGCAGCCACCTTCACGCCGATCTCCTGGCCGGCTGTGATATCAAAGCGGAAGTGCAGCCCGGCGTAGATTCGCGAGATCCCCGCCTCGGCCACCTTGGCATCCATCGTCGACCTCGATGACGGGAACAGCCCCGCGAGCACGTTGGCGGCCGATGCCGAGATGCAGCTGTGGGCCGAGGGATAGGCCGGGAAGTTCGGCCGACCAACGGGCGTGGTGATGGATGGGTCAGACTGAAACGGGCGGATATACCAATAAGCGTACTTCGCGTCCCAGCAGCTGATCGTCGCGTCGCGCATCGCCATGTGCAACAGCGCGTAAACGCGGGCACTCCGCCGCTCGTTGTACGACGCGGCATTCGTCAGACCGCCGGCCAGTTCGCTGAAGTGGCCGATCGGGCCCGATGGGCCCGATGCGAACTGCCAGAACTGCGCCATCGCGAGCTGATCCGCCGTGCGCGCGACGTTCAGCGTGCGCACTTCGGCGAGATCGGTTGCAAATGCGGCAGACGTGACTGCAGGAGGAGGCGCGGAGCGGAACTGATCGCCTGAGGTGAGAAACCAGCCGCGCACCTGACCAAGCAATGGTGCGACCGGTCGTGCGGGCAGCGCAGCATTGGTCCAGTAGCCGGGGCCGACGGGAATCGTGCCGGTCCAGACTGCGTCAGAGCCATCGGTCGCAGCACGCGCGAGAACCTGAGTGGCGATACTGGCGCCGACCGCCTCTCCAGCCGCAAAGTCGAAGGCCGTTTCCGCGGCGATCGTGCCGAAGTACGCGCGATCTGAAGCGAGCTGCGCTGTAATCGCGGTATCCTCCGCCGGGTAGAACGCACGCAGCATGGCCGCTGACGCACCAGCCACGGCCCCCGCTTCCGACGGCTTCTTCCCGCCGAGCGGTGCCGCGGCGCCTGCTGCAGTGGCCGCGTTGTACCCCGCAACTGCAATCAACGCGAAATTCCGTGTGATCACGACCGGACTGCCAATTTCTCGACGCCCGAGGATCACACGTGTCGCTCGCATCCATCGGTCCGACGCTGTCGTCTCCCCGGTTGAGAGGGCACGCCCCTCGGACGCGTTGTCTGGAGCGATGGGGGTGGAGTCCGAGCATGCCGCAGAGACGACAAGTCCGGCAACCATGAGTACGATTCGGCTATGCATAATGCTCCTCAACCAGGACAGGGTGGTGATCCTGACGGCACCGGGGCGTGCGGTCAGCGTGCCGTCACACCCACCTGCGACAGCGGGCCCGGAAACGAGCCACCCGCCCAGTGACGACCTCTGGTTCAGTGACGGAATGGCTGCGCCGTGCCGCCGAGGGCGATGCGCTGGCGTTTGATTCCGCCTTCGCTCTCGTTTATGACGAACTGCGTGTCCTGGCTCGCGCTCAGCTGCGCCGAGAAGTGGTGGGCCATACGCTCGAGACTGGCGCGCTGGTGCACGAGGCGTATCTACGCCTCAGTGACGGCGCCCGCGGTGCGTTTGATGACCGGTCGCATTTTCTGGCCATCGCTGCGACCGCCATGCGGCGTATTCTCGTCGAGCACGCCCGGCGTACAAACGCCGTCAAACGAGGCGGCCCGGTGATCCCAGTGTCACTGGACCTGGCCGATCTGAATCGCGCACTGGTGCTGGATGATCGCGAAACGTCACTGATCGATCTGGATGAGGCTTTGGAGCGACTTGCCGCCTTGCACGCACGGCAGGCGAAGGTGGTCGAATGCCGATTCTTCGGTGGGCTGAGTGAGGAGGAGACGGCTGCAGCACTTGGCATCGGGCTCCGCACAGTCAAGCGAGACTGGGCCGGTGCGCGCAGCTGGTTGTATCGTCAGCTGCATCTGGAGGAACCGGAATGACATCACCGCCACCACTGGATGCCGGTCAGGCGCGGGGTCGATACGAGCGTGCAACGGCCTTGCTCGACTCCGCACTCGAGCTGAGCACCGCGGACCGCGATGCGTTCGTGGCCCTCGCCGCGGCACAGGATGCCGGCGTCGGCGCCGAGCTTCGGTCGCTGCTCCGCGCGCACGCGCAACTGGGAGGGTTTCTCGAAGCGACGGCTGCCCCTGACCGGGTGCGAGATCTCCTGCAGGCGGCTCTCGGCGATCGCTACGCCATCCGCGACCGGATCGCCAGCGGCGGCATGGCGAGTGTGTATCGGGCGGATGATCGGCGTCACGCGCGGGCCGTGGCCATCAAGGTCCTTGCCGGCGCCGGTGTACCGGATGCGTTCACGAATGCGACACCGCAGCGATTTCTCGACGAAATCCGCGTGACCGCTGCGCTGCAACACGTCAACGTGATGCCGCTGTTCGACTCGGGGGCGGATGCCGGATTGCTCTACTTCGTCATGCCCTACATCGACGGGGAGACGTTGCGGCAGCGGTTGCGCCGCACCGGACCACTCCCGGTCGACGAGGCCGTGGCGCTCGCCTGCGGCGTGGTGGACGCGCTGGAACACGCGCACGCCAAGGGCATCGTGCACCGGGACCTGAAGCCGGAGAACATCCTGATCAGGGACGGACAGCCGCTGGTGTGCGACTTCGGAATCGCACTTGCCACCGCGGAGCTCGAGAGCGGACGACAGACGCAGACTGGCGTGATCATCGGCACGCCGCAGTACATGTCGCCCGAGCAGGCCGCCGGCACCGCAGTGATCGACGCCCGCACCGACGTCTATGCGCTCGGCGCAATTCTGTATGAGCTGCTGGTGGGCGACCCACCGCATGTCGCGAGCACGGCACAGGGCGTGCTGGCCAAGCTCCGTGCCGAGCAGCCGACCGACGTGCATCTCCTGCGGCCCAGTGTTCCGGAGGGCATCTCGCACGCGATCAGCCGTGCGCTTTCCAAACAGCCTGGTGATCGGTTCGCCACGGCGCGTGCCTTTCGCGACGCGTTACTGGCACCGGCACCGGTACCGGCACTGGCCGTGCCGGCGACCGCAGCCGCGTGGTGGGCTATGCCGGCCTGCTCGACCTGGGCTACGTGGCCTTCTACGCGGT
>CAYMQV010000160.1:0-11196 GCA_964392395.1 uncultured Gemmatimonadaceae bacterium
CCCCGGAGATCCGCGATGCGCTCGCCCCGCTGACGGAATTGCTGGCTGAGCGGAGTGTGAGAGCACCCTTCGCTGCTCATGATGCCTTGCGGTTGCTGGCGGTGCCGAAACTCGAGTCATGGTACGGTGCATCGCGGGATGTGCTCGCCCCGATGGTGGATGAAGCGCGAATTGCCGTTGCCGCGGCGGGGGCCAATCCCCGCAGCCTGGAGGCGGAGCTTCGCTACGGATGGAGCGGTGGGGTCGTCTCGCGTACGGTGGTCAATCACAACGTCGGCGCCCGAACCAGCAGCGACCGGATCGATGCGGTGGTACTGCACCGCCTGTGGGGGCCGATGCTGTTTGTCGCGGTGATGGCACTCGTGTTCCAGGCGATCTTCACCTGGGCGCAACCGCTCATGACCGGCGTCGAATGGATGGTGTCGCAGGTCGGAGACGCGGTGGGGTCGCTGCTGCCTGAGGGTGACCTGCGCGGACTGCTGGTGGACGGCGTGATCGGCGGCGTCGGCAGCGTACTGGTGTTCCTGCCGCAGATCGCAATGCTGTTCCTGTTCATTGGGGTGCTGGAGGACAGCGGCTACATGGCGCGGGCGGCGTTTCTGATGGATCGCCTGATGCGACGCGTCGGGCTGCACGGCAAGAGTTTCATTCCGATGATCAGCGGCTTCGCGTGCGCGGTGCCTGCCATCATGGCCACGCGAACGATCGAGGAACCCAAGGATCGATTGGCGACGATCATGGTCGTTCCGCTCATGAGTTGCTCGGCCCGGTTGCCCGTCTACACGCTGCTCATCGGCGCCTTCGTGCCGCCGGTGGCGGTCCTCGGCGGACTGTTCAGCCTCCAGGGTGTGACCATGCTGCTCATGTATGCACTGGGCACGGTGACGGCGCTGGTGGTGGCAGCTTTTTTCAAGAGCACCCTGCTGCGCGGCCCGGTGAGGCCGATGATTCTCGAAATGCCGCTCTACCGACTGCCGAACCTCCGGACGCTGTTGCAGAACGTCTGGCATCGCGCGCAGATGTTTCTTCGCCGCGCCGGCACGGTGATTCTCAGCTGCAGCGTGATTCTGTGGGCGCTCGCCACCTATCCAAAGACGGATGTGCCAGCCAATTTGTCCGCCGAGGCGGCGCATGAGATGCAGCTCGAGCATTCGGCACTGGGACACATCGGCAAGGTGATCGAGCCCCTGGTGCGTCCGCTCGGTTACGACTGGAAGATCGGGGTGTCGATCGCGGCCAGTTTTGCGGCACGGGAAGTCTTCGTGAGCACGATGGGGACGATCTACGGTGTTGGCGAAGCGGACGAGACGTCGGTCGCGTTACGCCAGCGATTGCGCTCGGAGGTCAATGCGTCGACGGGTGGCTTGCAGTATTCGCCGCTGGTCGCGCTCGGGCTGATGGTGTTCTACGTGTACGCACTGATGTGCATCAGTACGGTGGCGGTGACGGTCCGCGAGGCCGGCGGCGGCCGGATCGGCTGGCGCTGGGCTGCGATCCAGTTTGGCTACATGCTCGGTCTGGCATACACTGCGGCGTTGGCGGTGTATCAGGGTGGGCGCATGCTCGGTTTTCATTAGTGATCGGGAACCGAAGTGCGTCGTGCAGTCGCCACGCGGGCGCCTCATCCGGCCTCGCGCTGTGCGAATGTCAGTTGCAGTCCACCAGGAGTTGACACATGGCAGAACGACTGATCATCGGCGCGATCGTCCTCGCGGCAACCACCTACATCGCCGCCAAGGTGTGGCGCACGATCGCTGCGGCTCGCGCGCCGAAGAGCGCCGGGTGTGACTCGGGTTGTGGCTGCGAGCCGGTCTCGACCGGTAGCGCATCCAAGCGCTGATCGACTCACGCGCTGCAGTTATCCGGTGACGCTGGCCGATGCGCGGTGGGCGATTTCCGGCGGCTGTGATCAACGTACGCGCGTCCAGAGCAACAGCGAGCAATCCTCTCCCTGGCCCGTGTACTGCGCCGGAGTATTCGACGTGTAGAGTTCGAGAGCGGCGATCTCCTGCGGGGGAACGGTGCCGAGCGCGAAGCGAAATCCGCTGTTCGGCGAGGTGGCGTGTTGCCCGTCGATCCACACGCCGAGGGCTCGGCACCGCGAGATGTTGATTTCGGTTCCATTGCCACCACCTGTCCGCACACCATTCAGACCATTGAACCAGTCGTTGAGGCTGAATGGTACGCCCCCTGGGAAGAACGCAATCTCCCGGAACTGGCCGCCGCCACGCTTCTTCCGCTGCTCGAATGCGGGGCGCCACGGTTCACCCGGGTACGAATCCTTCACCTCGACTTCTGCCAGTCGCTGGCCGGCTTCACCGAGGGCGACGCGCACAAAGAACGCCGGTGCAACCCCGATCCTGAATCGGGCATTGCGCGGTTCAAACCCGATCTTCCGCACCGTGATGTTCACGGCCGTGTCGGCAAGCAGGATGATGGACGCAATGCCCGTCGAGTCCGTCCGAACCGAATCGCCCGTCAGGAAGAACGTGATCATGGCATCTGGTACCGGCCGTCCCGACTTGTCCCGTACATCAATGCGAAAGGTGCGCTCTCTTCCAGGAGCCGCGTCCTGCGCCGCGGCGGTGCGGCAAGCGAGACTGGCCAGGACTGCGGCCACCAACATTGGCATGACGCTGCGTGTCGAGCGGAGCATTGGAGATCAGTGGAGGGAATCGGCTGAGGCGGTCCTATCGGTTTCGCGTCCAGACGAGCAGGGAACAATCCTCGAGCGAGGGGTCGCTGTACTGCGACTGCTGTTGCGCCATGCGGAACAACTCGATCGCGGCGATATCGGTTGCGGTCAGCTGCATCAGTGCCAGGCTGGATGACAAGCCAGGCGCTGTCACGTGCATGCCATCGATCCAGATGCCCAGCCGGGGACACCGATTCACGCGCAGCCCGCGGGAGCTCATCTGTGCGCCGGGGATTCCGGCGAACCACTCATCGAGGATCATCGGCGGAGGACGCCCGGCGAAGTAGCTCCGGTCGCGGAACGATCCACTGGTGCGCCGACGTCGCTCTTCATAGGCGCGTCGCCAGGGTTCTCCCGGATAGTCGGCCGTCACGGAGACTTCCGGCAGTCGGGTTCCGAGCTGGCCGAGGGTGACTCGCACGATGAAGGACGGCGCGGTGCCGATCGGAAACCGAGCGGCGCGCGGTTCAAAGCCGATCTTTCGCACGGAGATGGTCATCGTGCTGTCGGCTTCGATCGTTGCCGTCGCGACACCCGCTGAATCGGTGGAGGCTGTATCAGAGCGCGGCAGGAATTCAATTCGAGCCCCAGCCAGCGCATGGCCGTCACGATCGCGGACTTCAACCCGAACCTGACGCGGCACCAGCTGCGCCTGGACCGCGGTGGCCGACCAGGCCCACGCTGCGGCCACGAGCACCCATGTCGCTAAAGCGCGAGCGGGTGTCCGTAGCGCGGCTGACCGGGTGAGCGACGGGAGGGACATATTCAGTAACATGTGGGGCGTATCTGTTGCGGGCCATACGGCAGACCCGATTCAGGGCGTGATCATTCCCGGGATCGTCGCACTCGATGTCGTCGGCAGATCGAGCGTGGCCCACCGATCCCGCTCTGCATGGAAGAGGCCAGCTCGGGCGATCATCGCGGCGTTGTCCGTCGCGATGCGCGGAGACGGCGCGAAGACCGACACGCCGTGTCTCACCCGGACTTCGATGGCGCCGACGAGAGCCTGGTTGCAGGCAACTCCGCCGCCGAGCACTACCGTGGTGCGTCCGGTCGCCCGCACGGCCCTGGCAACCTTTTCCGCCAGCGTCTCGGTGAGAGAATCCTGAAAACCCCGCGCGATGTGTTTCCTGTCGCCATCGATGTCACCGGACGCTTTTACCGCCAGCATCACGGCAGTCTTAAGCCCGCTGAAGGACACATCGAAGAAATCACTATCGCCAAGGTGCTGGTCGCGACGCAGCATCGGCCTGGTGAACCGAAAGCGGGCAGGGTCGCCGTCCCGGGCAAGGGCTTCGAGGTGGCGACCGCCAGGGTAGGGCAGGCCGAGCATTCTGGCGGCCTTGTCGAACGCTTCGCCCGCCGCATCGTCTCTGGTTGCGCCGAGCAGCTGATATCGGCCCCATGCCGGCACGTCGAGCAGCATGGTGTGGCCACCGCTGACGAGCAGAGCGATGAATGGAGGGACCGCTTGGGGGTGCTCGAGGCTGGTCGCGAACAGGTGTCCTTCCAGATGGTGCACCCCCACCAGTGGCACGCCGGTCGCGAGCGAGAGTCCCTTGGCCGCGGCGACGCCAACGAGAAGGGCTCCCACCAGACCCGGGGCGTGGGTGACCGCGATTGCATCGAGCTTCGCGAGGGTCGTTCGCGCGTCGGCGAGCGCCTGATCAATCACGGGGATGATCGATGTCAGGTGTTGCCGGCTCGCGATCTCCGGTACCACGCCGCCAAAGATGCGGTGCACATCCTGCGACAGAATGACGAGCGACTCGAGCGTGACGTCGTCGCCCGAGCCGCTCAGGACCGCCGCTGATGTCTCATCGCAGCTGGTTTCTATTCCGAGGACACGCACTCGGCTAGGTGCCCGCGTCCTTCAGGAGCTGGGCAATCAGGGCACGATTCGGCGCCGAGTTCCAGTCAGCTGCGGCGATCACCTTTTTCCGGATGGTGCCGTCCGCGGCGATGATGAAGGTCTCCGGTACGCCGGTGGTCTGGTAGGCGGCCTGAATGGACTGCGTCGAGTCGTGCAGGACTTCGAAGGTGAGATTGAAGTCCTTCAGGAACTTCCGGATCTCGTCGGCCGTGCCCGGGTCGTCGATGCTCACCGCCACGACGTGGAGCCCCTTCGGGCCCATCTCCTTGTGGAGCGCCTCGATACTTGGCATCTCCGTCCGGCACGGTCCGCACCAGGTGGCCCAGATGTTCAGCAGCACGACCTTGCCCTTGTAGTCGGCGAGCGTCCTGGACTTCACCGGGCCTTCGATCGTTGCGCCACCGAACGGTGGGGCCTGCGAGCCGACGTCCACACCGACCAGTTCGTCTTTCAGCTGGTACGAGCCGAACCAGAGGGCGCCACCGAGGACGGCGACGATGGCGCCAACCACCCTCCATTGCTCGCTGACGGTCATGCCGCCTCCGTGAGGCAGAGGTTTCGGAGGGCGGTGACTTCGGCCTTCGGATCGGGCGCGCCGAAGATCGCGTTGCCCGCGACGAAGGTGGTGGCGCCGGCCAGGTAGCAGTCGCGGATGGTGTCACGCGCGATACCGCCATCCACCTCGAGGTACGCCGTGCTGCCGACGCGGTCGAGCAATTGGCGGGCGCGGCGGATCTTGTCGAGTGAGTGTGGAATGAACTTCTGGCCACCGAACCCCGGATTTACCGACATGATCAGCAACAGGTCGAGATCGGAAGCCACTTCGCGCACGGCGTCGAGCGACGTACTGGGGTTCATGGTGACGCCCGCAGTGCAGCCGACCTCCTTGATGCGCATCAGCTGTCGGTGCAGGTGTGGCGCCGTCTCGACGTGGATCGTGAGGCCATTGGCCCCCGCCTTCGCAAAACTGTCGAAGTACTTCTCCGGTTCGACGGTCATGAGGTGCACATCGAGCGGCAAGATGGTCAGTTTGCGGACCGTCTCGATCACCTTGACGCCAAAGCTGAGATTCGGCACGAAGACGCCATCCATCACGTCGACGTGCAACCAGTCGGCGCCGGCCGCCTCGATCATGGCCAACTCATCGGCCATGCGGGCGAAATCGACGGAGAGCAACGAAGGGGCGATGCGGACAGTCATCATGCAAAGATATCACGCACGGGGCCGGTCGGGCCCTGTGTCGTGCAATGCGAGCTACGGGGCGGTACTGTCGCGCGGAGCGCTCGGTCGGGACACCGTCAGGGTAATGACACCGCCGGGCGGCACCGGTGAGTCGGCAGCAGGGCGCTGGGCGCTGATGAAGCCGTCTGGTTGTGCGGCAGTGGAATCGGTCCTGGTGGGGGCTGCGGTGAGTCCGAGCTGGCCGATCAGCGCCAGTGCATCCTCGAGCGACATGCCGATCAGCGACGGGACGCCGATCGCGTCCGGGCCCGCGCTGATGGTCAGGCGCACCGATGCCGGCTGCGGAATGGTGACGCCGCCGCGTGGCGCGGTGGCAATCACCTCGCCACGCGCACGTTTGTCGAGGCGCTCCGTGACGTCGTCCGGTGTCTCGAAGCCTGCTTCCTCGAGTGCCTTGACTGCAGCCTCGCGCGACATGCCAAGAACGTTCGGCACTGTTCCGCGCTTGACGCCCAGTGACACGTCGAGGATGACGTCATTGCCCTTCTGGGCCTTGATGCCTGGTGCAGGCGTCTGGCCGAGCACTGATCCCTTCGGTGCCGTGGGGTGGTGGAGTTCGTCGCCTGTCTTGACGGAGAAACCGGCGGCGGTGAGTCGTGCGGCGGCATCACTGTAGAGCAGGCCGACCACGTTCGGCACTGCGGATTCGCCGCGGATCAACGTCTGCGGCAGCAGCCAGAGTGCGACGGCCACAAATCCAAGGAGAAATCCGCCGATGGCGGTGCTGGCGATCGGACGCTGCGCCGCAAGATCGCGCAGCCAGCCGAACCGCCGACCTCCGGTGGTCACCGTCGGGGTCATCGAATACGGCGGAGGCGCGCGGCGAACGCGCCGTCGACGCCGTGCACCTGCGGGAGCACGCGGAGGAATCCGTTGTCGATCACTGCGCCGGGGACCACGCCGCTCGCGGGGGGGTCGAGCACGAATGCATCGTCCTCGGCGAGAAACTCGTTCACGACGGCATCGTTCTCTTCCCGTTCGAGCGAACAGGTGCTGTAGATGAGCAGGCCACCCGGTTTGACGCAGCTGCTGACGGCCGCCAGAATATCGCGCTGCAACACCGGCAGCAGCGCGATATCGCTCACGCGCAGACGCCAGCGAGCATCGGGGTGTCGGCGAAATGTCCCGGTGCCCGTGCACGGAACGTCGACCAGAATCGCGTCGACCGGCTCGAGTGTCGGGGCGATGGCGTCCATCTCTCGCACATCGACGTCGGTGACGCGCATCCGATCGAGGTTGGCGTGCAATCGCTGGAGCCGATTCGCGGATCGGTCGCTCGCAATCACGCGGACACCGGCCTGCAGGAGTGCGAGGGTCTTTCCGCCAGGCGCGGCGCACAGATCGGCGGCCAGATCACCGCGGGGGATGTTGGCGTACTGGACTACCAGTGCACTGCCGGCATCCTGCACCCAGAGCTGACCGTGCTGGAACGCGCCGAGCTGGGTCAATGCCGCGCCAGGAGGGAGCTGGAGCCCCTCGTCGAAGAGTGGTGTGGGGATCGTTTCGACGCCGCGCTCGTGCAGTATCGCCTGCAATGCGTCCCGGGTGATACCAAAGGGTCGCACGATGATCGGTGCTTCACTGTTGTTGTGGGCCGTGAGCTGGACAGCGGCGTCCTTGCCCCAAGCGGCCAGCCAGCGCTCCAGCAACCAGCGGGGATGACTGGTGCGCACGGCCAGCCGTTCGGTCAGGTCATGATTCCGGTCGAGTGCGGCTGCGGCGCCATCGGGGGTTGCGACCGCGGGCAGGTCACGTTCGCGATCGATGCGACGCAGCACGGCATTCACCAGCTTGCTGGCGCCGATGCCATGCCGTCGCTTGGCGAGTTCGACGGTCTGTGCGATCGCCGCGTACGCCGGAACGCTCCCCATCGAGAGCAGCTGATACGTTCCGAGTCGCAAGAGGTCGCCGAGGTCGGCGTCGAGTCGCGCCAGGCCGCCGGTGATGCGTGGGGCCAGAATCGCGTCGATCCATCCGCGCGAGCGCAGCAGTCCATAGACCAGTTCCTGCACCCATCGTCGATCGCGTGGATCGAGCGCGGTTGTCACCTTCTCGAACGCGGCATCGAGCAGTGTCCCGCCACGCAGCGCCGCGAGAATCTCAGCCGCCGCGATGCGTGATTCTGTGATCAGCGTGTTGCGACCGGCCGGAGGCACAGCGAGCGTCACGGGCACCTCACTGGCGGAATCCCTCGTCATATGCTGCAAGGTAGCGCCGCGTGGCGGCGACAGCATCGTCGAGCCAGATGCCACGCAGCACCGCGACTCCCGCGGCACCCGCCTTCGCCATCTGATGGACTCGCTCCGGCGTCATGCCGCCGAGCGCGATCACCGGGCACCCTTCGGCGGCATCGACCACGGCCTTCACGAATTGCGCCGCGTCTGGCGGAGGATGCGCCCCGCCGCTGCCGGTTCCTGCGACGAGAAAAGTTGCATCGTTCCGTGCCGTCATCCAGGCGGCAGCGGTGTCATGCACACTCGCGCCCAGCACCAGATGCGGGGCGATGCGACGAGCATCGGCGATCGTCAGTGAACGCGAGGTCAGCTGCGCGCCGGTCACACCGGCAGCCATCGCGATATCGACGCGGTCGTTGATCAGCACCCAGCTCCCGGTCGTCTCGCCAATCACGCGCAGTTCGAGCGCCAGTTCGAGGAGGCGGAGTGGTGTGGTCGCGATGCATCGCAGATGAATCGCGACTCGGGCGTGACACGCCTGCATGACCGCTGTGGCCGACGCCACGAATCCCGGATCGGCAAGGATCACATCGTTCGTGAGCGCATGCAGCGTCGGAACCGTGGCGTGCCTCATCCCACTGATTCGCGGTCCATGCCGAACACGTCGCCGACCGCAAGGCCCCGACCCGCAGCCCAGTCGTACACGCTCTGGCGTCGTTTGCCGGAGGGGTGCACGTCGCTGATGCGTACGGTCCCCTCGCCGCAGGCAACGAGCATCCCCTGGTCATCGATCGCAAGCACCGTCCCGGCGACATCGACCCGGGTGTGCATCGCAGACGCCCGAACGCCGAAACACTTCACCTCGAGGCCGCGCAGTGTGGTGAACGCGCCGGGCCGGGGATCGTACGCGCGCACCACGTTCGCGATCTCTGGCGCGGTGGCGTGCCAGATGATCCGCGCATCCTCGCGTTCGATCTTGGGCGCGAAGGTTGCCAGCGCGTGATCCTGTTCGGTTTCGACGAGGAGCTGGAGCTCCAACAGCGCGAGGGCTTCGATGAGCGCCTGCGCGCCAACTTCCGACAGCCGATTCCGGAGCTCTCCTCCCGTCTCATCGTCGAGTATCGGAACGCGCGCGGTGTAGAGGCTCGGGCCGGCGTCCATGGCGAGCACCATGCGCATGATCGTCACGCCCGATTCCGTGTGCCCGCGGCGGATCGCGGTTTCGATCGGTGCCGCACCACGCAGCGTCGGCAGCAGTGACGCGTGAATGTTGATCGTACCGCGTGGCGGCTGCTCGATCACCGCGACGGGCAGGATGTGACCGTACGCGACGACGACATTCAGGTCGGGCCCGAGCGCGGTGAGCTCCGCGAGGAACGCATCACCTCGGGGCCGCTCGGGCTGCAGTACGGGCAGCCCTTCGCGCAGCGCCACCACTTTCACGGGTGGCGGTGTCAGAACGCGCGTGCGACCCACGGGACGGTCTGGCTGCGTGACCACCCCGACGACGTCGAAGCCTTCGCCGAGCAACGCTTCGAGCGGAGGAACGGCGAAGTCGGGAGTGCCCCAGAAGAGGATGCGCACAGGCTCAGGCTCGCGCGCGTGTCAGCGAACGTCGCGGCGGTGATCGTCGCCGGCTTCGTCGTCGAGCTCGTCGGCTTCGGCCTGCAACCGCGCGATGACGTCGGGTGTCAGGCGGCGAATGAGTTCCGGGTACTGATCCTTCTCCTCGTCCCACTCCCGCAGTGCCTGACGGCGCTTGAGGATCGAGAGGTGATCGAGAAACAGCTTGCCGTGCAGATGGTCGATCTCATGCTGCAGGCAGGTGCCGAACAACTCTGTACCGTCGAGGGTGATCGGCTTCATGTCGACGTCGAGCGCCTGCACGACGACCCTGGCCGCGCGCTCGACATCGAAGTGAATGTCGGGAATGGAGAGACACCCTTCCTCACGCTTGCTCTTGCCGCTCCGCATCGTGATGACGGGATTGATGAGCGCGATCGGATTCTGCTCGATGTCGACGACTGCGATGCGCTCGCTGCGGCCAACCTGCGGTGCGGCGAGCCCGATCCCCTTGGCGGCGTACATCGTGTCGAACATATCGGTCACGAGCTGACGCAGATCAGAAGTCATCTGCTGCACGATCTGGGTCTCGCGACGGAGAATCGGGCTGCCGAGAACGTGAATGTCGAGCAACGCCATCAGGCGACCTTGTCCGTGCTGGAGCTGGTGCCACCGCTGGAGGAGATCTTGGCGACGCGACCACGCTCGATGATGAGGCGTGACTCGCCGCTCTTGATGGTGACTTCATCCTCGGGGCTGGCACTGGCGCCGCTCTTGATGTGCTGCACCTCACCAACGAGTCCGCCGGCGGTGACGATCCGGTCACCCTTCTTCAGCTCGAGGATGGCCAATTCGTGCTTCTTCCGCTGCTGCTGCTGCGGGCGGATGAGCAGGAAATAGAAGATCGCGAAGATGCCGCCGTACATGAGCAGCGGGGCGACGAGGCCCTGGCCGCCAGGCAACTGCAGGACAGCGAGGGAGGCGAATGGCAGTGAGGTCATGAGTCGCTGGAGGTCTTGGCGTGGTAGCGGGTGAGCCAATCCTGGCTCCACCCATCGAAGGTCCCGTTGCGGAGCGCGGTCCGCGCGTCACGCATCAGGGTGATCAGGAAAGATACGTTGTGCAGGGAGAGCAGCCGCAGGCCGAGCATCTCTTCGCTGACGAAGAGGTGGCGGAGGTAGGCGCGGTCGTAGTGGGTGCAGCAGGGGCAGGGGCAGCCATCGACGAGGGGGCGCCGGTCGAGGCGGAAGCTGGATTTCCGGATCTGGACCTTGCCGTCATGCGTGAAGGCCGTGCCGTTGCGGCCCATGCGGGTGGGGGCCACGCAGTCAAAGAGGTCGACGCCACGACGGACGGCCTCGACGAGATCATCCGGGAACCCGACCCCCATCATGTAGCGCGGGACGGTACGCGGGATGACTGGGTCGACGACCTCGAGCGTGGCATACATGTCGGGTTTGGACTCGCCGACAGAGAGGCCACCGATGGCGATGCCGTCCCAGGTGCCGCGGTCGAGGATGCCGCGGGCAGAGGCGACGCGGAGGGCGGGGTGGACGCCGCCCTGGATGATGGGGAAAAGGGACTGACGCGGCGGAACGATGTCGGTGGCGGCGTCGCCACCGCTGTTGGCCGTGGTGACCACGTAGTCG
>CAYMQV010000161.1:0-11168 GCA_964392395.1 uncultured Gemmatimonadaceae bacterium
CGTCGCCGTCGTAGTTCTTGCACGCCCACACGTAGCCGCCTTCCCACTTGAGCGCAGAAGCCACCATGTCGTCGATCAGGCGGTGCTCGTAGGTCAGGCCCTTGGCGTCGAAGTCCGCCTTGAACTCGTCGCGGAACACCTGTTCGAAGATGTCCTTGAACGCACCGTCGTACGCCTTCAGGATCGTGTTCTTGGTGCTGAGATAGACCGGATAGTTCCGCTGCAGGCCATAGGTGAGGCTGGCGCGCGCAAAATCACGAATCGAATCGTTGAAGTTGTACATGCCCATGCCCACACCACCATCGGCACCGAACTTCACCACCTCGAACTCCATCGGCTTGCTGCCATCGTCCGGCGTGTACGTCATGGTCAGCGTGCCCGGGCCATTGACCTTGAAATCCGTCGCCTTGTATTGATCACCGTGCGCGTGCCGCCCCACCACGATCGGTTTCGTCCATCCCGGCACCAGGCGCGGGATGTTCTTCATGATGATCGGCTCGCGAAAGATCACGCCCCCGAGGATGTTCCGAATCGTGCCGTTCGGGCTCTTCCACATCTTCTTCAGCCCGAACTCCTTCACCCGCTCTTCGTCCGGCGTGATCGTCGCGCACTTGACCGCCACACCGTGCTTCTTCGTCGCTTCGGCCGAGTCGATGGTGACCTGGTCGTTGGTCGCGTCACGGTGCTCGATACCGAGGTCGTAGTAGTCCAGCTGCACATCCACGTACGGCAGGATGAGCTTGTCCTTGATGAACTGCCAGATGATGCGGGTCATCTCGTCGCCGTCCATCTCGACGACCGGGCGTACCACCGTGATCTTGGCCATGACGCTGAAGTGCTGAGCGTGAGTCGGACACGCCGCGCGACGCGCGACGACGGAAGTTCTGGGGTGTGATTCTAGTCGAATGCCACCGCTGCGGCTAATGGCAGAGGTCGGTATGACGCCTGAGCCGCTGCCGAGGCGCGAGGTGATCCGATGCCGTACCGGTTCGTGACGGTTGCGTCACGGCCGCGTGTCGTCCGGTAACGAAGCGGCGACAGCATGATCGCAATGGGACCGTGAACCGTCACGCGGCCTAGCCTTGGGTGATCGTCATCTGCTGCTCGTCGGGACGAGCCTGATGCCGGATCTGCTCTCGACCGTCGACATCCACTCCACGTAGTGCGTGTCGCGGGTCCGGCCCGTTCACCGTTCAGCTCAACACCTCCCGATGAAGCCGCTCGTTTCACTCCTCGCCGCCGGTGCCGTCGCCATTGCGCTCGCCGCGCCGGCCCACGCTCAAACGGTCAGTAATGCGCAATTCGTCAACGGCATCACCGTTGCCGGCAGTACCCTCGACCGGACGTCCGGATCGACGTTCGACCGTCGCGTCGGAATGTTCTCCGGACTCTTTTACGATCCACTGCGTGGCGAATGGTGGGGCGTGTCCGATCGCGGACCCGGCGGCGGTACCATTCCGTACGAAACCCGTGTCCAGCGCTTCACGCTCGATATCGACCAGGCCACCGGCCGGATCAGCAACTTCCAGATTCAGGCGACGGTCAAGTTCACCAGTGGCGGAGTCGCACTGAATGGACTCGCGCCGAACCCGGTCTCCACGCTCGGCAAGTCATTCGATCCTGAGGGCATCGTCATCAACCCGGTGAACGGCAACATCCTGATTTCGGATGAGTACGGCCCGTCACTGATCGAATTCAACCGCAATGGTGAGGAAGTTCGACGCTTCACGCCGCCGGCGAACATCATCCCGCGCAACGCCGCGACTGGAACACCGAACTTCGCCAACAATACGGGGAACACGGCCGGACGAGTCACCAATCGCGGGTTCGAAGGCCTTGCGATCAGTCCCGACGGCAAGTTCGCCTACGCCACATTGCAGAGCGCGATGTATGACGAAGGCGGAAGCAGCGGACGGTTCACGCGTATCGTGAAGTATGACATGGCAACCGGCGAAGCGGTCGGGCAGTTCGCCTATCGCTTCGAGACGACGGGCCAGGGCCGCGGCGTCTCGGAACTCGTCGCGCTGGGCGATGACAAGTTCCTGATTCTCGAGCGGAACAATCGCGGCCTCGGGATCGATGCAACGCTGGCCAACGCGGACAAGTCGGTCTTCCAGATCGACCTCAATGGTGCCACCGATGTCACCGGCGTCAGCATCGTGGGCGGTGTGCTTCCGGCCGGCGTCAATGCGGTGGGCAAGAGCGCGCAACTCATCGACCTGGACGCCACGACGCTGGCAGCGCTGGGCGGCAAGTCGCCAGAAAAGTGGGAGGGCCTGGCGATTGGCCCGCGCCTCTCCAACGGCAAGTACCTGATTCTCGCCGGCTCGGACAACGACTACAGCGTGACGCAGAATGCACAGGGTGTGCAGTTCGATGTGTGGCTGGACTTCCTGCTGGCCGACCCGTACGCCTCGTCGATCCAGTGCCCGCTTGGTCAGGTGACGGGGTGCGTGCTGACATCGAATGGCGCGGCTGCCCAGTTGACGACCGCCTACGCGCTGCTCCCCGGCGTGCTGCACGCCTACAGCGCGGATATTCCGGGCTACGTCGCCGTCGTGCCGGAGCCTGCCACGGTCTCACTGATGGTGCTGGGCCTCGGGCTCATCGCCCTGACCGTCCGCCGACGCCGCGTGACGCGCTGACGTTCGCGAGGGTGAGCGGGACGCAGACGAGGCGCGGATGACAGTGGGTCATCCGCGCCTCGTCTGTCTTCAACACAGTAAATCGTGCGATGGTGCGCGAATCGTCCCCGACGATGAGATCGGATTCCAGGGACGCGGCGTGCATCGATTCGTTGGCACCGCGAGCGAGCGCGCATTTACCACGTGGGTCTCGTGCTGATGCCACCATCAACCAGAATGTCGGCACCGGTGATCCAGCGTGACGCTGGCGAAGCCAGGAACAACACGG
This sequence comes from uncultured Gemmatimonadaceae bacterium, assembly GCA_964392395.1. GTDB lineage: Bacteria > Gemmatimonadota > Gemmatimonadetes > Gemmatimonadales > Gemmatimonadaceae > JACMLX01. The sequence continues at coordinate 2,914 of CAYMQV010000161.1, forward strand.
CGTCGGCCACGTCCTCGGGTTGACCAAGCCGTTCGAGCGGCACGACACTCGTCCACCGCGCCACCCCGTGGGGCCAATCCTCGGCCAGCCCCGGTCGATCGATCAATCCCGGTGACACGGAATTGACACGAATTCCCTGGCGACCGTATTCGAGCGCTGCGGCGCGCGTGAACATCAACTGCCCCGCTTTCGACGTCGCGTAGTGCCCATGTCCCGCGGCCGGCGAGTGCCCCTCGATGGAGACGATGTTGACGATTGCGCCGGGTGCCCCGCGACCGATCATCGACGCGGCGGCCAGGCGCGTGGTGAGAAAGAGGCCGTCGAGATTCGTCGCCATCATCGCCTGAAAGGTCGACAGCGGCATCGCGGCCAGATCGGCGACACCCTGATCGGCTGCATTGTTGACCAGAACGTCCACCGGCCCGAGAGTCCGCTCGACGGCCTCGAACATCGCCCGGCAGGCTGACTCGCTCGTGATGTCGGCCCCGTACGCCTCCGCGATCCCGCCAGCGGCCCTGACCGCCGCAACGGTGGCCTCGGCGGCCACGGAGCCGCTGTGATAATGCACGGCGACGCGGGCACCAGCTTCACTCAGGCGTTTCGCGATCACGCGCCCGATACCACCCGAGGCACCGGTGACCAGAGCGACCCTGCCGCGAAGATCGAGCAGGTCCTGCACTTTCGGAATCACGGTCATCGTGTGTCGATCAGTGGTGGCATGCGACGCACACGATGAGCGGCGTCACTTTCCTGGATGGTAGGTGCGTTCGGTATGGCCTGCGAGCTGCGGGCGATAAAAGTATACATCACGCAGTTTGCCTGTTCCATACCGCTCGGACTGATCATTGAAGTGCTTCGACCCCGGGTTGCTGTTCAAGCCACCGGCTGTGACGGCCTTTGCACGCACACTGTCCCCGAACTCCACCACGGCCACGAAGCTGTTGCCGCTGGTGCCATACCACTTCTTCGTTCCCGGATACGGCCGCGCCCCGAAGGATGCGAGTGATCCCCATCGCGCCGAGGCGAACGCCACCGGAAGACTCGGTGCGACATCGCTGAAGGGTTGCACGATGTCGCCCGTGCGACGCTGGAAACGATTCACATCGCCCCAGAACGTCTTCCAGCTCCCGAAGTTCGTAGTCAGCGTATCCGATGCGGCAACCAGTGCATCGAGCTTTTGCGCAGGAGTGGTCTTCTTCCCCATGTACGTATAGATGGACAAGTTTTCATTTTCGGCATCGGCCTTCGCAATGCGCCACAGTTCCTCCCCCCAGAACACGGCCAGCGTCGTCGCGACGGAGTTCTCCGCCCACCGGTAGTCCCAGGTCCGCAGCTGCGACACCTGCTCCCCGAGCGTGCCTCGCAGCGGGCTGGTCATGGCCACGTCGTCGTACGCCTTCACCAGCAACGGCACCAGATCGGCGAAGGCCGGCAGGTAGCTGTCATACGCTGCATCGCGCAGCGTCTCCGGCGTGAAGTCCTTGCGGTTCGCGAGCAGCCGGATCGCGTGCACACCACGCGGATTCTCCTCGTACCTTTCCATGTACTTCGGGTAATCCGACGCCTTGGGGCTACTGGTACCCGAGACGGTGAACGGCCAGTTGTTCGTATTCTGAATCCACCCCGTGGCCGGATTGATCATGTTCGGGCTTTCGTCGAGCGAGTGCACGCCGCGATGCGTCGTCGCCGTGTCACTGCCATCGACCGGATCATTCCAGTTGAACTTCGGATTTCGCTTCGGGACGTGATTGGCATGGAAGTACGCGATGTTGCCTTCCGCATCGGCGAACACGGTATTGTTCGACGAGTTGGTGTGCAACTCCATCGTGGTACGGAACTCCCTCAGGTTCTTCGCCTTGGTGCGTGTCCACGATTGCGTGAGGGCATTGACCGGCTCCTGCATCAGGGCGACGCTGATCCACTTGTCACCCGCTGCCCGCACCACCGGTCCGTGCTGCGTGCGGTAGACCGTGAACTCACGCGTTGCCGGCCCGGACGCCCCCTTGTACGGCAGCGTGAGCTTCCTGGACAGCACCGGCAGCTCCGCACCCGCGACGCGGTAGACCCATCCATCACCCTGCTTCGTCACCGTCTCGGCAAACTCGTCGATCACGTCGGCGCCGCTGGATGTGTGCATCCACCCGGCCTTGTCGTTGAAGCCCTGATAGATGAAGAACTGTCCCCACGTCGCCGCTCCGTAGGCGTTCAACCCTTCCTCGCTCACCATCTGCACTTCCTCGCGGAAGAAGAATGATGTGTGCGGATTGATCAGGAGGAGCGCCCGCTTGTTGACGGTGTTCTGCGGCGCAATGGCAATGCCATTCGACCCAGTCGGCTCATTGGCCGGGGCAAATCGCTCCGCCGACGTGGGCTCGGACATCACTCGGGCCACCGCCGGTGTCACACCCGCGGTGCCGTAGAAGGCCTCGAGCGCCTTCAGCGAGACCGATTCGATGTCCCCGCCGATGCTTCCTTCGCTGAACGTCAGCGCCATCCACGGCTCGAAGTGCGCCAGCACCTTCGGCCTGGTTTCCGGATGCATGTGCAGGTAGTAATTCAGGCCATCAGCCCACGCGTTGCACAGAGTCTGCAACCAGGCCGGGCTGGCCTTGAACTGCGACTGGATCTCCGCCGGATCGATGAACAGCTTCATCCGCAGGTCACGCCAGATCGCCGACTCGCCCTCGGCCTCGGCGAGTCGACCCATCGCATTCAGATAGTTCACTTCGATGCGATTGAAATCGTCCTCCGCCTGCGCATAGATCATCCCGAAGACCGCGTCAGCGTCGGTCTTGCCGTACACGTGGGGTATGCCCCAATCATCGCGAACGATTTCGATCCGACCGGCCTGCTCTTCCCATCGCTTCACGTCGGCGTCGGCAGTCGTGGAATCGCTCCCCGCGTTCCCTCCGCGGGCCGCAGGCTTGCCAGAACAGGCGGCAGTGACCAAGACGAGCAGCAACAGGGATGTCCGCATACGGGCCTCGAAAGGGTCGGGAGAGTTTTGCAACGCTCATGCTCGCCAACCGACCGCCGTTCTGCAACGGGGGTTGGCAATTACCGTCGCGCACCCTTTCGCTGGCGAACGCGCCACGGCACGTTTCGAGTGTCTCTCACACACCCAATCCGTGCCTTCGATGCCGCCTTTCGTCGCCCCTCGCCCCGCCGCCCGTCGGCTCCCGAACCTGTGTACCGCGCTGTTTGCTCTCGCGCTGGCCGCGTTACCACTCGGTGCGCAGATTCCGCAAGCAGAGTTCAATGCACGTCGAGATGCGCTGGCAGCGAAGCTTGGCGACGGGCTGCTGGTGGCGTTCGGTGGGCGGACACCGGTGGAAGACTTCGGGCCGTTCTTTCAGCTCCCGGACTTCCGGTATCTGACGAATTACAACGAACCGGACGCCGCGCTGGTGATGGTCATCACGGGCGGCAAGGCGCAGTCCACGCTTTTCATCACCCCGTCCGGGGCACGGCAGCAGTTCTACTACGGCAAGCGTCCCGACTCCCTCGCCGTCGAACAGACCCTCGGCATGCGGGCGCGATCGGCTGGCGCCATCGAATCGGTCATCGACTCGCTCGCAGGCAGCGCCAAGACGGTGTATACGCTGGCGGATTTCGCGGCCTCCGACTTCGCCGCACAGGATTCACTGACACGCGGACAGCAGTGGGAGCGCCGCTTCGCCGCAGCGCACCCCGGCCTCACAGTGCGCGACGCGCATCCGTACGTCTACCAGATCCGGGCGAAGAAGTCCGAGGCCGAGCTGGCGCTCATCCGACGAGCCGCTGAGATCAGCGCCGAGGGGCATCGGGCTGCGATGCTGGTGCCGGAACCAACGAAAGAGTACGAATTGCAGGCAGCGCTCGAATACCAGTTCCGGCGGCTCGGCGGTGCGCGACCATCGTACGGCTCCATCGTCGGCGGTGGAATCCGCGGCACGCAGCTGCACTACATGCGAAACCGTGGCGACCTGAAGCCCGGGGATCTGGTGGTGATCGATGCGGCGACCGAGTACGAGGGCTACGCGGCCGACGTCACACGTTCCATCCCGGTCAGCGGTACGTACACACCAGACCAGCGCCTGATGTACCAGCTGGTCCTGGACGCACAGCTGGCGGCGGAACGAAACTCCAAGGTTGGCATGTCCTCGATCGCGGCGCTCGACTCGTCGGAGGACGTTCGCGCCCGCGGCCTGGCGAAGCTTGGCCTGATTGAGAGTGTCGACGCGTCGATCGACATGCCCTGGCGTACCGACTGCGTGAATGCGCCGCGCTCCTGCCGACAGGCGATGTTCTGGATGATTCACGGCATCAGCCACGGTATCGGGCTCGCCGTGCACGATCCGGCGCAGTTCTACAGCGGCAACCGCAGCTTCCAGATCGGCGATGCGTTCACGATCGAACCGGGCATCTACGTCAGCACCACCATGCTCGATGCGCTGCCGGACACGCCGAAGAACCGCAAGTTCATCGCCAAGGTGCGCGAGGCCGTGATCCGCTTTCAGAATACCGGTGTGCGCATCGAGGACGATTATATCGTGACCGAGAAGGGCACCGAACGCATCAGCAATGTGCCTCGCGAGATCGACGAGATCGAAGCACTGATGCGCAGCCGGGCTCGGCCGATTCCGTAAGACATCTTCAGCTCGAGGCTGTGCCGACGATCACGCAGTTGAATCCACCCGACGTCGTGTGCGACCTGACCTTGTGCACGCTCACCTTCAGGCCAGCCGCCTTGAGCGCCCGCACGAACGCCGGCTCCGTGTCCACCGACCAGTAGGCCACTCGACCGCCCGGGCGCAGCGCCGCGATGGCGGTACGGATCCCCTTTTCGCCGTACAGCTTCTTGTTGCTGCCGGTGGTGAACGATTCGGCACCGTTGTCGATGTCCAGCATGATCGCATCGAAGGTGGCGACGTTCGCGCGCAGCACATTCGCCACGTCGTCGCGCAACACGGCGACGCGCGCGTCGTGCATCGCATCACCCGCCAGCGGCCACTCGGGGTGCAGGTTCCACTCGATCACCTCGCGCATGATCTCGGCCACGACAACTCGCGAGTTGTCAGGGAGCAAGCGAAGCGCTTCCGTCAACGTGAAACCGAAGCCGAGTCCGCCGATCAGCACGGTCGCGTCGGCCTGCTCACGCAACGGCGCGCAGGCCAGCCCTGCCAGCTGCACCTCCGACTGCACACGACGCGTCGACATCAGTTCGATGCCGTCCACCACCATCATGTACGAGCCATCGTGCCGATACAACGTCAGGACGGACCCATCGGGCGCGGTGGCGCTCGCCAGCCGCTCGGTCGGCTTCACTTCAGCGCGTCGAGATGCTGCAGCAGCTGTGCATAGAAGGTGACCGCAGTGCCGTAGCTCTTCACTGACATCCGCTCATTCACGCCGTGAATCCGGGCGACGTCGCCCTGTTCGAGCGGCACCGCCAGAAAGCGGAAGACGTTGGCCGAGTGCGGCCCCCAGTACTTCGCATCCGTACCGCCGCCGACCAGGTACGGCAGTACCGGTACCGACTGCCCCGGCACCATCCCGCGCACGGTGGAGGCGATCAAACGGAATGCCGGCGAATCGACATTCGACACCGGCGACGGGTCGACCCGTGCACTGTCGGTCGGCGTCACGCTGATCATCGTGTCGGCAATCACTTGCGCGACGCGCGCAATCACGGTGCTCTGCGTTTCGCCCGGACGAATCCGGAAGTTCACCACCGCCGTCGCTTCTGGGGGCAGCACATTGTCCTTGATCCCGGCCGACAGCATGGTGGGAGAGGTGGTGGTATGGAGCATCGCGGCCGTCGTCGGGGTGCCACTGAGCATCTTCTTCACCAACGGGCCCGTCAACCAGAGATTGGCAAACACCATCTTGCGGCCGAACGACGAGTAGGGCGCCATCGCTTCGAGCATTCCCCGCGTAGGCCCGTCGAGCACGAACGGAAACTGGTTGGCCTCCAGCGCCGCAATCGCTCGGCTCAGCGCACCGACGGCGGTCCGACTGGTTGGCATCGACGAATGCCCCCCCTCCGCACGCGCCTTCAGTCGCAGCGACAGATACCCCTTCTCCGCGATACCCACCACCGCCGCCAGCCCGGCGACGCCCGGAATCACGCTGTTCGCCATGACGCCACCCTCGTCGATCACCAGTGCGGGCTTCACACCGCGGCGCACCAGCGTATCGACGATGGCTCGCGCACCGAAACGACCGCCAACCTCTTCATCGTGGCCAAAGGTGAGATATACGGTACGGCTCGGCCGCAGCCCGCGTGACAGCAGGTCCTCCACCGCCTCGAGCACGGCCAGCACGGTCACCTTGTCGTCCATCGTGCCGCGACCCCACACGTACCCGTCGGCCACGTCACCGGAGAACGGTGCGTGCGTCCACTCCCTGAGATTCGCCTCCGGCACCGGCACCACATCCATGTGCCCCATCAGCACGACCGGCGCTGAGAGCGAGTCGGTGCCGGTCCAGGTGTAGAGCAGGCTCAATCCGGCGATCTTCTCCAGCTTGAGCGCGGCGTGAACGCGCGGAAAGGAGGTTGCAAGAAAGGCGTGAAACCCGAGAAATGCCGCCGTGTCGATCGGGCCACCCGACACCGTCGACACCGTCGCGAACCTGACCGCGCCGGAGAGACGCTGCGCAGCCGTTGCTTCATCGATGACGACGCGTTCTTCGGCTGCCGCCGCGGGCGCGGGCTCCGGCACCATCGCGGCGCGGACCGCCATCGTCCCCAGCAGCGCTGCAAGGACGGCCGCAACAGCGAGCAACAACCGCTTCATGACAGTCTCCCGACGACGTCGTGGATGGTGGCCTCGAGATCGTCGACCAGCGCGTCGATCTGAGCGGCGTGAGTCCGGAAGCTAAGCACACACACGCGCCCCAGATATCGGCCGTCGACCTCGGCGCCGCTCAGCATCACTCGGCCACGTCGTGAGACGTCCGACATGACCTGGCGGGTGGCGGTGTCTTCCTGTGCTTGCGTCGCGTCAGGCCAGCTCACGTGGAACGGAAACAGCGACAACTCCGGCGGCCCGTACACCACCACGTTCGGCATCCGCGACACGCGCTCGAAGGCGTCGACCGCCAGCGCACGCTTCTCGGTGATCGCCGCCCGAAAAGCGTCGCTGCCATACACCTTCATCGTCAGCCACATCCGCAGTCCGGGGAACCCGCGAGAGAGATCAGGGCCATGCTGACTCGGGTCATAGAATTCGGCGGGGCTTGGCATCTCAGGCAGATAGCCGGCCGTCGCCTCGTGCGCCGCACGCAACCGCGCGCCATCGCGCACCAGCAACGCGCCCGTGCCGTACGGCATGAACATGCCCTTGTGCGGATCGAGTGTCAGCGAGTCGGCACGCTCCAGTCCACGCAGCACCGGACGTGTCTCACCGCAGAGTTGAAAGAACGCGCCGTAGGCGCCATCCACGTGGTGCCAGAGGTCGTGCGCCGCACACAGATCCGCGATCGCCTTCAGTGGATCTACCGCGCCGGTGTTGGTGGTGCCGGCATTCGACACGACCATGAACGGCATCAATCCATCGCGCTCATCCTGGGCGATCGCTTCACGGAGCGCGTCCATCTGAATATGGAACCGAGCATCCACCGGAATCGAGCGGACGCGGTCCGGCATGATGCCGGCCAGCTTGGCCGCCTTGATCACACAGTGATGCGCCTGGTCGGACGTGTACAGCACGCCGCGGCGAATGTCCACGCCGAGGTACTTTTCGCGCGCACAGAGTACCGCGTTGAAGGTGGCCATCGAGCCACCCGTCGTGAACAGGCCGATCGTGCCCGCAGGCATGCCCATCCACTCGCGCAACCAGTCGAGCGCATTCGCTTCGAGTTGGACCAGGGCCGGCGCCGCCTGCCAGATCCCGGTGTAGCGATTGGTGGTGTTGGCGATGAAGTCGGCGAGCGCCGCGGTGTACAATCCGCCACCCGGGATGTAGGCGAGATAGCCCGGCGACGGCGTCGTGAACGATTGCGGGATGTAGGTCGTGAACAGATCGTCGAGCAGCGACGTGAATGGGGCGCCGGCCGACGGCGCGGGCTCTCGCATGCGGATGCAGAGAGCCTCCGCGTCGTGCACACCGTAGAGCGGCTGATCCGCCACGGTGGCGATGTGGTCCACGCAGCGCGCAACGACCTGGTCGGCCATCGCACGCATGTCATCCGGACTGAATTCGAGATCGAGAATACCGGCTCCCGGCCAGGGTACGAAGTCCGCGGTGGGCGGACGCACCCTGAATATCGCA
>CAYMQV010000162.1:0-11005 GCA_964392395.1 uncultured Gemmatimonadaceae bacterium
GCGCGTGGGCTCACGCCTCTCGAGCGTCTGAGCTGGATTGCCTGGGCGTGGAGCACGCTGCTGGTGCGGCTCGGGATCCGCCGGGCGGCGTCACTGTCGCTGGCGCGCGCACGGCTGGCCAGGCTGCGTCGCCGTCAGCGGATACGGATGGTTCCGATTGCGATCGGGCAGGGCCTGCGGCACTGACGGCGTCCGGGCATATTCGTGTGCGCGCCGCTGCTGTTCCTTCCGCGCGGACTTCCACCGATGACTCGTCCCATGTCCTCCGCTGTCGCCTCCGACCTCGACCAGTTCCTCGCCGGCGCGCAGACGCGCATTCACGACGAGCTGAACGACTTTCTCCGTATTCCGAGTGTCAGCGCGCGCACGGAACACGCCCCCGATGTGCGTCGCGCCGCCGAGTGGGTCTCGGCGCAGTGTCTGGCCATTGGACTCACGACATCGGACGTCATCGAGACACCGGGCCATCCGATCGTGCTCGCCGAGTGGCGCAACGCCCCCGGCAAGCCAACGGTGTTGATCTACGGTCACTACGATGTGCAGCCGCCGGAGCCCCTCGAGCTCTGGACGTCACCGGCCTTCGAGCCAACGGTGCGCGATGGCAAGCTCTACGCCCGTGGCAGCGTTGACGACAAAGGGCAGCTGTTCCTGCACCTGAAGGCACTCGAGGCGCATCTGGCGGCCCGCGGGACGCTCCCGGTCAACGTGATCGTGCTCGCCGAGGGTGAGGAAGAGGTGGGCAGTGAGCACCTGTCGCCGTTCATCGCCGCGCATGCGGCGCGGCTGCAGTGCGACGCGGTCGTGATTTCGGATTCGACGATGTTCGCGCCAGGCCAGCCGTCGATCCTCAGCTCGTTGCGTGGCCTCGCCTACTTCGAGATCCGCGTCAAGGGGCCGCAGTCTGATCTGCACAGCGGCATGTACGGTGGTGCCGTGATCAACCCGGCGATGGAGCTGGCACGGATTCTCGCGACGCTGCATCACGTGGACGGCCGGATCGCGATTCCGGGCTTCTATGATGCGGTGAAGCCGTTTCCGGATGCCGTCATCGAGCAGATGCGCGGCCTCCCATTCGACGAGGAGCACTTCCGTGCCGAGGTTGGCGCGCCGGCGCTTGGCGGCGAGTATGGCTATACGGTGCTGGAACGGTTGTGGACGCGGCCGACCTGTGAAGTGAACGGGTTGCTCAGCGGTTACACCGGCGAAGGCGCAAAGACCGTCCTGCCCTCGCATGCAATGGCGAAGGTCAGCTGCCGCCTCGTTCCCGATCAGGATCCGGCCGTGATCGAACAGCTGATGCATGACCATGTGCACTCGATTGCGTCGGCCGGCGTGACGGTGGAGGTCGAACACCTGCATGGCGGCAAGCCATGGCGCGCCGAGTTGCATGGGCCGATTTTCGACGCGGCCCGACGCGCGTTGACGGCGGCGTTTGGCAAGGAACCGGTGATCACCGGGGAAGGCGGATCGATTCCGGTGGTCGGCGATTTCCAGCGATTGCTGAACGTGCCCGTGCTGCTGGTGGGCTTCGGACTGCCGGGCGAAAACGCCCATGCGCCCGACGAGTGGATCAGCGTCGAGAACTTCGAAGTCGGGATGCGCGCGATGGCAGCACTCTGGGATGAGCTGGCCGCGACGTGATTGTTGCTCGGGGAGCGGCGATGGGGCTGCTCGGCACAGGGATGGCGCTGGTGGTCGGATGCCACGCAAGCCCACCAGCGACGGCGCTGGTGCCAGCCGAGCGCGCACGAATCTATGCGGCCGTACTCCGCGAGATGCCCCGTGACACGACGACGCGGTGGATCGTGCTCGATACGCTGCTGCCGACGACCGACATCGAAGCCGATCAGTACGACATGGTGCGGCAGGCACTATCCATTTCTGAACAGGAACTGCGAGTCTTTCTCTCGGTGCAGCGGATGCCGACGCCTCGAATGATGTCCGGCATGCTGCCGGATGCGCGCTGTCGTCTGGTCTCGGCCGCGCAGCTGGATTCCTTGCGCGCCATCGCGCAGCGAGAAATCGCGACTGGGACGGTCTCCCGCGGTATTCGGAACGACAATTTCTGGCGGCACTGGTATTCTGCCTTCCCGTCCTCCGGCGGCTACGTCGTGCTGTCGCCGGCGAGCGTCTCGGGGAATGGCGCGCAGGCCCTCGTCCACGTCCGGATGGCGTGTGGTCCGGTCTGTGGTTCGTCGGAGCTGCGATTGATGCGACGTGATCCCACCGGCACGTGGCGGACCAGTGGCCGCGTCAGGCTCTCAGAAAGCTGAGCACGAGCCACCCGGCTACCACTTCCACTCTCGCGAGAGGAAGAGGCCGAAGTTCTGCAGCGCGTTCGGATCCTGCACCTGCAACGTCTGGCTCTGCAGCAGGAATCGCGGACCGAAGGTGGTTTCCAGACGGTAGTTTTTCGGCAGGCGATACTCCATCCGCAGGCCCACCGGTGAGATTCCCCCCGTCCCGCCAGCGAATCGTGCCGGGTTGAGCGTGATCACCGCATAGCTCTTCGTGCCGAAGTAGCGGCCGTACTCGATCTCGGTCGCGAGCAGGAAGCTGCTGAAACCACTCAACAGGTTCTGCACCTCAGGCGCGACACCGGTGGCGGTGATGTTCAAGACATCGGCGCCGAGCGCACGCGCCACGTTGCCCTCGACGCTGTTGAGCAGTGCACCGAGTGTCAGCGACGACAGCTGACGATTGGCGAGTGCGGCAGTGGAACCGACCAGCCCACCGCTGCTCGAACTTCCGGTCTGCGACAGCAGCGTGCCGCTGCTGCTGCCGAAGGCCAGATAGCTGATCAGGTCCGTCTGCGGGATCGGCGGCTGTGCGTCACTCTCGAGCGAGAGGCGCGGGCGAAGCAAGGTGCCACCGATGTTCAGGCGGATCGCAAACGCCTGTTGTGACGCTGGTCGGATCTGGACTTCGGCGACGGCTTGCAGCAGCGGATTCAGGTCGGAGGTGCCAAGGAACGTGGCCGAGCCACGGACGATGTTGAATCGCTTCTGCAGGAACTCGTACTGACCACGCTCGGTGGCGACGATGCCATCGAGCGTCACGCCTCCGGTAATCGGGTTCACGGCAACCTGCAGCTCGCCGTCGGTGAAGATCTCGACGTTGGCTTCCTTGCTGCGCACCCACATGTTCCGGTCGACGCGTGCCACGACCTGCGTGCGCAGCCCCCGCACGAATGCGGAAGGAGGCACGACCAGCCCGCGATCACGCGCTTCGGTACTGTCCACCGCTCCAAGAATGGCCGGATCACTGGCGTTCAGCACAGTCGTCACTCGGCGCTCCTCCTGCAGACGGTACACGCCTTCGCGCACCCGCACGCTACCTTCCAGCAACGCAGCCTCGTACGCACCCGTCAGCGTCAGGTCGGCGAGGGCACTGATGCGGCCCTGCCGCCCGTCCAGTACGCGGGCATTGCGCGCCACCATCTTGAGATCGAACACCGGATTCGTGACGCGCTTCAGTCCGACACCGCCGGTCATCCGGATCGTGCCATCGCCACTCCGCGCCAGCAGCGAGTCCACGACCATCGAATCACCCGTGAAACGCAGGTCGCCGGTGATGCCCTTGATCGGCAGCTCGGCCGCGACGACGAATGCCTCGCCGTTTCGCAACTGCAGGCTACCGTCGAAGGTGAGGTTGTCCGGCAGCGTGCCGCGTATCTGCACCCGACCTACCGTCTGCCCCTTCACATCCGTCACACCGGCGCTCAACGCCGGAATGATGTCAAGTGGCAACGAATCGAGCTGGATGTCGCCGCTGAACGGCAGATCGAGCAGGCGCTTCGGGTTGCCGCTCAGCGCGAGGTCAACTGGAATCGTTGCATTCGCGCGTGCGTTGGGCTGCTGATCGGGACGGCGGACCTCGGCGTATGCGACCGCCTTCTTGTCCGCGTAGTTCATGCGGGCGCGGAACTCCGGCAGCGGCAGACTATCGAACACCACGTCACGGACCGCGCCAAGGAACGAGATCTTCGGGTTGGCTGCCGTCCCGTCCACGTACAAGTCGGCAGACACACGGCCATCCACCGGCAATACCGTCTGGCCGAGATCGGCCAGGTCCAGGAGCTGCGTATTGCGGATCGCCAGCGTCACGTTGGTTGCGCCTGCCGTATCGATCGCGGCATCCACCTGCAGACGGGCATCGCCCTGGGTTTCGAGCGCCAGCGAATCCAGCCTGAAGCGCCCCCTCGACCACGAGGCGCGCCACGGATACGACGTCGCCCACTGCGACGCCGGCAGCGTCAGTGTCGTGCTGTCGATGCGAGCGGAGTACGTCGCGGAATCGAGAACCAGTGCGCCCTTGAGCGCGATCCCGGTCGAATCGATCAGGTGGACATCGATCGCAAGTTGCCCCGCGCCTGATGCGAGCGTTCCACGTTGCCACGCGTACGCCGCCGCAAGACCGACGGAATCGACGCGGAAGCCCGACAGGCTCATGCCACGGAGATCGCCTGTCAACTCCGCATCCGAGCTGTCGGTACCGAAATGATTCCACACCGGCCGAAGCGCCACCTGGCGTGCGTTGTTGCCGTTGACGAACAGGTCGCGTGCGTCAAGCTCGCCGCTGCCGCTGATGTCGTTCAGCCAGCCGCGAAGCGTGAGTCTGAGATCTGCCTGGCCCGAAAGCGAATCACCTGGCACCGCCGTTGGTGGCATGATCTTCAGTGCGATGGGTGCCAGGCCACGCGCGGCACGCTCGACTTCCGTACGACGTGCCAGGTCGAGCGAGTCTGCCCGCTGGCGACGGATCGAACGCGCAATCGCTGCCTGCGTTGGCGCGATCAGCGAGGAGTCGCCAGGCAAGTAGGGCCGCAGTCGTTGCAGGGAGTCGATCGCGATGACGACCTTCAACTCGCCCGTCCGACCTTCGCGCAGGCCGAACGTGCCGGAGCCGGTACCGTTGGTGCCACCCAACGACAGGAAGAGCGTGTCGAGCGTCAGCAGCCCGTCGTGCGCCTCGGCCACCATCGTCAGCGTGTCGACGCGCACGCGATCGATCCGTGAGGCGCGCAGGTCGACGAGTATCCGGCCATCCAGCGTGGCGATGGAGGAACCACGACCGTCAATCGTTGCCGTGCCGACCAGTTGCGTCGCAATCGCGGTCGGCACCAGGCGCTGGAGATCCAGGGAATCCGCGGTCAGAATGACCTTCGCGAACGACAGCCCGGTCGTCGGCACACCGAACCGGCCCACCGCCGTCAATCCGCCGGCGCTGTCCACACGCAACGCGGCGTTGAGCGCCATGTCGGACAGCAATCCCTTCAGCGTCATGGTGCCCTGCGCGTCACCACGCAGATCGAGCGCCGGCGCGAAGCGGCCCATCGCCTTCAGCGAGAGCGGCTGGAAGCGCAGATTCGCGTCGATGCGTGGCTCGACACCGGCAATGTGCACACGGGCCGTACCGTTGATGCGTGAATCGAGGCCATCCACGCGATGTACCAGCGCCAGTCGCGTGTCGAGCCATCCATCCGTCCGACCACTCACCGTGACCAGGCCACCGATCCGACCACCGAGTGGTTTCAGTGCCTCGCTGGCCAGCGTCACCGGGACCGGCGCGATGTCCATCCGCAGGTTGTTTGTCAGCACTGCATCGCCAACGCTTCCGGCAATGCCACGCATGCGTACCGCCAGCGGGCCCGCCGTACGATCGGCGAAGAAGAAGTTTCCATCGATCGTCGCGCCCGTGATCGGGCCGCGCGCCAGCAGCGTACCGCTCAGGACACCGTTGCGCGGAATCTCGACGTCTGGCAGCAACCGCTGCACGAGCCGTGTATCCAGCGCGTCGAGGCGCACGTCCACATCATCGAAGCGCGTGTCGTCCTTGTCGAAGCCGACGTCCAGGCGACCGGTCAACCGGGCCTGCTCGATGGCCAGCGACAGGTCGTGCAGCTTCACGTCGCTGGAGAACCCCTTCAGCGAATAGCGCACGTCACCGATCGACCCGGTACCACCCTTCGGCAGCAGCGGTACCAGCCAGATCCAGTCATCCGTCACGACCTGCGGCGCGCGGGCGATGATGTCCGTGTTGCCGGTATTGATGTTGTACTGCCCGGACAACGTCGCGCGCGATTTTGGCAGCTGCGCCTCGATGTTCCGGAACCAGACGGAATCCGAGTTCACCTCGAGCGTCCCCGAGACTCCGCGCAGGTCCAGCGACGGCGGCTGGAACGGTGTGATGATGCCCGACCCGCTCGCAATCCGGAACAGCTGCGAGTTCGTGCCTGGATACTTGATGCGAGCGTATGGCGCCGTGAGCGTCACATGTTCGAGCACCGTGATCCGCTGATAGCCACCTGGCACCTTCCGCACGACGGCGCGCAGCTTGTTGTCCACCGCCAGCGCCAGCAGGGAATCACGCGCCTTCGCGGTGCGCCACGACTCCACGGCATAGGGGCTGCGCGCCGTCAGCGACGCGTCGATCAACTGTACGTTGCGCAACTCGACCCAGTCGCCGAACTTCGGCTTTGGGCCGTGCGGCCGCTTGGTGGTGTCGGGAAACAGGATCGCATCCCAGTTCCACCGCTTGCCAGGCTGTCGATCGAGCACCATCACCGCGCGTTCGGCACGGACGTTGTCGAGGATCACGCGACGGTTCCACAGGTCGCCGAGCGACCAGCTTCCGCGCACCGTTGGCGCCGTGATGAACGGCGCACCGGCAGAATCGGTGATCACCACGTCGTGCACCGTCGCCGTCGTCCAACTCGGCAACTCGATTCGTCCAACCGTCACACGACCGGCAAACTGGTTGTTGAGCGCGCCTTCCACCGCTGACCGCAGTTTTTCGCGGCCCCACGCCGTCTTCGGCAAGTACGCGACGGCCGCCACCGCCAGCAGCACGGCGCTGCCGAGGAACGCCGTCACCGCCAGCGCAATCTTGCGTCGGCGCGTCAAAACGCCTCGCCGATGGAGAGGTGCAACGTCAGCCGGTTGAAGATGCCGCCAAGGCCCGTTCCGGTCGCCGGATTGAAGCTCCGCTGCGTGCTGATCTGGTAGAGCCCCGTCCGCTGATCGGTGATCGGCGCGAGCCACGTCAAATCGCTGGGAACCAATTCCGTGATCACCACCAGATTTTCGGTTCGCTTCGGGTTGTACCCGACATCGACGCGAATCGGCCCGACCGGACTGAGGTAGCGGAAGCCGAACCCTGGCGTGAAGACCGCTGCGCGACCGCCGAACCGTGCGCCAACGGAGCCGGCATCGAGGAATGCGGCGATGGTGATCGGTCCCCAGAAGCGATACCGTGCCTCGATCGATGCCTCGACGAGCGATGAGCCACCCAGTGGCTTTGGCACGAAGTCCCCATCGACAAAATTCGACGTCTCCCGCGCATCCGGCCGAGCGACGACGGCCGAGGTCGGGCACGACGGCAAGTCGAACTGCCGCGGGTCGCAGGGCAGGCGGCCATCCCGGAGAGCAGGATTCGCGAGCAGACTGTCGAAACCCGCGAGCGTTGGCTGAAAGATTGCCCGCGGTATCACCAACACGCGTGGCCCCAGCTGATTCTCGCCGTAGCCGCGCACGGAACGTGCGCCACCGGCGTAGAATCGCTTGCGCGGCAGGATGATCGGCACACTGTCTCCATTGGCGCTCTGCCCACGGACATAGCCGGCGTGCCCGCGCACCGCCACCGTCAGCTTTTCGCTGATGTGGAAGTACTTCGAGCCGTCCACCTCGATTCGGCTGTAGCGGAACTGCGAGCCGGTCCACGTGTCCGCCAGCTCCATCTCGGCGCGCCAGGTGTATCCGCGCGTCGGACCGATCGGGTCGTCGCGGCGATCACTGGCAGCACTGAGCGAAATCGGTGCCAGTCGCTGCGTATTGCGGAGGACGCCAAGTGATGATTCATCGCAGACACCGAAGTTCACGCAGTAGTACGTGTCCGCAGCTGACACGTTCGTGAACTCGAGGCGGTACTGTGCGCTGATCGGCACGGCGCGCGTCACATTGCGCGTGAAGCTCGCGCCGCCGCCGCCGCCCTGATCGATAAATACGCCGGGCGATGAACGTCGGAAACCAAATACACTCAGTCCGGTTTGATTGCGACCGTCGCGCAGCCATCGGCGCCTGATGTCCGCGTTCACCTGAAAGGTCGGCTGCAGGTAGACCGGATCGTTCAGGCTGAGATTGTCGGGCAGCACGTTCATGAACGGGAATCGTCCGTTCAACTGTGGTCCGAGCAGGTTGCCCAGCGTGGCCTGCAGCGTGAGCCGGCCGGCGTTGTTGCGGAAGTTGGCGTCGACATACCGCGCGTCGAGCTGCATGAAGTCGACGGTGCTCACACCACCCGTGACCCGGAAGGATCGTGGCGGCAGTTCTTCGACCAGCGCAATCAGCTTTTTCAGTGAATCCGTGCTCCCCGGATCCACGCGCACGAACGCACGCTTGAAGAAACCGGCCTCGTACAGCGCGCGCTGGATTTCCGCCACGCCGATCCGCGAAAACGGATCACCCGCCTTCACGCCCATCGTATTGGCCACCACCCGCGGGTCGTACTTCTCGGTGCCTTCGACACGAATAGACTCGATACGCGTCTGGTAGAGCTTCGAGACACCGATCCTCACGGCGGCCTTCGGGCTGCTGGTATCCACTGTCGCGACCGGATTCAGCAGGACGTCCCCGTAGCCTTCCTCATCCAGATGGCTCGCGATCCGTGACGCAATCGAATCGAGTCGGATCAGGTTGAGCGGCTCACCGACCCTCACATCCACCAACTTTCGCAGTCCGTGGATTTCGAGCAGGCTGTCGAGCGCGCCAAATTCGATCGAGCCGATCGTCGTCGGTAGCCCTTCCGTCACCTTGAGTGTGATGGCCACCACCCCGTCGCCACGCCGGGTGATTTCCGGCACCACCTGGGCGTTGCGCCAGCCACTCTTCCAGTACAACACGCGCAAGCGCAACAGGTCGCGCTCCAGTTCAGCCCGGTCGAGCAGAATCTTGCGATAGACGCCGCCCGATTTGGAGAACCGGCACACCGGCAGCAGGAAGAAGGAGCGGCAGTGTGACACCGTCGTCACCATCGCCGCCTTCAACTCGTCGGTATCGATGTTGACGTTGCCATCAATCTTGAGCTGCGCAATCACCGGCTGCCCGACCACGCGCTGTAGCGCCTGCGCCCCGGCTGACCTGCCAGAAGCGCACCCGAGCAACACAACGCCCGCCGCACACAACGTGCGACGGGCGTTGCGACAAAGTCCAACCGGCAGGATCAAAGCCCAGCCAGTAACGCGTCGTTAGTGGCTGTCGCCGAAATGCGCTTGATCAACCACTCCATCGCGCCGGTCGGTGGCATCTGCTGCAGTCCGCGGCGCAGCATGTAGATCGACTGCACCTGCTCCGCCTTGTAAAGCTTCTCCTCACGACGCGTTCCGCTGGCCGGAATGTCGATCGCCGGGAAGATCCGGCGCTCGGCCAACCCGCGATCGAGCTTGATCTCGCAGTTGCCGGTGCCCTTGAACTCCTCGAAGATCACATCATCCATGCGCGAGCCCGTCTCGACCAGCGCCGTGGCGATGATCGTCAGGCTGCCGCCGCCATCCTCCGGCGACACGTTGCGCGCCGAGCCGAAGAACGCCTTCGGCTTCGCCATCGCGTTCGCGTCCAGGCCACCCGACATCGTGCGGCCCGTCCCGCGATTGGCCGTGTTGAACGCACGGCCCATGCGCGTGATCGAGTCGAGCACGATCACCACATCCTTGCCCATCTCCACCAGGCGATGCGCGCGCTCGGTGACGATCTCCGTCACGTCCACATGGCGCTGCGCCGGCTGGTCGAAGCTCGACGCCACCACCTCACCCACATTCCAGCTGATCGCCTCGCTCACTTCCTCCGGGCGTTCATCCACCAGCAACAGCATCAGGATGGCATCCGGGTGGTTGAGGTGCACCCCTTCCGTGATCGCCTGCAGCAAGGTCGTCTTGCCGGCGCGTGCCGGTGCCACGATCAGGGCGCGCTGGCCGTAACCAATGGGCGCAATGAGATCGATCGCGCGACGCGTGATCTCGTGACCGACCTTCGCTGGCCGCCCGGTCTCGAGCGTCAGCCGCTTGTCGGGATACGACGCGGTGAGACTCTTGAAATCCTTGCGGCGCACATTCGGATCGGGCGCCAGTTCATTGATCGTCGTGATCTCGCACACGGTCGGACGACGACGCGGGTCATGGCCCCACGCTCCCGTCACCAGATCCGAACGGCGCAGCTGGAACTGCCGCGCCATCCAGCCGGGAATGAATGGGTCGCCCGGCTGCGGGAGATAGCTGGCCGATGCGCGGCGAATGAATCCTCCATCACCACGTGCCGGATCGTACCACCCGGTGATCGTGGCTTCGGCCGCGACGATGTTCGACCCCTGAACCTCAACCCGTTCCTGCCGGTCGTTGTTACGGTCGTTGTTACGATCGTTGTTACGATCGTTGTTGCGGTCGTTGTTGCGGTCGTTGTTGCGGTCGTTGTTGCGATCGTTGTTACGATCTACGCGCTCGGGCCGCGGCCCACGATCCTGCCGCTCGTGTCGCGGCGGTCGATCAGTGCGCTCCGGGCGCGGTCCGCGATCATGTCGCGGCGCAGTGCTCGGCTGCGCAGTGCTCGGCGGCGCTGCTTCGCCACCCTCTATCACGCCGTCACGGAACTTGTTGCGACCGCGACCACGACGGCGTTGAAAGCGTCCACGTCGTCCTTCGCGATCCGGATTGCGCTCGGCAGTGTTCCGGTCACCGGCATTGCGATCCTGCCCTGTGCGCTCCGACGTCCGATCCTGACTGCTATCGCGGTCCGGTGTCGGACCGTTTCGGTGCCTGCCAGTCTCTCGCGTTGGCTCACTCGGTGTCGCTTCGACGCGCGGTGCTGGCGGGGGAGTCGACGGCGGAGCGCTCACGATCACGGGGCTCGCCACAACGAGGCGTGGTGCAGTGACCGGCGCGTCGCCGGATTCCGCGTCCTTGCGCGGCCGTCCGCGCGGCTTCTTCTCGGACTCGGTGTCAGCTGGCGGCGCGGCC
>CAYMQV010000163.1:0-10813 GCA_964392395.1 uncultured Gemmatimonadaceae bacterium
CGACGGCACTGTCGATGTCACGACCACCTGAACGGGGTTAACCGTGGCCGACCCGACCGTCGTCGTAAACGGCACACCGGCGGGCGACCGCCCGCCATAGAGCACGTTCTGCATGGAAAAGAAGTGGAGGCCCTGGCTCAACGGCCCAGACAGCCACTCACTGGTGCCGCCCGTGCTCGTCTGGAAGCTAAAGGCATTGCCGGCTGACCCCAGGTTGCCATCCGAGTCGTGGTAGGTGCTCACGCTCCGCGCCTTGCGCGCCAGGGACTCGCGCGCGCTGGTGGTCATGATCAGTGGGCACGCCACGCTGGCGACTGCCGTCGAGGCGACGCAGGCAGGCGCCTACGATGTCATGGAGAAGCCGCTCGACACCGATCGCATCCTCGTGCTGTTGCGCAACGCGTTGCGTCATCTCGACCTCGAGGAGGAGAACGCGACGCTGCTCGAGAAGCTTGACGCCCGCCGCGAAATCGTGGGGCAGAGCCATGCGATCATCTCGTTGCTGGAGCGGATCGACAAGGTCGCCGCCACACCGGCGAGGGTATTGATCACCGGCGAAAACGGCACCGGCAAGGAACTCGTCGCGCGCGCCGTGCATCGCGGCTCCAGTCGCGTCAAGAAGCCATTTGTCGAAGTGAACTGCGCCGCGATCCCCGGCGAGTTGATCGAGAGTGAACTGTTCGGCCACATGCGTGGCTCCTTCACGGGCGCTGTCGCGGACCGTCCGGGCAAGTTCGAGCAGGCCGACGGCGGCACACTCTTCCTCGATGAGATCGGCGACATGTCACTGGCCGCGCAGGCCAAGGTGCTACGCGTGTTGCAGGATGGTGTGGTGACACGCATCGGTGGCAACAAGCCGGTGCAGGTGGACGTCCGCGTCCTCGCGGCCACCAACAAGGAGCTCGAGCACGAAATTGCCGAGGGCCGCTTCCGCGAGGATCTGTTCTACCGCTTGAACGTCGTGCCGATCAGCGTGCCGCCGCTCCGGGAACGTCGAGAGGACATCCCGCTGCTGATTGCCTTCTTTGTGCAGCAGATGGCGCGTCGCGACGGCATCGCCCCACGGCGGTTTGCCCCCGATGCCGTACAGGCACTGGCAGAACTCGACTGGAGCGGCAACGTGCGCGAGTTGCGGAACACCGTCGAGCGGCTCCTGATTCTCGCCAGTGGCGACGGGATCGCCGTCGCCGACGTCCATCGCCTCGTGGGCCGCCCCAGCGCCGATACCGCGGGCCTCGGCGCGCTGATGCAGTGCAGGAGTTTCGAAGACTTCAAGCTGGCTGCCGAAGAGGCGTTCCTGCGTGTCAAGCTCCGCGAGCACGACTGGAATGTGAGCGAAACCGCGCGCGCGCTCGACATGCCGCGTTCGAATCTGTACAAGAAGATCGAACGGTACGGCCTGGTGCGCGCCGGAATGGCTGCCACCTGATGTCACGGGTCAACAACTTCGGGCAGCCGATCGGCGACGCGGTGCTCAACTGGCGTCCACCGGCGCCGCCTGCGCGCGAGCTGATCGGCGGTCGGCGCTGCACGCTCGAACCGCTCGATCTCGATCGGCACGGCGACGCGCTGTTCGACGCGAATGAACGTGGCGACGGCAGCAACTGGACCTATCTCTTCGCCCCGGCTCCCGCCTCACGCGAGGCGTACCTCGAGTACATGCGCGTGACGTGCACGGGCACTGATCCACTCTGCTACGCCGTCGTGGATCATTCCGCGCGCGTTGCCGTCGGCGTCGCGAGCTACATGCGGATCGTACCCGAGCATGGCTGCATCGAAGTCGGTCACATCCATTTCTCGCCTGCGTTGCAGCGGACTCCAGTTGCGACCGAGGCGATGTACCTGATGATGCGCCACGTGTTCGATCTGGGTTATCGTCGCTACGAGTGGAAGTGCGACTCGCTCAACGCCCCCTCGAGAGCTGCCGCGCAACGGCTTGGTTTCTCATTCGAGGGTGTGTTCCGCAACGCGATCGTCTACAAGGGGCGGAGCCGCGACACCGCCTGGTACTCGATCACCGATGGCGAGTGGCCCGCCATCCGTTCGGCGTTCGAGCAGTGGCTCGATCCGGCCAACTTCGATGCGCACGGATCGCAGCGGGTGCAACTCCGGTGGCTGACGGCGAAACTGCTCCGCGCGGTGGGCTGACGCTCGTGTAGCCTCGCGGAAACGCCGCCGCAGCCGCCATGAGCGCGCTGGCACGCCGCGCCAGTGGTGTCGCAAGATCGCGCCGCCGAGGATGGCCCGTCTGGTTCAGGGCACGCCGGTGCCCCTGCGGACGCGATCGCCAGCGGACAGACCGCTATCTTTCTTTTTTCCGCGGCCGACCGGCTGCGGCGACACACCCCTTTTCTGTCCTGCTCTCCATGACCGACTTTCAGAACTTTATCGCGGGGCAGTGGGTCGCCCCCTCCTCGGGGGCCTGGTTCGAGAACCGCAATCCTGCGGACACGGCTGATCTCATCGGTCGCTTCCCCCGATCAAGTGCGGCCGACGTGAATCGCGCCGTCGTCAGCGCATCGAAAGGCTTCGCCGCCTGGAAGGCCGTCCCGGCACCAGCACGCGGCGACGTGCTGCGTCGCGTCGGTGATCTGCTCACGGCCCGCAAGGAAGAGCTGGCCGACCTGATGACCCGGGAGATGGGAAAGCCGCTGGCGGAAACGCGCGGCGATGTGCAGGAGGGTATCGATACGGCGTACTACGCCGGCACCATGGGGCGGCAGCTGTTCGGCCATACGGTGCCAAGTGAGCTGAGCAACAAGTGGGCGATGAGTTTTCGCCGTCCGATCGGCGTCTGCGGCTTGATCACCCCGTTCAACTTTCCGCTCGCGATCCCCACCTGGAAGAGTTTTCCCGCGCTGCTGTGCGGCAACTCGGTGATCTTCAAGCCGGCGGAGGACGTGCCACACACGGTGGCCGTGCTGGTCGAAATACTGCTCGAAGCCGGCGTACACCCGGAAGCGGTGCAGCTGGTGCACGGGTTCGGGGAAGATGTTGGCGCGGCCCTCGTCGCGCACCCCGACGTCGCGGTCATCTCCTTTACCGGCTCGACGGCGACCGGCTCGATCATTGGCGAAACCTGCGGGCGGATGCACAAGCGTTTGTCGCTCGAGATGGGCGGCAAGAATGCGCAGATCGTGCTCGACGATGCCAATCTCGATCTGGCGCTGGAAGGAGTGCTCTGGGGGGCCTTCGGCACGACTGGCCAGCGGTGCACCGCGACCTCCCGACTCATTCTCCAGGCGGGAATTCACGACCGATTCCTCGATCGACTGGCGTCTGCGGCGTCAGCGCTTCGTCTGGGCGACGGCCGCAAGGCCGGCACCGATGTCGGCCCGGTCATCCACGATGTGTCGCGCGCCAACATCGAGACGTACGTCGAGATCGGCACCGCGGCGGGGAATTCACTCGTCACCGGCGGCAAGCGCGCCACCGGCGGTGAGCTCGACAAGGGATTCTTCTTCCAGCCGACCATCTTTGCCGGTGTGAGGCCGGGCGATCGCCTCGAGCAGGAGGAGATCTTCGGCCCGGTGCTGAGCGTGATCAAGGTCAGCGACGCCGATGAAGCGTTCCGCGTCAACAACGGCGTCCGCTATGGGCTGTCCTCGTCGTTGTACACCGCCGACGTGAATCTTGCCTTCCGCGCGCTCAACGAGTTGGAGAACGGCATCACCTATGTGAACGCCCCCACGATCGGGGCTGAAGCACACATGCCGTTCGGCGGTGTGAAGCAGACGGGAAACGGGCACCGCGAAGGCGGATGGGAGGTGTACAACTTCTATTCGGAAACGAAGGTCGGGTACATCGACTACTCCGGACGGCTGCAGCGCGCCCAGATCGACAACTACTGAGGGCGAGTCCGCAGGGCGATGCGGCTTTTTGTGTCGCCCTGCGGTGCTCGGGTACGCACCCTGGAGCGCTGTTGCGTTACTGTCAGACCATCGGTCACGTCTTTGCGTGCAGGGCGTCGAAGCCTTGCGGGGCGCAGTGGCCTGCGCTTCCTTTTTTTGAGGTACCGGCGTCCGCGCGAACGGTTCGCGCCGTCGATGCTTCGTTACCGTCCGCAGGACCTTCGCTCCGCCGGCACTCATGGATCAGTCCAATCCTGGCCAGGCTCCGCAACGCGCGATCTCCGAGACGGAGCGTCGTGATGCGCTGCACCGCGTGAATCGGCGCGGCCTGACGTGGCTGTGGGAGTGGGCGAAATCGTTCAGCATGACGGTGCTCGTGATCCTGGTGGTCCGCACCTTTCTGCTCGACATCTTTCGGATTCCGAGCAGCAGCATGGAAGGCACGCTGCTGGTTGGTGACATCCTGTTCGTGAACAAGCTCGCGTACGGTGCCGAAGTGCCACTCACGGCCAAGCGCCTTCCACCCATGCGTATACCGCAGCGTGGCGAAGTCATCGTCTTCAAGTGGCCACTGGATCACGCGAAACCGTTCGTGAAGCGGCTGGTCGGCCTGTCCGGCGACACGATCGCAATGCGGAATGGCCGCCTGCAGGTCAACGGCGTTGCACAGACCGAGGGGTTCACGCGCCGGATGCCTGGGCTGGCCGAACCGATGGCCATGGAATTCGACTGGTTGCGGCGCGCACTCCTCCCAGCGGCGCATGCGTCGGCTGGCGCGCACCCGACACGCAATACCTGGGGACCGCTCGTCGTACCGGCCCATCAGCTGTTCGTGCTTGGCGACAATCGCGACAATTCTTCCGATAGCCGCTACTGGGGCTTCGTGCCCGACTCGCTGCTCCTCGGCCAGCCACTCCTGGTGTACTACAGCGTCGTGCCGGATTCCGTGGCGCCCGGATCGTGGCTGTCGCGGGTCCGATGGCATCGCATCGGTGAACGGGTACGGTAGGTTTTCGCAGTGCACAGGACTGGTCGATTCGTCGCTGTCAACAGTGTGCCGTTTTGCGTGATCCACGTTCGTGTGCAGCCTCCTGTCACGCGCCGTGCCCGTCCCAATTGCTGGAAGGAGTTCGTCGCATGTCGGTGTCGTCGCGTCGGTCCAAGCTGGCGTCGGATGAAGGTTCGCTCGACCAGTACCTGAGGGAAATCAGCCGGTATCCGCTGATCACGCGCGAACGGGAGGCCGAACTCGCGCGGGCCATTCGCGATGGCGACCGGGAGGGTCTCGACATCCTGGTGCGTTCCAACCTCCGGTTCGTCGTCTCCGTCGCAAAAAAATACCAGAATCAAGGCGTTTCCCTCTCCGACCTGATCAACGAAGGCAACCTCGGCCTGATCCGTGCCGCGCAGAAGTTCGATGAGACCAAGGAGATCAAGTTCATCTCCTACGCGGTCTGGTGGATCCGGCAAGCCATCCTGCAGGCCCTCGCTGAACAGAGCCGTATCGTGCGTGTGCCGCTCAATCGGGCGGGCGCGTTACATCGCATCGGGAAGCGGGCCAGCGCCATGGTCCAGGAACTCGGCCGCGAGGCGACCCACGATGAGATCGCCAGAGACATGTCGTTGCCGCTCGACGAAGTCTCGCTCACCATGGGCATCGCGCAGGGACATGTGTCCCTCGACTCCCCTGTGACGCCGGGCGAGGACAACCGCCTCAGCGACTATCTCGCCGACACCGAACACGCCTCCCCCGAGGAGCAGATGTTCGAGAAGGCCATGACCGAGACCGTCGACGGCGCGCTCCACCGGCTGAAGGATCGTGAGGCACGCATTCTCCGCCTGTACTTCGGCCTCGATGAACTCGAACCGCTGACACTCGAAGAGATCGGTCTCAAGCTCGGCATCACCCGCGAGCGCGTCCGCCAGATCAAGGAGAAGGCGCTCAGCCGGCTACGCCACGTGAGCAACTCGGGCGCGCTCGAGAGCTTCTACGTCTCCTGACGCGGCCCGGAGCCACCGGATCGCTCTCCAGGGCCGGCTGACGTACCTTCCCCTGCCGCGGCGCTTCCCGGCCGCGATCAGACCACGTCACCGGATCGCATTCATGGCCGATACCAACTCGTTCGACGTCACCACCGGCGTCGACCTGCAGGAAGTGGACAACGCGGTCAATCAAGCCCAGAAAGAGGCCGCCCAGCGCTATGATTTCAAGGGCGCATTGGTCGTGATCGACTTCAAGCGCGCAGAGTCCAAAATCGAGCTGAAGACCGACAGCGACATGCGCATGGAGGCACTGCTCGACATGCTCAATGCCAAGCTGATCAAGCGCGGCGTACCGGTCAAGAACCTCGACGTCGGTGAGATCAAGCCCATGGGCGGCGACACGTTGATGCGCACCATCGCCCTCAAGATGAACCTCGATGGCGATACCGCGAAGAAGGTCGCCGCCGCCATCAAGGCGGCCAGGTTCAAGAAGGTGCAGGCCGCGATCCAGGGTGAACAGGTGCGCGTCACGTCGCCGTCGCGAGACGACCTGCAACTCGCCATCGCGCTGCTGAAGAAGGAAGATTTCGGCGTCGAACTGCAGTTCGGCAACTTCCGATGACCCTCGTCGAGACGCGTCGCGTCACCACCGCAGGCATCGCGCGTGCTGCTCAAGGCATCAATCCGGTGTTCACGAACACACCGGTGGTGCACCACGACGATCTCGACCTGTGGCTGGGAGCACGCATCAGCTGCAAGGTGGAATCACTTGGCCCACTGCGCTCGTTCAAGGGACGTGGCGGCGACTGGTTCATGACGCAGCGCACCAGTCGAACACCGGTGTGCGCGGCATCCGCCGGTAATTTCGGTCAGGCGCTCGCCTTCGCATCGCGCGATGCGGGCGTGGCGTGCACGATCTTCGCCTCAATGCGCGCCAACGCCCTCAAGCTCGCACGCATGCGCGCCCTTGGCGCCACCGTCATCCAGCAGGGCGATGATTTTGATGCCGCAAAGGATGCCGCGCGCGCATACGCACACTCGAACCACATCGAGTTCGTCGAGGATGGGCAAGCGCTGGCCATCACCGAAGGGGCGGGGAGCATCGCCGTCGAACTGGCCAACGCCGTCACGCTCGACACGCTGCTGGTGCCGCTCGGCAACGGCGCGCTGCTGGCGGGCGTGGCCACGTGGATGAAGGCCGTCTCGCCGGCGACGCGTATCGTTGGCGTGGTCGCGGTAGGCGCGCCAAGCATGATGCGGGCGCTCACCGGTGTGCAGGTGGATCATTCTACTCCGGTCGACACGATTGCGGACGGTATTGCGGTTCGTGTGCCCGTGCCACAGGCAGTGGAGGATCTGCGCGCGCTGACGGATGATCTCGTCGCGGTGAATGAAGATGCGATCATCGCAGCGATGCGCGGGCTGGTCGCGCATGTCGGGCTGATTGTCGAGCCGGCTGGCGCCGTCGGCATCGCCGCCCTGCTCGAGGCGCCGCACGGGGCCTACGGAGACCGGGTCGGCACCATTCTCTGCGGCGGGAACGTGACGACAGCGCAGCTGAGTACATGGGGCCTGCTGCGGGCGGGTATCGGTAACTGAAGCAGCAGGTCGAGTCGAGGGCGACGCCCGCACTACCTGCTCCGGTGCCGAGTGTGTTCGTCGAGCAGGCCTGTCGTGCCGCCAGTGTGATCACCCACCTTCAGGCGCTGGCTAGACGCCGCCGCGTTCCAGCACGACGCTACCCACGTCCCGCCTCCTCCCACCAACCGGAGTCCCGATGGTCCGCAACATTCCTGCAACGTCCGCACGGCCGTTGGTCGCGTCCATGGTCCAAGGCTCCATCCTGGCGCTCGGTCTCCTGACGGCCCCGCTCGCGGCCACCCTCGCTCGCGCGCAGTTGCCGGCGACGCGTGCGGCGGCAGCGAACGTCGCGACTGACCCCGACGTCCTTGGTGCGGAGCGACTCTTTTCGGCCTGGATGGAAGGGCAGATCGCCTACCGCGGCCTGCCTGGCGTCGCCATCGGCGTGGTCAGCGACCAGCAGTTGGTCTGGGCCACAGGATTCGGGTTTGCCGACGTCAAGGCGAAGATCCCGATGACACCGCAGACGAAGTTCCGCATGGCGTCGCACAGCAAGATGTTCACCGCGATTGCGATCATGCAGCTCCGCGAGGAAGGGAAGCTGCGGCTCGACGATCCGGTGGTGAAGTATCTGCCGTGGTTCAACGCGAAACCCGCGGGAGACGACGATGGCCAGATCACCATCGAGCAGCTACTGTCACATAGCTCCGGCTTGCAGCGCGAGGCAGGTGACCATTGGCGGTCGTACGCGTTCCCGTCCGAGGACGACATCCGTCGTCTCTACGCCGAGCGCCAGGCTGCCTTCGCGCCATCGGTGAGATGGAAGTACTCCAACCTCGCCTACGCGATCGCCGGCCTCGTGATCGAACGGGTGAGTGGCGAGAAGTGGGCGGACTACGTCGAACGTCACATCTACCAACCACTGGGCATGGCATCGTCGAGTGTGGACAAGGTCGTGCCGGGGCTTGCCGTCCCGTACACGCGCCGGATGCCCGACGGCACGCGCGACAGCATTCCGTTTGTGGACGCACGCGGCATGGCGGCGGCGACCGGCATCACGTCGAACGTCGAGGACATGGCGCGGTTCGTATCCGCGAATTTCCGCCGTGGACCGCGCGCCGGTGCGCAGATCGTCAGCAGCGGCTCGTGGCGCGAATTGCACCGTGTGCGCTCTGTCGAGGAGAATTGGACGACGGGTTCCGCGCTTGGATTCGACGTGCAGCGCGTCAACAACCGCACGTTCGTCGGCCACGGCGGCGGGTATCCCGGCAACACCACCTTTACGTCACTCCAGCTCGACGACAAGGTGGGTGTCATCGTTCTGACGAACACGAACGATTCGAACCCCGCCGAGATTGCCCGACAGCTGATGGCAACCGTCGGACAGGCGCTGGCGAAAGCCGCTCGTGGCACGCCCGGCGCCGCGGCGTGGGATCCGTCGTGGGCGCGCTTCGCCGGTCTCTATCGCGGCGTCTGGGGTGATCAGCAGGTGGTGCTGCTCAATCAGAAGCTCGTGCTCATGACACCGAACGCCGCGGCGGTGGACACGTCGGTGACGCTCGAGCCACTCGGCGGCGGACGGTTTCGCTACACGGCGCTGACGGGCGGCGGCGAGGTGGGCGAAGTGGTGCGCTTCGTGGAGGTCGCGGGCAAGCCGATGCGGATGTTTGTCGGCGACAACTGGATCGAGAAGGTTCGCGAACCGTGACGGGTGATCATGGAACACGGGTCAGCGTTCTTGGCCGATCGAGCGACGACCACGATGCCGGTTCTCTCGCCGTCTGTGCCACGAAGCGTCCGCGTGCAGCAAGCAGCGCCACGTTGGTGATACGCGTGCTGGAGGGCGGATTCAACGACCGCGAACCAATCCCTCGGCGACTCAACGTCGGTTCGCACGCGCCAGCAGGTCGAGCTGCCAGCGCTGCCGCACCAGACTCCGCCCGAACATCTCGTCACTGGTTTCACCGGCATGCCGGAAGCCAGCAGCGTGCACCAGGAACCGAGCCGTCTTCATGACATCGAAGAGTTCCAGCTCGATCGACGCGTAGTTCGCGCGAGCGGCAAACTCGATCGCTTCCGCGATCAGCCGACGGCCGATTCCAATGCCGCGTGCCCGCGACTCGACGTGCAGCATGGTCAGGCGCGCGATGTTGCCGGTGCCGCGCTGCACGAGCACGGAGCCGATCACCACCCCTTCACGCTCCGCCATCCAGCTGCAATCACGCGCTGCGTCGAATTGGTCGAGAAAATCAGAGGCAATCCGAAGCTGGTGTGCCTCGTACGCGCCGCTCAACTCGAACTCTTCGATCGCCGAGGCGATCGCCCGCTGCGTGACGCTGCTGACGTCCCCCGCGCGATGAGGCCTCAGCAGCCACGGCGACGCGTCGCGCGCTGGCACATCCATGCCGAACGCCGACTCGATGCGCTCCATCGCATCGAGCAGCGGCTCGTGGGTGTGCGACGGGAGCGTCCGCACCAGTGAGGCGTACCGCGTGGTGGTGATTGCCTCGAGGGCCGTCACCTCTTCGCGCCCGGCGGTCGTGAGCGAGAGCGGCTGCTGTCGGCTATCGGCGGAGTCGGGCGACTTCGATACGATCCCGGTCGTCTCCAGTCGGCGGATCACACGACTGAGGTAGCCGGCATCCAGGCCAAGCGAGCGGCTGAGAGCTGTCACTGTCCGTTGCTCGTACTGAGCGAGCTCTGCCAGAACACGGACCTCGGTGGCGGAATACGAGCTTCCTGCCGGACCAGCCTCGAGCGCACCAAGCCGCTGGGCAAAAAACCTGGAGAACCGGCGCAAGGCCGCGATCTTCTGGTCCAGCGCGAGTTGATTCATGTCGTGTCGGGCGCAGGGATGCAGAAGGTTGCTGCAGGCATGGGAATATATGCTCGAGGCACAAGTCGTGTTCCCTGGCCGAGCTCGCTCCCCGGCGTTCCGGGCCCCGGTATGTTCCACCCATGAAAATCGGCTTCATCACGCTGGGTTGTGACAAGAATACCGTCGACACGGAGCGCTACCTCGCGCAACTGGCGGCATACGGTGGCGAACATACCGACGACCTCAGCCAGGCTGAGGTGATCGTGGTCAACACCTGTGGCTTCATCGACGCCGCCAAGAAGGAATCGATCGACGCCATCCTCGAGGCATCGCGGCACAAGATCGAGGGCGCCTGTCAGGCCGTGGTGGCACTCGGGTGCATGGTGCAGCGGCACAAGGACGAGCTGGCCGAAGCGATCCCGGAAGTCGATCTCTTTCTCGGCACGACCGACGTCGATCAGCTCATTCCCCAGCTGCAGCAGCGTGGGCTGGTTGCCGCGGCGCCGATGATGCATCCGGGTGAACGCATCTTCAGCGGTGACGCGCCGCATGTGCGCTACCTGAAGGTCAGTGAAGGGTG
>CAYMQV010000164.1:0-10789 GCA_964392395.1 uncultured Gemmatimonadaceae bacterium
GTGGCCGACACCGCGCCACACGCGGTGTGTCCGAGCACGTAGAGCACCTTGGCACCAAGGACAGCCGTTCCAAACTCGAGCGACGCGATCTGTTCGGCCACCGCGATGTTCCCGGCGATGCGCGAGACGAACACGTCACCGAATCCCTGATCGAACACAATCTCGATCGGCACGCGCGAATCCGCACAGCCGAGGAAGGCGGCGAACGGCGTCTGCTTCGGTGCGATCTCTCGCAAGCGCGCAAAATCCCGGTGTGGTGCGATCGTCTTGTTGTCGACGAAACGGCGGTTGCCCTCGTTCAGCGCCGCCAGTGCCTCGGCGGGCGTGGTGGGCGCGGGCGCGAAGATCGCGGCACGATCGGCGTTGCTCAGGTCCGCGGCGTGCAGCGCCCCCGGCAGCCCGCCAAGCGCGGCAACGCCGGCGACCGTGGCGGTGCCGCTGGCAAGAAAACGGCGACGTGTGATGGCAGCGACGGGTGTGGCGGTCGGGTCAGTGCACATTGGAGCTCCGGCGAATGAGAGGGGTCGTGGACGTCCCACAAGATTCATGTGGCCGATGCTATTGGCAAATACATCGGAATTACCGATGTTTCATCCATGACCAGACTCGCTCTGCCCCAGGACCTCAATGCCCTCAACTACCAGCACCTGCGCTACTTCTGGACCGTGGCGCACGAAGGGAGCATCGCCGCCGCCGTCTCGCTCCTCGGCGTCTCGCAGCCGACGATCACGGAACAGCTGCAAGCCCTCGAAGCGGCCCTCGGCGCGCCGCTCTTCGTGCGACGCGGCCGCAATCGGGCGCTGACGGAGCAGGGCCACCTCGTGCTCAGGTATGCGGACGAGATCTTCACCCTCGGGCGCGAACTGCTGACCGCCACGCGCACGCAGACCGAGGGGCGCCCGCTCCGCTTCAGCATCGGCGTCGCCGATTCACTCCCGAAGCTGACTGCGTGGCGCCTGATCGAGCCGGTCTTCTCACTCGGTCCACTCTGGCGCGTGACGATCCGGAGCGACAAGACGGATCGCCTGATCCACGATCTCGCCAGCGACACGCTCGATCTCGTCATCGCCGACACGCCGATGCCGACCGGCACCCGGGTGCGCGCGTACTCCCACCTGCTCGGCGAGAGCGGCATCACGGCCTTCGCAGAACCGTCCCTCGCGAAACGGCTCAGCGGCGGGTTTCCGAAGTCGCTGGACGGAGCACCGATGCTCCTTCCTGGTGACGGCTCTGCGATGCGGCGATGCGTCATCCAGTGGTGCGACGACATTGGTATCGAACCGGATGTGGTGGCCGAAGTGGATGACATGGCCATGCTCCAGTTGCTTGGCCATGACGGCGTCGGCGTGTTCTGCGCGCCAAGCATCGTGGAAGAGGAGGTACGCCGAACCTTCGACGTGCATGTCGTCGGACGCCTCACCAGCGTGCGCGAACGATTCTATGCGCTGAGCGCTGAGCGCAGGCTGCGGCACCCTGCAGTCCTGGCGATTGCGGATGCTGCGCGGCGACGCCTGGCGGCCACGCGCCGAAAGCGGGGGTAGCGCCGAGGTGAGAGCAGCGGCACGGTGAACCGGTGTGCACTGACCGATGGACACGCGAACGGGGCGCCTCCTTGCGGAAGCGCCCCGTTCTGTTTCGTACGACCGATCCGTGTACTTAGCGGAGCGGCTTCACTTCGATACGGCGGTTCAAAGCACGACCAGAACGCGTCTTGTTGTCGGCACGCGGTTCGCTCGAGCCATAACCCTTCGTCTCGATGCGCGATGCGTCGATCCCAGCAGCGACCAGCAGACGCTTGACCGCAGCGGCACGTGCTGCAGAGAGGCGGGTATTGGCGCGGACCGAGCCGACATTGTCCGTGTGACCACCAATTTCCACCCGAACGGTCGGCGACGCCTTCAGCAGTCCAGCGCCGCGCAGCAGCACGGCACGTGAGCCGGGCGTGAGAGCGGCAGAACCAGTCCGGAAGGTCACGCCTTCGAGCACCAGCGTCTTGGCCGTATCGAGCACGCTGTTGATGACCGGGCAACCGTTGGCATCGACCTTGGTACCAGCCGGCGTATTCGGGCAGCGATCCGCGTCGTTCATGACGCCATCGTTGTCGTCATCCTTCGGCAGCGTGCAACCATCCGCGTTGACCTGATCACCGCGCGGAGTGTTGGCGCAACGATCACGGAAGTCAGGCACACCGTCGCCGTCGGTATCGACCGGGCAGCCGGTGGCATCAACCTTTGCACCAGCCGGTGTGTTGGCGCACTTGTCCTGGTAGTCCGCGACGCCGTCCTTGTCGCTGTCCACCGGGCAACCGGTGCTGTCCACGGTCACGCCAGCCGGCGTGTTCGCGCACTTGTCCTGATAGTCCGCGACGCCGTCACGATCGCTGTCGAGCGGGCAACCGGTCGCATCGACACGGACGCCAGCCGGCGTGCTTGCACACTTGTCCATCTTGTCCGGCACGCCGTCACCGTCGGCATCCTTCGCCTTGGTGTTGAACAGATAGCTGACGCCAAACTGTCCGCCGACGTTCGTGCTGCGCTTGCCGGCGAACAGGCGGTTGCCGTCGGGGGGGGCGGCATCGAACTGCGACCCGTCAACCGTCACCGCGGCACGGAACGCGACGTTATCGGTCAGTCCGAGACGGGCGCCGATCATCGAAGCCCAGCTGAACTCGTTGAACTTCTTGACACCCTGCGTTGGGTTGGAACCAACCGGTGCCAGGTTGGGCTCCTGCCAACGCTGCTCGTTGCGGACAGCGCCAAGACCGAACAGGAGTTCAACCTGCTCCTGGATCGGAATCGAGAAAACACCGCGGAGATGAATCGGCGTGTACGACGAAAGCGTACGCGTCCCCACTGGGACGCCCGTCACCCGGCCATTCGCCGACGAGATTTCACCCTCGATCGCGAAGTTCCGGTGCAAGTACAGGCCGAGCAGACCAGTCGGCGAAGTCACGGTCGAATAGTTCTTGATGCCGACATCCGACACGCGGACACCAGCATTGACTTCGACCGTTCCAGCCTTTGGCGTCTGCGCAAACAGCGGCGCTGCGCTGATCGCAACCGCGAACAGCGAGCCCGCCGAGCGCAGGCGAACAGATAGCGTCATGCCACCTCCGAAGGGGTGTTAAGTGCGAGGATACAGCTAAGATTCCGGAATAGTTACCCGCTGGCGCCGATTGCGCCAGCGGGCCGGAACTTATTGGTACCGCAAGGGATGGGCCCAAAACAGGGCCAACCTCAGGCACCGACCAATTGCGTCCGACCAACGTCGCGAAAACTGAGCGATCCGAGCGCATTCTGCCAGTGATCGGAAGCAAATAATCCATAACGAAACAGTCGAGTTCGGCTATTCTGCCCGAATCGACCAATCGCCGTCGTACTGGTGTTACCGCGTCGAGTATCGACGCGTCACAGCGTTCCCGTAGTCGCGCTTGCTTGACGGCGAATTCTCGCGGCTTGCCACGCGCCACTGCGGCGCCAGCAGGCGACGACGACAGCCAGCGCGACAGCGGCGACTCCGCCCCATGCCCAGGCAGGCACGTTCCCGCCGTTGCTTCCGATCTCGCCCGTGCCGGCAATCAGTACCGCCAGCACCCAACCCGTGATCAGCGTCAGGTGCCCGATCACCTTCTGTCGGATGCTCACGTGAACCGCCAGTGACATCAGCATCCAGACCAGGAACGGAATGACTCGACGAACGGCGACCCCTCGCAGCAGCGGGGCAACGTCGATCGCGTGTCCTGCTCCCAGAACGGCGGCGAGACAAGCGGCAGTCGTGAGCACTGCCAGAAGCGCGAGTTGGGCCGTCACGACGCCCGCCAGACGACCGCCGATCAAGGCGACGTCGCTGATTGGCTGGGCGTGAAACAGTCCATCTGAGCGCTCGTCGTACTCGCGCCACACCAGTTCGCCCGCATAAATCGTCGCCAGCAGAATCAGAAAGAGTTGCGAATGCGTCACCAGGGCCGCCAGGGTGCGCGCGGTGGTTTCGGCCGATGTTGCGCTGCCCTGCGCATCAAGGAACACGTGCACGCTGACGTTGACCGCACCGAGGGCCGCCAGCACCCGCCAGCCGGTGTCACGCAGCATCCACCGCGTCACGTAGCGCGCCGTGGCAGCAGCCCCCTGTAGCGTTTTCGCCGGGTGGGGACGGTAAAACAGAGCTGCGCGACGCGATGGCGCAGGGGCGCTGGCACTTCGCGGCGACGCGACGACGGCGTACGTCAGCCCCCGCGATCCGAACCGGATTGCCACGTACGCGACGAGGGCCCCGATCCCCAGCCAGATGCCACGATTCGCGAGCAGCACCGCGGTGACAGGCATCTGACGCGACGCCCGCTCTGCATCACTCCAGTCACGCGTCGCCTGCAGGAGCGGTGCACTGCCGAACGGATCCCACAGCGCTACCCACGTCCTCGGCGCCGCGCTTCCGGCCGCACCTGCGGCTGCGCTCCAGATCCAGATCAGCACCAACCCCAATCCGACGATGACCCACAGTCTGCCGCTCAGGACTCCCGCGCCGAACTGGATGGCGCCGACGGCCAGCATCGTTGGCAGCACCACCAGCGCGAAGGGGAGCAGCGTGGCCGTGGCCGCCTGTGTCGCGCTTCCGCCCCCGAGCACCGCACCGAGCAGCAGGCCAACCGGCACCGCGGAGTAAATCATTCCGAGGAGCAGCAGCGCCGCGGTGAGTTTGCCGATCAGGTACTCGCGCTGCGTCAGCTGCGTGACCGTGAGCAGCTCGATCACCCGATCGGCGCGGTCCCGAAGCACGATCGTCGCCGCCACCATCGTCGTGATCACCTGACCAAAGGCCGTCAGCGCCGTGCAGGCGAGCATGATCGACCACGCCGCATCCCGCGGGACGGCGCCACGATCACGCACCAGATCCACTGGACCCGAGGCCGTGAAGGCCGCACCGAGCAACACGAACACCAGCATGTACAACACCGTCAGTGGTTCGCGCTGATGCGTGAGCAGCTCGAGGCGCACCACGGCCGCAATCCGGCGCCGCGACGCGACCGTCATCCTGTCGCATCCGCGTAGACGTCCTCGAGCGTGGGGTCAGCCAGCTCGAATCGGGCATCAGGCGACCGATCGGCAATGATCGTCACCTCGATCGCCCCGCTGACGAGAAACTCGCGCACGACACGGCCCGCGTGGCGCGCCGATTCGGCATCCCCACGGGCCAAGCGCGCCCGGAACACGCGACCGCGCAACGCCGCAGTGAGTTCATCGGGTGTGCCCGCTCGCACCACGCGTCCCTGGTGCAGCACCACAACGCAGTGGCAGAGTGCCTCGACGTCCGTCACCAGATGGGTCGAGAGCAGCACGGCGTGATCGTCCGCCAGCTCCAGCAGCAGATCGTGCACCCGATGGCGCTCAGACGGATCCAGTGACACGGTCGGTTCATCGACGATCAGCACGTCGGGTGCCCCAAGCAGCGCGATCGCAATGCCCAGCCGCTGCTTCATGCCGCCGGACAACGTTCTGACCGGCCGTGCGCGATCCTCCCACAGGTTCAGGCGTCCGAGCATCGCCGCCACGGCATCCCGGCGCGCAGCAGCCCCGTCAAATCCTTTCAGGCGCGCGAAGTGGTCGAGCAACTCCAGCGCCGTCAGCGCGAGGGGGAACCCGAACTCCTGCGGCAGGAATCCGAGATGCACGCGAGCACGCTCCGGATCCGCGAGCGCGTCCACCCCCATGATCGATACCGATCCCGCGTCCGGACGCTGCAACGTGGCCAGCACTCGGAGCAGCGTCGATTTTCCGGCGCCGTTCGGCCCCAGCAGGCCGAGCACGGCCCCGCGCGCCAGTCCAAGCGACACGCGGTCGAGCGCGGTCACACCGCCGCGGTAGCGGACCGCGACATCGCGCGCGACGAGCATCAGCGGCGACCCGGTGCGTTCACTCCCGATCGCCGTCGCGATTCGTCCCAAGCACGAAGTGCAGCACACTGGCCGTCACGCTCACGACGAGCGAACCGAGAATCGCCGGCACGATCCCGTCGACGTGAAATCCGAAGCCGAGCCGACCGGCGAGAAACGACGTCAGGAGCAGCATCAGTCCATTGATCACAAACAGAAACAGTCCGAGCGTCAACAGCACGACCGGAAAGGAAAACAGACTCAGGATCGGCTTCACGAACAGGTTCACCGCTGCGAACACGAGTGCGACACCGATCAGCGCTGCGTAGTCGTCGCCCGTGAACGAAATACCCGGCACGAATCGCGTGGCCACCCACAGCGCGAGCGCCGTCACGAGTATCCGGAGAAGAATCTTCATGATGTATGCCTGCGTGATGGCGTCACGGTGTTCCGAGGGTCCCGAGGAAATCGCGCAGCAGCTCCCCCCAGATCGCGGGCAGTGAATGTGTGCCATGCCCGCGCGTCTGTCCGGTGATCGGCAGCAGGACGAATTTCACGAATGGCATTCGCGAATCGAGCTGCTCCGCGAGGCGGAGTTCCGGTGGATTGACTTCATCATCCTCGGAGTTCACGTGCAGGACCGGTACGCGAATCTTCTGCAGATGCGGTGACGGGTCGTAGTCGCTGCTGGCGTCGAACTGATAGAGAAAGTCATTCGCATCAGTCGTGCTGATCCGCGCGTCGACATAGGCGCGGATCACGCTGTCGGCCGCCTCACGCGTCGGCGCCTGACGCTGCTGCATCAGCGGGGCGGTGCCCATCATGAAGAGCATCTGGAGCGCACTGCGGAGGCCCGACCGCGGTGGAGCCGTGTAGTCGCCGGCGCGCCACTCGGGATCGAGCCGGATGGCATCCATCGCGAGCGTGCGCATCATCCGGTTGCGCCCGGCGATCTGCGTCGGCACGCAGGCCATCGGCGCCAGCGCGTCCGCAAAACCAGGAAACATCCAGCCCCATGTAAACGCGTGCATGCACCCCATCGATGTCCCGATGATCAGGCGCAGATGGCCGACCCCGAGCACCTCACGGAGCAGCCGCCGTTGCGCCGTCACCATGTCGCCATACCCGTAGTGCGGGAATCGGGCGCGCAGTCCATCACTTGGCTTCGACGATCCGCCGTGGCCAATCCCGTCGGGGAGGATGATGTAGTAGCGGTTCGAGTCCAGCGGCTGTCCGGGTCCGAACAACCCACCAGCGTATGTCGGATTCAGGAACCCGCGACCGGTGCCGCCTGTGCCGTGCAGCACCAGGACCGCATTCCGGATGGCTCCGTCACCGCCGCGGCGAGGCGACCCGAGCGTGGTGTAGTGGATGCGCAGCGTATCGAGCCGGCCACCGGCCGCGAACGCAAAATCCGGCAGCCGCGCATCGGCCTGCGTACCCACCGTCG
This sequence comes from uncultured Gemmatimonadaceae bacterium, assembly GCA_964392395.1. Classification (GTDB taxonomy): domain Bacteria; phylum Gemmatimonadota; class Gemmatimonadetes; order Gemmatimonadales; family Gemmatimonadaceae; genus JACMLX01. The sequence goes on from CAYMQV010000164.1 coordinate 7,317, forward strand.
CCCAGGAATTACCGGCGGGCTGCGCCTCCGCCAGGGTGACGGCGGCGACGACCAGCAATGCAACGCGGCGAAGGGCTCGAATCACGGGCGGTGCGGTGGCGGAAGGGTGGGGCGTCGGCCGCCCCGCCCGCTCAGGTGACGGCGACTGGCGCCGCCTCCCCGCGAACGGCAGCCTGCCGGTCGAGCAGATGTCGCACCGTCGCCAGCAGTTCCTGCGGTGTAAATGGCTTCTGCAGGAAGTTGCTGGTCGATGCATCACCAATGGACTGCGGAAAACTGCCTGCGGTGTAGCCAGAAACGAAGAGGACGGCAACCTGCGGCAGAAACTGCCGCGCCAGTTCGACCATCTCCTTCCCACCCATCTCGGGCATCACGACATCCGAAACGATCAGATCGATGCCATCCCGCTCACGCCTTGCGACCTGTACGCCGTCCCGGCCGTTCGTCGCTTCGAGGACCCGATAGCCCGCCGACCGGAGCGCGCGTGCGGCCACCGCGCGAACCTGTGGTTCATCCTCGACCAACAGAATCGTTTCCGTGCCCATCGCCGTCGAGGCAGGTGTGTCACGGCGCTGGTGCTCCGCTGCTGCGGGGAACGGACCTTGATATCGCGGCAGGAGGATGAAGACTGTCGTGCCGCGTCCTTTCGAGGACTCGATCCAGATCACCCCGTGATGCTGCCTGACGATGCCGTAGCACATGGCGAGGCCCAAACCGGTACCCTGGCCGACCGGCTTCGTGGTGTAGAACGGTTCGAACACATGAGCGAGCGTCTCCTCGTCCATTCCCTCGCCCGTGTCGCTGATCACGATCTCGACGTATTCCCCCTCGGGCATCGGACGCGGAAGCACGATCGCGCCATCTGCGACGGTTCGGTTCCCGGTGCGAATCGTCAACCGGCCACCGCCCGGCATCGCGTCCCGCGCATTGACGGCGACGTTGACCAACACCTGCTCAAGTTGCGGCCCATCCGCCCGGACATGCCAGAGCGATTCGCCGAGGGTGAGCCGCAGCGCGATATCGGGCCCGACCAGGCGCGACAGCATTCGCTCCATCGTCGAGACACGATCATTCAGATCGATCGGTTGCTGCGACACCGGCTGGCGTCGTGCGAAGGCCAGCATCTGCCGCGTGAGTTGGGTGGCACGTTCACCGGCCAACTCGATGTCAGCAAGATCCGCCTGAACTTCATGATCGGGCGGCAGGCAATCGCGCGCCACCGATGCGCTGCTCAGGATGGCGGTGAGCAGATTGTTGAAATCGTGCGCGATGCCGCCGGCAAGGCGCCCGACGGTGTCGAGTCGTTGCGCCTGCTGCAGCTGCTGCTCGAGCTTGCGCCGCTCCGTCACCTCACGCGCGACGATCACACCGCCGACAATCTTCTCCGCGTCACGCATCGGACGTGCACTGACATCGAAAAACGCAGGCGCCGCATCCAGCAATGGAATCTCGGATTCGAACGTCTGATCCACGCCGGCGAGCAGCGCTGAGATATGTCCTCGCCACTCGGCCGCCGCATCGCCAGCGAGGGGGTCCAGGACGGGCATTCCTTCCCGCGGGGCGACTCCTCCATGACGAAGGGCGAACCGCTCGAACGCATCGTTCCATGCCACCAGGCGAGAGTCCGCATCGAAGACCGCGACGAGGTCGGGTACCGCTGCCAGCGCCGAGACGAGGCGGGCACCCGACGAGCGCGCGCGTCGCTCGGCCGACAGTTGACCTTCGGCTGCGCGTGCGATGGCCGACTGTTCGTCCTCGACCGGCGCAATCGCGGTCCCGATGCCAAGAGATGCCATAAGGAGGATGTCGAGCAGCGGCATCGCCTGCAGGAGCGGTACGACGTCTGGCATCCACGTCCCGAAGTCCGTCATCACAACGACCGCCGCAACCAACCGATGCACTCCGATCAGGAGGAGAATCGTCGAGACCCATCGCACGCCGAGCTGCGGGCTCCGGGCTCGGGTGCGCAGGATGAGGTACGCCGCCGAGAGCGCAGCGAGTCCGGTGATCGTGGACATCAGTCCGAGCCGCACGAGCAGGCGGAACGCGACCGCGTCGGGGCTGGCGTCATGCGGCACGGCGAGCGTGGGCACGAATGCCGCAATGGCGGCGGCGATCGGTATCAGCCAGGCACGGCCCGGGGCGACGAGCCGCTGGTCGCGATAGAGCGCCCCCGCACCCATCACGAGCAGCGCGCCATGCAGATAGCCAGCACTCTGCGAGAGCCAGCTGACGAGCTCAGTCGGTACGGTTCCTGCCGCCTGGCCCGACGCGCGAAGGAGCCCGACGGCCAGAATGCCCGCACCAAGGTGCACTGCGTCCGCCAGCCACGCGCCCGCCCATAACCGCAGGAAGTGCCGCGGGTACGATCGCCCCACCACATACAGCGCACACGACAGCAGGAGCGCGGTCGCGGCCTGCGTTGCTGCAGCAGAGTAGAGTTCGAAGTAGGACGGATGCATGACGCACGGTCCGATTGGAGACGCGAGTGCGCCCGGTGACGGGTCGTTGCCTGGTGGAGCGCTACGCACAAAGTAAGCGAAGCACGCGTCGGAACTCTTAGGATACTCTCATTGGCAGCTGTCGCTCCATTCCCCGCTGGCGCGGTGCCCCTCAGACGACGGAAAAGATTCAACATGATCATTTACGAAGTCACCATCGACGTGACACCGGCCGGCGTCGCGACCTACGAGACATACATGCGCGACACGCACATTCCTGAGGTGCTGGCGACAGGATGCTTCGTCAGTGCGACGGTCGCCCGTTCCATTCCCGGACGCTATCGCATCCGGTATGCGGCGCTCAGCCTTGACGTTCTCGATCGGTATCTTGGCGAGCATACCGCGCAATTCCGGGATGATTTCGCGAACCACCTCGGTTCGAGTGTAGAGGTCTCGCGCGAAGTCTGGACCGAGCTGCAGCATTGGGACACAGATCCGTGCAAAACACCCTGACGCCTCGCTGCGCCTCACGCCACATTGCAGGACGCTCTCCGTCAGAGCCGATCCGTCTTCACACGCCACGCACCTGCCATGCGCATTTCGCTGCGTTCCTCCTGCCTGTTCGGTTTTGCTGTCGCCGCATCATCGGTGGGTGCTCAGAACGCCCCCCCTGCCGCACCACCGGCGCCCATCATCGGCATCCTCGCGCCCACCAACGGCGCAACCGTCACCAGCCCCGTGACGGTTCGATTTCGCCTCGTGAACTACGGCGTCGCCCCGGCAGGAACGAACGTCGAGCGGACCGGCCACTTCCATCTGCTGATCGATGCTGAGGCGGGCGCAGCGGGGACCATCATCCCCGCCGACAGCATGCACATCCATTACGGCAAAGGGCAGATCGAGGTGACCGTGCCCATACCACTCGGCCGGCACACGCTGCGCGCCGTGCTTGGCGATTACACCCACACGGTGATCGGCCCCGAGCTCGTGTCGGCGCCGGTGACGATTCGCGTCGTCGCGCGCCGCCGCTAG
>CAYMQV010000165.1:0-10594 GCA_964392395.1 uncultured Gemmatimonadaceae bacterium
ATATTGCGCCAGCCGTGCGCCCTCGGCCTCACGCATCCGGACCAACGCCTGAATCGCGTCGGAAGCGAGCGACAGCATGGCCGCAGCGTCGAGTGTCGCGATCGATGTGTCATCGTCGACGGCAGTGGTCAGCACGTCCGGCAGGCGCAACAGCGAGGCTATGTCGACTCGCGTATCGATTCCGGCATCGGCAGGGATCGCACGCAGTTGCGCCGCATACGCCATCAGTCTGGCGACGTCGATGCGTGGCCCCTCGCCCGCATCGCGCTCCACACGCAGCGCGAAGGTGACGTGGCCGCGACTGACGTGGCGGCGCAGCAACTCGCGGATCTCGGGCTCCATCCGCGTGAGTGCTGGCGGCAGCTTGATCGACGGCGTGAAGAACCGATGATTCACGCTCCGGACTTCAACCGACAATCGATATGGACCGACCATCGCATCCGCATTCCCGTAGCCCGTCATGCTTTGCAATGTGCCGATCAGCGAGGTGTCCGTCATCAGTTCCAGAAGCTCCACCGAATACCATACACGGTCAGCGGACCGGGCATCAGCAACCCAGGCACGGTCGAGTAGGGAAGATTGAGCAGATTGCGCACCTGCGCCGTGATCGTGGCATCCTTGAGGGTAAACTCTGCGCGAAGCCCGAGTGGGGTGCCACCGAACGTCGGGAGCACGATGACCTGTCCGTTCGAGCCAAGCGCCGGAAACGCGGCCGACGTCCGGTACTCGGCCTGCCCCGCGAGCAGGAAGTCGAATCCGCCGGTCTTCGTGGCGCCGGTCCAATGATAGCGCCACGTCAGTTCGCTGCGGACCTGCGTCTGCGGCCGATACCAGCCCACATTTTCCCATTGGGTGCCCTGCATGTGCAGGGAGAAACCGCGAAAGAGCGGGCCTACGATCGTGAAGGTGGCTCCCAGCGCCCGGCCTTCGAGGACCGCGGGTGCGGCGCGATCGAAGAGGGCGGGAGCGCGAAGCACCGCGCTGTCGCGGATCACGGCCCCAGCCTGCAGCCAGAGCGATCCGACCTTGATTGCCACTTCACCGCGCGCGGCTTTTGCCACGGGCAGAAAGACCCGCTCCAGCACGTTGGTCGAGTCCCTGGGAAGGTCCAGTGACCCCGTGGTGCCGTAGGAGACTGCCCCGGTCACCGCGAACCTGGCGACAGGTTGCAGCCGCACGAAGACGTCGGCGCGCGTCACTTCGTCGAACGGGTTCCGTTCACCCCAGCCCGAGATCGTGACGCGACCGAGATCAATCCCGACTCGCGCCGACGGCTGATGCCGCGTGCGCCCACCGACGCGCCGCAGCCGCTCGGTGGCCGACACGCGGAGTCGCGGCGACGACCAGCCGGCAGTCGCGACGTATTGCATACTCGTGCTGGTGGTGTCTGCGCTGTCGGCTGCGAATCCGTTCGTCAGATCCCGGCTGCGGAATGGCGTCTGCTCCTTGTTGTTCCGCGAGACGGCCATCAACTGCAGCCAGCGTCCGCGATCCACATCACCGATGGCGAGGCGCACGTAGGCATCGCGTTGCACCTGCTCGTAGCGAGGTATCTGCCGGCCGGCTGCCAGGTAGGAATCCTCGTTGATCAGCGACAGCGTCTGTTGTGTCGCGCGCACTCGCAGCAGTGTCGCATCGATGCTCCACGTTGGTTTCACGATACCGACCCGCGTGAAGATCGTCGTGGCGTCGCCGTCGCCGCCGAGCCGCCGGTCGTCGGTGCTCCGCTGTTGCAGCATCGCCTGCACCGCGAATCCGTTCTTCGCGCGACGAGCGAGATATCCCCGGAACGTATTGCTCCGGTTGTCGCCCGTCAGCACGTCCGCGCGCGTTTGCGCGGTGAGGCGTTGCGGACCGCGCCACGAGCGCATCAGCAGGCGCAGTTCGTTCGCCCCCCGTTCGACCACCAGCTCCTCCAGTGCGCCGATCGGAAACAACGTCAGGTCGGTCACGCCAAAGCTCCGCGCATCCATCGGCTCGAGCTCGACCCCGTCGAGAAAGAGTCGGATGCGCGACGCGTCGCCGTTGTAGGCACCGACCTGCGGCGCCAGATAGAAACGCGCATGCAGCGATGCGAGCCCGGGGACGCGGTCGAGAAAGTCCGCCAGCGTGAGCGCACCGGTGGAAAAGAGGCTGTCGCGGTTCCACCGGTGCGACATGGCGACCTCCGTCAGCAACGGCGCATCGGATTGCGGCAGCGCGCCGAACGCGGAGTCGGCGCGTGCGATCGAATCGCTTCGCAGCTTCAACACCGAATCGGCCGCAGAACGCTGCTGCGCGATGACCGGCATGGCCACGCACAGCGCGGCACACGACAGCACCCGGAGCAGGCAGTCCCTCAGCTGACCCTCGCCCGGACATATTCGACGAACGTACCCACCGGGCGGCCCGTCGGGCCCTTCGGCAGCGAGACCAGATCGCTCTCCGAGTACGCGGTGCCCGCGACATCGAGATGGACCCACGGATACCCCTCGGCAAACACTTTCAGAAAGAGCGCCGCGGTGATCGAGCCCGCCGCGCGACCGCCGGTGTTCTTGATGTCGGCCGTATCCGACTTGATCTGCTCTTCGTAGTCTGCGCACAGCGGCAGTTCCCACCCCGGCTCCGATGCGCGGGCGCCGGCGGCAAGAACATCCTTCACCAGTTCCGGGTCGGTGCCGAACACACCCATCAGCGAGTTCCCGAGGCCGATCACCACGGCGCCGGTCAGCGTGGCGGCATCAATGACGGCAACCGGATGATATTTCTTTGCATAGTGCAGCACGTCGGCCAGCACCAGTCGGCCTTCCGCATCGGTGTTGACAATCTCGATGAAGGTGCCATTCGATGCCTGCACCACGTCACCCGGATTGATCGCCGTTCCTGAGGGCATGTTCGTGACCGCACCGACCAGCCCGACGACATTCACCGGGAGCCGAAGTCGCGCGATCGCCTCGATTGCACCGAGCACGCCGGCGGCACCGCTCATGTCATACTTCATCCATTCCATTCCGGGCGCGGGCTTGATTGAAATGCCGCCCGTGTCGAAGCAGACGCCCTTCCCCGCCAGCACCACGGGGCGCGCATCGCCTGCGCCGCGATACTCGAGGGCAATGAGGCGAGGCTCCTGTGGCGTGCCCTGCGCCACCGCGAGCAGGCTTCCCATCCGCAAGGCTTCCATCTCGCGACGGCCAAGCACCGTGACCTCCAGCCCATGCCGCGATGCGATGTCACGCGCCGAGTCTGCGAGCGTATCTGGCGTGCAGAGGTTGCCTGGCATCATCTGCAGCCGACGGGCGAGTGCGTAGCCTGCGGCAATCGACTCACCGCTGGCGAGGCCGGCGGTGCCGGTCGCCAAGTCAGACACGAGTACCGTGATGCTCTCCAGTGCGATCCGAGGTTCGGTCGCCGGCGTCTTCAGCTCGCGGTACTCCCATGCGCCCATCGACGCCCCGACAATCAGCTGCTCGACGCCGCTCGCATCGACACCCGACGGCACCAGGAGCGTCAGGGAGGTGACGTTCGAGCCGTTGGCACGTCGGCCCGCGAGTTGCGCGGCACGCTTGAGTGCCGCGGATCGCTCGGGAGCGTCTCCCATTCCAATGAGGAGGATACGCTCCGGACCAGTCGCCCCGCCCGCCAGATGCAGGACTTCGTCACGCTTTCCCGTAAATGCGGCGCGCGCGAACGAGCGAGCGATGGCGCCACCGAGGACGCCGTCCAGTGCGGCGAGCGACTCCGGCGCGGTGCTCCCCTTCGGGACGAGCACGGCAAGCACCCCTGTGACCAGCGTATGAGGATCTGCGCTTTTGACGGCGTACGAGAGTGGCATGACTTGGAATTTGCGTGGTCGTGAAGGCGAGCAGTCCTGGCGGTGTGGCCCGGTCGGACTTGTCGGAGAGGCAAGGTAGCTGGCTGGAATCGAACTTCGCATGGCGTGGTGTCGAGTCGTCGGCCGCTTGCGTACCTCGCCGGGCCTGACATTGAAACGATCACGAAAAAGCCGGGCCGGCGATGGCGGACCCAACCGTTACGAATGGCTGAGACCGGTCGTCCCCGAAGCAACGGCAAACACCGCCACACGAGAGGTGGATGGCCGTGCCATCCGCTGCACCCATCCGCTGCCCACGCCCCTGTGATCTTTCGCCGCCGTCCGTCGCACTCGCCGTTGATCGTCAGCACCAGCGTACTGCGGCGCATGTCGTCGCAGATGCCGGCGCCGCAGGGGCCGAGCCTTCCCATGAGCGGCGTGGCGCCGCGTGCGGGCGCCACGCCACAGGCCGACATCGTGGCGGCTGTTCGCGATTCAGGGTGCGTCATCACCTTCCTCGCTGGCGGCGGCTCGCGCGCACAGCTGACGACGCGCGTCTACGATGTGATCACGTCGACACAGGGGTGCGGACTGGGCCGCAGTGGTTCCGTGGCCGCGTTCGCGGAGCAGTTCTGCGACTCGGCCGAGGGAAAGCGACGTCTGGTGCAGGCCCTGGCCGTGCACCGCCCGGCCAGCGATCCCACGGCATTGCTGACACGGATGGCGATCACCTCGTGGGTGCGCACCGTCGGCCTCGCGGCACAGGCGCGCGACGTGACCGAGGCCGCCGCGACCGGATTGCCGGACTGGCATACACCAGGCGACATGTAGCAGTCCGTTTGGTGGTGGGCTTGTCAGTTGGACGGATCTCGACCACCGTGCGTCATGCGATTCACCATCGGAACTCAGCGCACGTGGACGAACGCCATTGCGTCTGGTCTAATCGCACTTGCGCTGCCGCAAGGCCTGGCGGCGCAGAAAGACATTCGTCCGCCCGCGGCAAGCCAGGGTTTTGACGGCGCGGAATGCCGGAGCGGGTGCGTGCTGGACACGCTCACGATCGATGTAGATCGTTCCCGGCGCGCGCAGCCCGGATCCGTCACTGCCACACTGATTCTGATCGACACCGTCGCCGTCGCGAAGCGCGGCGCCCCGCCGGCTCCACGCGAGCGATCGGTACCGGTCTCGGTGACCTGCGACTCGACGCCGTGTGCGGCCGCCATGGTCTCGGCGCGGCTCGCCGACAAGCGGCTCGATGACGCACGGGTCGTCCGACGAGCCGTCGTGACGTGGCTGTTGCCTCCACAACTCCTGCAGAAACTCTTGCGGGCGTCGTCGGTGAGTGTCATGGTGGATGGTCGCGTGCATGCACTGACGGAAGGCATGGTCTCGGCGACCCGAACACTGGTGGAATCGGTGCGCACGACGATCGGGTCGTCGCCCTACTCCGCGCGCGCCCAGCTGTATGTAGCATCGTTCGTCGTCTTCGGTATTCCGGGCGACAGTACGATGGCGGAGGATGTGGGCACGGCGACCGAACCGCTGATGATTCCCGACGCCGCGACGTCCGCACCGACCCGGGTGGCGACCCTCACCCTCGTCGGCCGAGGCGCCGAAGCCTCGGCCCTCCTGGTGCAGGAAGACGGCACGGGTGCCGCGCCGATTTTTGGCGTGGCGGAATCGGTGACGATCCTGCTGCCTGGTCGCTCAGGCCGGCGCGGCGTCGTGACCGGCAAGGTGCTGGCACGCCAACGAGTCGAAGGTCTGCGGGACGCGTGCCTGAGCGCGAAGGTCTGGACGTACCTCGTATCTCTCTCTCCGGCGGATTTGAGTGCGACGCAACGCGGTGTTGTGCCTTCGCCTCGACCCGGCGATGGGATCGATCGCTGGAGTGGCGCCGCCGTCAGGGAAGCGATTGCGGTGCGTATGACTGCGGCCGAACAACGGAGTGTTGCGGCCACCCGTTCGGTCGTGGCTCAGTTCGTCCGGGAACGCGCCAGCACTGGAGTTCGCGACCGCGACGTGCAGGTGCTGGCGGCGTTCCCCAAGGGGGCCGGGTTTGTGACGAACTTCGGTGTCTTCGCTCGAGATGGGGCCGGTGGCTGGCGTTTCCCCGGGTTTACGCTCCGCCCGGCCGCCTGCCCCTAGCCGCGCGCCGCGCGCGAGTCCTTATTCGAGAGTCACCGTCGCTGTGGCGCTCGACGCGCAACCGGGAATTCTGGCCGTGGTCGAGGTGCCTACCTGAGACGGTTTCAGAGGACGAGGCTCGTCACCACGAACCAAGAGGAAGAGGCATGAACGCATCCGTCTCGAATTCCGAAGAAGAAGTACGCACGATCGGCGGGGGCAAGGATTCGACGCGAGCGACCAGCGCCATCATCGCGGAGGGAGTGCTGGCGGGCGTGATCGCAGCCAGCGCCGTCGCCGCCGTCTTTCTGGTGGTGGATGTCATGGCCGGCGAAGCATTCCGCACACCGCGACAGCTTGGCGCGATGCTGCTGGGCATGTTCGGGGCGGCGCCAGGCAGCGGCGACGTGGCAACGCCACTCGCACTCTACACCCTGCTCCACTTCGTGGCGTTCATGGGTGCAGGGATCCTCGCCGCCGCGATCGTGCAGGTGACGATGAAGCAACCCGCAGCCATCCTGCTGTTCGTGATTCTCTTCTTCGCGTTCGAGGTCGTGTTCACCGGTTTTGTCGCGTTTCTCGATGTGACCTCGGTCGGCCATGTCACGCCAGTTCAGGTTGCCTTGGGTAATGTCGTCGCGTCGGTTGCGATGGCGCTTTTCTTCCGCGCGCGACATCCAGCGCTGCGGTCGATCGGGCGGGCGTTGTCGGCTGAGGAGTAGCGTAACGAGCTGTGATTCGGATCGCTCGCGCGATCGTATGCTCGCCTGAGACATGGCACTCAGTTTCAGCTACGCCACGACATCAAGCAGAACGCCGCCTTCGGTGATCCCGGAGGCGGCGTTCTGCTTCTGCGATGAACCCTGCGATGGACCCTGTGGTTTCAGACTCAGTTGAAGGTGTAGCGCAGACCAAGCTGCAGGCGCCACACGTCATCGATGTTCGCGGTCCGCTCGAAGGTCTGCGCAGGCAGGTCGTTGCCGATGTTGCGCATGCGGAAGAGCGGAATACCGCTGGCTGGCGTGGCCAGTGGAATCAGCGGCTGGGTGGTGACGACGCGCTGTGCCCCGCCCCAGTTCTTGTTCAGCAGGTTGCCGACGTTGAGGATGTCGGCGCGGATCTGGATCTTGTTCTGCTGGCCGCGCACGTTTCCGAAGATATCCTGTGTGATGCTGAGGTCGGCACGGAACACGGTTGGCAGGAACAGTGCGCCACGCTCAGCAATGCGGCCGCGGTTCTTGCTCAGGTATGGATCCTGGCTGACGTAGCTGTTCCACGCGGTCAGCTGCTCGGCCGCGGTGAACGTCTTGGCGATCAGCGCCGGGGTCGTCGTCACGGCGCCGCCGGCCGTGATCGAGTAGGCAGCGAAGGTCGTCTCGTTGATGTTGCTCGGGATGTAGATCAGGTCGTTCGCCGTGCCGCCATCGCCGTTGAAGTCGCCGCCGTAGGTGTAGCTGGTGTTGCCAAGCGTGCGTAGTTCGTTGAAGACCGAGATGCCGGTGGCACCGAAGCCGAAGTACTGCTTGCGATACGACGCAACCAGGAAGGCGCGGTGACCGAGGAATCCGCCCGAGTAGCCAACGCCCGGGTTGTTCGGGTCTCCGGGCTGCTGATTGGAGCTCCAGCTGCCGAAGGCGATCGAACCCGGATCGACGGTGTTGCGCGATGAGCCGTAGCTATAGGCCGCCTTGGCGAACAGCCCGTTGGAGAAAGCCTTTTCGAGTGTGGCCGACGCGACGTAGGAGGTGCCGATGCTCTGGTTCTTCAGCACGATCGCATTGTCGATGTTGGTGTTGATTCGATTGACCGTGCCGCCGCCGATCCAGCGCGGGCGCGTATCGGGGCCGACAAAGCGACCGTTCGGCGCCGACAGGTTGGCATTGATGTAGTACGTGCCGTTGACGTCCTGATTGTACAGGTACTCGACCGTACCGATGATCCCCCACGGCAGGCGCTGGTCGATGGCGAGGTTCGAGCGCCAGGTCTGCGGAAAGCGATAGTCCTGGTCCGTGAACGCCAGTTCATACCTTGGCGCCGGTGCGCCCGTCACCGTCGTCGGCTTATAGGTGCTGGGATTCGGGTTGAACGGGCGGTTGAGCACTGGCACGCTGGGGGTCGAAAAGAGCGCATCGAAGCCTGTCAGGGTCCCGTTGGCGCCAACCTGGTTGGACACCCACACATACGCGGGACTACCGGTGAAGATACCGCTGCCACCGCGAACCTGTGTGCTGCGGTCGCCGCGTGCGTCCCAGTTGAAGCCGACGCGCGGTGAATACAGCACGTTCGAGCTGGGGAGTTTGTCGGTGCGATAGGTCTGTGCCTGACCGATCTCGTCCCGGAACGTCAGGTTCGGCACGTCGGCATTGGCCAGCGCGGTGTTCCTGAACCTCGGAACATCGAGGCGCAAACCGAGCGACAGCTTGAAGCGCGGCGTGATGCGGAACTCATCCTGCAGATAGGCGCCGGCGTACAGCACATCCAGCGGCTGGATCGGCTTCTCCTGGCCCGGAATGTTGTTGTAGCGCACCTGAAAGCGGTTGAGGGCCACGGTCGACGTGGTACGACCCGGATTGGTGAGGTGCCCGTTCGCATCCGTGTAGAAGTCGGCCAGCGAATTGTAGACGTACACGCTCTGCGAACCTGGGAAGAAGACGTTCTCCGAGCGGTAGCGCTGCGCCGTCACACCAAAGGTGACTTCGTGGCGATCGGACGTGACGGTCAGGTTATTCTGAAACTGGAAGGTGTTGTAGCGGAGCTCGTTGTTCGGCGTGAACGGCTCGGAGCCAAACGAGAGATACGTCGTGCCGCCCTGAAGGATGTCGACCAGCGGGAAGAATGAGCCGCGCGGTTCGCGGCTTTCGTCATTCTTCGTATAGCCGATGATCAGGTTGTTCGACACGTTCGGGCTCACTTGCGAATTCCATTCGCCAACCAGCGACTTGATGTTCTCGAGAATCGCGTAGTTGGTGTTCTGGAAGCTCATCGCGTCGGTACGGTTGTTACGGTTGCCGAAGCCAAGCGAGTTGGAGCCCGAGGCGATGACGTCCGTCTTCGAGTCGAGCTGGATGTAGCGGAGGCTGAACTTGTTCGCGTCGTTCGCATTGAAGTCGAGCTTCGCAATCACGCGCTTGGCCGGCGTCTCGAAATTGTACCCGTTCACCGGGCCGGTTTCATACTGGAAGCGATCCTTGAGGAACGTCGAGAGTGCCGCGACATCGCTGGCGAGGACACGGGTCGTGTTGCCAACCGTCGGCTGGCCACCGGTGTTGGTCACGAAGTTCGTGCCTGGGCGCGTCTGCTCGTCCTGTTCGTAATTGACGAAGAAGAAAAGCTTGTTCTTGATGATCGGACCGCCGAGGCGAGCGCCCCACTGGCCGAAGTTGAACGTTCCGCGGTTGAATGGCAGACGTCCGGCGTTTTCGCCAACGAACGTCTCGTTGCGCTGCAGGCGATAAAGCGAGCCAGACAGCGTGTTGGTACCGCTCTTCGTCACTGCGTTCACACCAGCGCCGACGAAGTTGCCCTGCCGGACGTCAAATGGTGCGACGTTGACCTGAATCTGGTCGACGGCGTCGAGCGGGATCGGCGAGACACCCGTACGGCCGCCGGGCGTGGCACCCGAGCCGAGTCCGAAGGAGTTGTTGAAGTAGGAGCCGTCGACGGTGATGTTGTTGAGGCGGCTGTCCTGGCCGGCGAACGACTGCCCTGAGGCCTGCGGCGTGAGGCGCGTGAAGTCGTTGATGGAGCGGTTGATCGTGGGAAGCTGCTCGAGGGCGTCGCGGCTGACCGTGGTGGCGGCTCCGGTGCGCGACGAGCTCAACACACCGCCACTCTGGGCCGTGATGGAGACCGCTGCGAGCTGCACGGCGGCGGGCGCAATCACGAAGGTCACTTCAGTGGCGACGCCGAGCTGAATCGTGATGTTCGGCTGCGACCGCGGCGCGAACCCGATGGTGGTCGCAGTGACCGTGTATGGACCGCCGACGCGCATGCCGGGTATGGTGAATCGACCATCCGTACGCGAGAGCGCCTGATATGCTGTGCCCGAGGGAAGGTGTAGTGCCCGGACGCGTGCGCCGGCCACAGCTTCATTGCTCGATTGTGCTGTGACCCGGCCCGTGAGCGAACCGGTCGTGACTCCCTGGGCGGGCAAGATCGTCGCGGCCGCGGCGAAACCCACCGCAACCAGCGACGCTACAAAGAATTTCTGCATTCCGAATCTCCAGAAGTGAATTACCGCGACCGCGGGCCGTCGTTACAAATCTAGACGGCCTCGCAACCGGGCACGCTATAGTCGCTGGCGGACTCATCTGTTCGCTGTGGAGCCCGTTGGGCGACGTGTGGTGACCGTGCGTCCAAGAGCCCAGACCGAGATGACGCGGCGACATGGAGCGCGCGATGCCGGGTGGTGAACGCGGGAGTAAGTAAGCGATCGAGCGGCTGAATCGGGGAAGCAGACCGCCGCGTAAGCTGGCTGTGACCGAGGAGTTACAAGCGCTGGGGCCAGCCCATTCCCTGTGGCGCAGGCGAGGACCGGCGGTAGCGCTCAGCGCTTGCCGGCCTGGCCTGACGTGGTACTGCCAGAGGGAGCGATACCCGGGACGAGACTCGAACTCGTATACCCCAAAGGGTGGGGGATTTTGAGTCCCCTGCGTCTACCGATTCCGCCACCCGGGC
>CAYMQV010000166.1:0-10448 GCA_964392395.1 uncultured Gemmatimonadaceae bacterium
GGGGGACGATCGATACATCGTCGCAGCCGCTGCGCGAGGCGATCAGGGAACTCACCAAGGCCAAGGGGCCGGATGTGATCTACGATCCCGTTGGCGGTGACCAGACCGAGGCAGCATTCCGGTCGATTGCGTGGCGCGGTCGCCATCTGGTGATCGGCTTCGCCTCCGGTCCGATCCCGGCGCTGCCGCTCAATCTGGCGCTGCTCAAGGGCGCCTCGATCGTGGGCGTGTTCTGGGGCGAATACACCAAGCGTGAACCGCGGTCGGCCGCTGACATGATGCTCGAATTGATGACATGGTACGGCCAGGGGAAGATCAAGCCGGTGATCGACGCGACGATGCCGATGACGGAGCTGAAGGCGGCATTTTCGCGGATGGCGTCGCGGGAGGTGCGGGGGAAGCTGGTGCTGGTGAATTCGTAGGAGCGAGTGCGAATTCTCGTGGTCGCGGGCCGGTACCCCGATCTGCTCGATCGGACCGCTCAAGCGGCCGAAACTTCACTCGATGCCAGGCGTAGGAGTGGCAGGTCATTGCTTCTCTCCTGCCCACGCACGCATGTACATCGGCGAGGCCGCGCGCCTCACTGGTGCCACACCCAAGGCGATCCGCCTCTACGAGCAGCTCGGAATTCTCCGCACGCCATTGCGCCGCGGTCGGTATCGCTCGTACTCGCCTGCCGACATCGCGCTCATCCAGTTGCTCAAGGAAGCGCAGCACCTCGGATTCACGCTGGCTGAGATCCGCTATGTGCTCGCGGGTGATGTATCGTGCGACCGGATCCCGTGGCACCGGGTGCACTCGCTCGTCGAGCGCAAGCTCCAGCAGATCGATCATGAGCTGCTGCGACTGACGGAGCAGCGCGACGCCCTCCGGACATTCGCCGCGACCACGCGTCCACCTGGCGAGGGGTGCCCCACCTGACGCTCCCACCTGACGCTCCCTCTTGACTCTGTCCCATGGGGCAGACGGTAGATCACCCGGTATCACTCTTCTGGAGATACCGTGGCAGACATACTGGTCATCGATGGCAACCCCAAGCCCAACAGCTTCTGCGAGGCGCTCGCGACGTCATACCTGCTCGGCGCGAGCAACGCGGGTGCAACCGTGCAACTCCTGCGCCTGTCGCACTTGCATTTCGACGCGAATCTGGCCTTCGGCTATGATGAGCGTCAGCCACTCGAGCCGGACTTGCTCGACGTGCAGATCCAACTGGCGGTCGCGACGCATATCGTTGTCGTCACGCCGGTCTGGTGGGGAGGCCTGCCAGCACGGCTGAAGGGGCTGTTCGACCGCGTGCTCCTGCCGGGTTTTGCGTTCAGGTACGAGAAGGGCAACGCGCTGCCGACCCGCCTCCTGTCGGGTCGCACCGCGCGACTGATCGTCACGATGGATTCACCAGTCTGGTACTATCGGCTCGTGACCGGCGATCTGATCACGCGCACGTTGGTCCGCGCCATGCTGGGATTTTGCGGGATTGCCGTCGAGACGGTCGATCGCCTGGGACCGGTGATCAAGTCGTCGGAGACACAACGCAGGCGATGGCTCGATGACGCATATCGCAATGGCCTGCGTGATGCCCGTCGGGCTATTGCGTCGGGCCGGCGGATGGACCGCGAGCCAGCGTCGCCTGCCGCACCGCCGCCCGAACTCGGGGATACGTCCCGCACCGACACAGATTCCCGCTCATCGCCGCATCAATCTCCCGATCCGTCGGTTGAGCCTTCGCACGAATCAGTGCGCACGCACTCATGAGCTGTCCCGGCTGACAGTACCCGCACTGCGCCACATCGAGATCGGTCCACGCCGCGTGCAGTGCATCGGCATCGGGGCCGCTCAGCCCTTCGATCGTCGTCACTGCACCTGTGCCGACCGCCGACAGCGGTGTCACGCACGAGCGCACCGCCTGCCCATCCAGATGCACCGTGCACGCGCCACAGGCCGCAATGCCGCATCCGAACTTGGTGCCGGTCAGATGCAACTCGCCGCGCAACACCCACAGTAACGGCGTGTCCGCTTCAGCCGACACGTCGACCGGTCGCCCGTTCAGTTGAATGGTCGTCATCAGTGTTGCGCGAGTCGGAGGGGCAGGGACCGGAGCCGGGTGCCGGTGGCCGCGAAGATCGCGTTCGCCACCGCCGGTGCGATCGGAGGTAACGGCGGCTCGCCGACTCCCTCCGGATGCTCCACGCTCGGAATGATATCCACCACGATCGTCGGGCACTCCGACATCCGCAGCGGGCGATAGTCGTTGAAGTTGCCCTGCGTCACACGACCGTTCGTGATCGTGATCTCGCCATGCAATGCGGCACTCAGTCCGAACACGACCGCACCCTCCACCTGCTGCTGAATCATGTTCGGATTGACGGGGAATCCGCAGTCGATGACGCACACCACCCGATCCACTTGCAGCGTGTTATCGGCGGCGATCGTGACCTCCGCCACCTGCGCCACCACCGAGCCGAACGATTCGTGCAGCGCCACGCCTCGCCCCCGTCGTGTGCCCTCGACGCCCGGCGCCAGCGGCGCTGCCCACCCCGCGAGTTCGGCCACGCGTGTCAACACCCGCGCATGTCGCGGATGATTGGCGAGCAACGCCAATCGGAACGCAACCGGATCGGCCGTCGCGGCCACCGCCACTTCATCCATGAAGCTCTCGGTAAAGAACCCCTGATGCGAATGGCCGACCGCGCGCCAGAATCCCGTCGGCACCGGCAGATCCACGATCGCGTGACCAACCCGCACGGCCGGATACTCGTACGGCTGATCGAACGACCCTTCGCTGGTCGTCTTGTCGATCGGTCCGGCCGGCAGTCCGAAGTAGCGGCCGATCGTCGCCGCGACGACCGACTGACCCGCCGACACATTCCGCCACGCCAGCAGTTTGCCCGAGGCATCGAGTCCGGCCGAAAAACGTGAGACACACGCGGGTCGATAGAAGTCGTGACGGATGTCCTCCTCGCGTGACCAGACTGTCTGTACGGGCGCGCCGCTGGCGGCCTTCGCGATCGCCGCCGCCTGTGCGATGTAGTCGACATCCAGGCGTCGTCCGAAACCACCACCAAGCAGCTGGACGTGCATCGTGACCTGATCCGATGCGATTCCAAGGACTTTCGCGACCGCGCGTCGCGCCAGTCCCGGCACCTGGGTCGAAGCCCAGACGGTCGCGCGGCCCTCGGCGAACTGCACCGTGCAGTTGATCGGCTCCATCGTCGCGTGCGCCAGAAACGGCGCACGGTACTCGGCCGTCACCTGCGTCGCTGCCGCGGCCAGCGCGTCGTCCACGTTGCCGCGCCTGAGATACGCGTGGCCATCGTCGGTATCGAGTGTCGATGCGAGCTGCTGCATCACCGACGCGCTCGAGACAGCCGCCATCGCGCCGTTGTTCCAGGTGACCGTCACCGCCTTTGCAGCTTTCATGGCGTGCCACGGAGTATCGGCGATGACGGCGACGCCGCCAGTTCCTCCGTTGTATCCATCGATCGCAACGACCTGTTTCACACCCGGAAGCAGCCAGGCGGCGGCACCGTCCATGCTCGCCACGGTGCCACCGAGCACCGGGCACATCACCACACTCGCGTACTGCATACCCGGCACGACGACATCGATGCCGAACGTGGCGGTCCCACGCTGTTTGGCGGCGCTCTCCAGCCGACGCATCGGCTTGCCGATGAGCGTGAACTGTGCCGCAGACTTGAGTCGCGCGTCATTGCGGAGCGTCATCGTCGACGCCTCGGTGATCAGCTGCCCGAACGTCGCGCGTTGGCCGTCGGCGTGAGACAAAACGCCACCCGCCACGGTGATCGTCGACTCCGGCACCTTCCATTTCGCGGCGGCGGCGCTCACCAGCAGCGCACGGGTCGAGGCCCCCGCTTGTCGCATCGGCAGCCAGAGATCCTTCACGCTCGAGGAGCCTCCGGTGATCATCACGCCGGCTTCGCGCATCGTCTTGGCGGTCAGCCACGCCGTCGTGCGCTGAATCAGGCCATGATCGTCGGGATGAAAGGGCAGGCCGTCGACGACCGTGGCGATGTTGTTGTAGATCGGGTCACCCACCGGCGCCATCTCGATGCGCACCTGCGACCACTCCGCATCCAGTTCGTCGGCCAGCAGCATCGCCAGCGTGGTGTGAATCCCCTGGCCCATCTCGGACTTCGACATGATCACCGTCACGGTGTCGTCGGTGCCAATCTTCACCCAGCCGTTGAGCGCCGACTCGCCCGGGCCCTCTGCAATCCTCGAACCATCGCCCAAGCGGCCGCGCGGCGGGAAGAACGTCCACCCGACGCCGAGTGCGCCCGCCGCCCCGACCAGGCGCAGCACGAACGTTCGTCGCTTCACGCGGAGACCAGTTCGCGGTAATCGTCCGGTGTGTCCACGTCGCGCAATGCGCTCTTAGGCCAGTCGATGATCGATGCCTCCGTCTGATGCCGCTTCACCACGGCCTTGCCACACCCTTCGCCATGCCAGGCCAGCAGCTCGTCCCACAACACGCGCTGGAAGAGCAGGGGAGGCGCGAGCACATCGCCGTAGCGCGACACCGCCAGCGGTGCGCCACTTTCGCGTGCAGCATCGGTGAGTGCGGTGAGCATCGTGGACGTGACGCGCACCATGTCACCGAGCAGGATCACGACCGCCGTCACTTCTGCATCCAGCGCGCGGAGCCCGGCATGCAGCGACGTACTGGTCGGGCCAGTGTATTCATCATTCACCGCGAACAGGCAGTCGAGTCCATCGAGAGCCGCCCGCACCAGCGCCTCCTCATGACCGACCACCACCACCACCGGCGAGAGCCCGGCCTCAGTTGCCTGCTGCACCGCGCGGCGCACCATCGGAACGCCATCCACCTGCAGGAGCATCTTGTTGCGACCCATCCGGCTGGAGGCACCAGCCGCGAGCACGATGCTCGCCATGCGCGGCTTACTCACCGACGGCGTGGATCGGCGCCAGGCGTTCGCGCAACGATCGCGGCTGCCGCGCCGCACGCACGGCCAGCAGCTCGGCCACCACGGCCAGCGCCACCTGTTCGGCGCCGTCGGTGCCGATGTCCAGGCCGACCGGGCCATACACTCGCGACACGTCCACGTCGCCGTCGCGGCGCAGTATGGACAGGATGCGCTCGGTGCGCTGCCGCGGCCCCAGGACGCCGAGATATCGCACTGGCGTCTGCAACAGGGCGCGCAGATAGTTCGTGTCGTCGGCGAAGTCATGCGTCATCACCACCGCGAAGCACGACGCGTCGAGCACGAGCTGTTCGTTCAATCGTGCGGCATCGGACTCCACCAGCGTGATCGCGGCCGGGAACCGTTCGCGCATCAGGAGCCCGGGCCGGCGATCCACCGTGACGACCCTGAACCCGACGTCGCTGGCCACCCTCGCGAGCACGCGCGCGTCGTCTCCGGCGCTGACCACCACCAGCCGTGGCGGTGGTGAGAGTACATCGAGCAGCAGCCGCGTCTCGCCGATCAGCTCCTGGCGTGACACGCCTTCGGCAATCCACCGCGCTGCATGCTGGCGCACGTGCGCGTCGAGCACCGCATTGCCAAGTGTTCCGGAGCCCCCCGCATCAGAAACCACGATCCGTGCCGCCTCGCCATACTCGCGCGGCACGCGCAGTTCGGTCACCGCGACGTATGGCCGCTCCGCGCTGATCGCATCCCGCTCCGCGACACGCGCCGTCGATACCGGTTCGATCAGGATCTCCACCTCACCGTCACACCCGACGCCGAGATCCCAGGCCGCGATCTCCTCGGCGCCACCACAGTAGGTGCGCAGCTGTGCCATGCCGGTGGTGAGCACCTGGTGCGCCACTTCACGCACATCGGCTTCGAGGCACCCGCCGCTCACGTTGCCGATACCGCCACCACCTTCCGTCACCAGCAGCTTGGCGCCTTCATGACGGTACGCCGAGCCATTTACGCGCACCACCGTGGCGAGTGCCGCACGAAGGCCAGCCGCGTGTGCGGCGGCCAACTGCTCGAAGACCTGCCGCGACTCCAGCCACTGCTTCACGGCCGCCGCCTCACACCCAGCTGAGGTTGTGTTTCGACAATGGCAACGACCGGATGCGCTTGCCCGTGGCGGCAAAGATTGCGTTGCAGAGCGCCGGAACGACCGGCGGAAGCGCCGGCTCACCCATGCCAGTCGGCGGATACTCGGTGGTGCGGAAGTGCACCTCGACCACCGGCGACTGCGTCAACCTGATGAGCGGGAAGTCGGCGAAGCTGCTCTGCTTCGTCCGGCCGGCTTCGATCGTGATTTCCTGTGCCAGCGCTTCGCTGATGCCGTCGAGCACCGACCCTTGCACCTGATTGATCGCGCCGAACGGGTTGATGATCTGGCTGCCGACATCGCCCGCCACCCACACCTTGTTCACCGTCAGCTTGCCAGCTTTCGTCACGGTCGCTTCCACCACTTCGGCGAAGTAGCCGCGATGCGAGAAGTGGAAGGCGACACCCATGCCGGTGCCCTTGGGCAGCTTGCGTGTGCCCCAGCCGGACTTCTGCGCGACCAGTTCGAGCACACCTTTCATCCGCGACGCGACCATCACGCCGCGCGGTGACTCGGTCGGCATCGCGGCCAGCAGGTCGAGGCGGAACTGCACCGGATCCTTCCTGGCGGCGTGGGCCAGCTCATCGATGAACGACTGCATCACGTACGACAGCGCATTGCTGCCCGGAGCGCGCAGGAAGCCCGTCGGCACACCGAGGGGCATGGTGCTCACGCCAAGGGCGTAGTTCGGAATGCTCGTTGCTGGAAACTCGGCGCCGTCCATGCCCGCGCTGGCGACGAAGTCGGTGCCGTTGTTCGAGAAGCTGACGAAGTGATTCTGCCACGCCGTGAGCTTGCCGCTGGCATCCACCGCGCCCTTCAGCTTGTGGAAACCGGCCGGACGGTAGAAGTCGTGCTGGATGTCATCCTCGCGGGTCCAGAGCACCTTGACCGGTGCACCAGCCAGCTTGGAGATCATCGCCGCTTCCACCATGTAGTCGTTGTTCAGGCGTCGCCCGAACCCGCCGCCGCTGCGCGTCATGTGAATCGCGACGTCCTTTTCGGCGATGCCGAGTGTCTTGGCGACGAGCACGCGTCCCGACTGCGGATTCTGCGTCGGCGCCCAGATCTCGATCGCGTTGTCCTTGAAGTGCGCGGTGCAGTTCTGCGGCTCGAGCGTTGCATGGGCGAGGAACGGATACTCGTAGGTTGCCTCGACCGTCTTCGCGGCGCCGGCGAACGCCGCGGTCACATCGCCATCGGTCCGCAGGGCGCGCTGTGGTGCCTGCGCAAAGAGTTCGGATGCCTTGGCCGCGAACGACGCCGTGCTCTGCTGCGCCGTGGCTCCTTCGTCCCAGGTCACGCGGAGCTTGCCGCGCGCCGACCTGGCTGCCCACCACGAATCGGCGACGATGGCCACGCCGCTCAGGAGGCCGCTCAGCACGGTGCCACCTTCAATGATGAAGGCATGGCGCACGCCGGGCAGCGCCTTGATCTCATCGAGGTTCGCGCTGACGGCGCGGCCCCCGAACACACGACACTTCTCGTAGGTCGCGCAGAGCATACCCGGCACCGTCACATCGATGCCGAACAGCGGCTTGCCGGTTACCACCTTGTTGTTGTCGACGCCGCTGATCGCCTTGCCGATGATCTTGAAATCCTTCGGATTCTTCAGCGTGACGGTCGCGAGTTCAGGCGCGGTGAGCGCCGATGCCGCAGTCGAAAGCGCGCCGTAGGTCATCTGACGATTCGACGCGCGATGATACACCACGCCCGATGCCGTGGTGCATTCCGTCGCCGGCGCGTTCCACGCCTGCGCTGCCGCCGCGATGAGCATCTGCCGTCCGGCGGCGCCCGCGCGTCGCAGTGGCTCCCAGTTGGTGGGAGTCGCCGTGCTGCCACCTGCGACCTGCGTGCCGTACTTCGATGGATCACTCATCGCCTGCTCGATCGTGATCGCGCTGAAGTCCACGTCCAGTTCCTCGGCGATCAGCATCGGCAGCATCGTCTTGATGCCCTGACCGACCTCGGGATTCTTCGACATGATGGTGATCGCGCCGCTGGGCGCGATGCGGATGAACGCGTTCGGGGAGAAGTCACCGGCTGCGCCGTGGACCTCGGATGCCTGCAGCACACCGTCGCGACCAAAGTCGAGCCAGGCGCCGATCAGCAGCCCGCCGCCCGCCAGCGTCGAGACGCGCAGGAACTGCCGGCGGTCGATTGCAGAGTCGAGTGACATCAGCGGCCTCCTCCAACACTGGCGTTACCCGGGCGTACGGTGCCGGCCGCGCGGTGAATTCCTTCCCGGATGCGCGTGTACGTCGCGCATCGGCAGAGGTTGCCGTTCATGGCGGCGTCGATCTGCGCGTCGGTCGGCTTTGGAGTTTTTGCGAGGAGCGCGGCGGCGCTCATCAACTGGCCGGCCTGACAATACCCGCACTGTGGCACGTCCAGCTCAGTCCACGCCTTCTGCAGCGGATGGGCGCCGTCTGGCGAGAGACCTTCGATGGTCGTCACCTTGGCGCCCTGCACGGCTGCCGATGGCAGCTGGCAGGAGCGGACCGGGGTGCCATTGAGGTGCACCGTACAGGCGCCGCACTGGCCCAGCCCGCAGCCGAACTTGGTGCCCTTGAGGTCCAGCACATCACGCAGCACCCAGAGGAGCGGCATGTCGGAGGGAACGTCGACGGTTCGCGGGGTTCCGTTGACAGTGAACGTGACCGGCATGCTCGGGCTCCTGAAGGTGAGGCGGACCGTGCAATTTCGCGGCAGGCCCCGGGGTTGGCAACACGGGGCGCTGGTGCCGGGTCGGACTACCGGTCCAGGTTGTGCGCGCAAGGCCTGGTGTGTTGGAGTGATCGACGGGTTGATGCTGGCCTGATTTCCACCGCCCGGACAGCGCGGCCCCTCCGAATTCTGCAGAGACTCTCCAGTCGGCTGCAACAGGGAGGTTGGGCCTCGGGATTGGCCTTTGGCAGACGTCGGATCGCTGCCCGTCTGATGCAGCTGACTCTCACCGGGCGCGGCGCTACGCAACGGAGCCGTGGCCGGCATCCAACGGCTGAACCCCCTCCGCGAGCCTACCCGAATGCTTCGAATTCCGTCGTCCAGCGCGCTGCTCGTTCTTTTGCCGACGCTGGTGCAGGCACAGTGGTGCCCGGCACGAGGTCCGGAGGAAGTATCGCGCGGTACGTCGGCGGTCGCGACACTGGCCCGCGCCGACGAACCCGGTGAACGGCTGGTGGTGACCGGGATCGTCCGCCGGACGGACGGGCGTACGATTGCCCCCGGCGTGATCGTGTACGCGTATCAGACCAACCAGCGCGGCGCCTACGCGCGGGACGCCGGCGCCACCGGGCTGGCCGCGCTGCACGGACGGATTCGAGGCTGGGCGATCACGAATGCCGATGGGCGCTACACACTGGCGACGATCCGACCGGGCGCCTACCCCGGGAACGTCGAAGCGCAGCACATTCACCTCGAGATTCTCGCGCCAGGCGGCATCGCCTGCGAAATCGACCCGGTGGAGTTCGCGGATGATCCGTTGATGACTGCCGCGCGCCGCGCCACCCGGCCGGGCTTTGGGGGCGATGGCGTCGCGATCCCGACGCGTGCCAGCGACGGAACCTGGCGCGCGACGCGCGATATCCGGCTCTGGGACCCGGCGCGGGCAGACACCATGCGACTCGATGTCGACTCGACCATCGTGGCGTGGAAAGGCACGAAGTTCGGCGGACGTGGCAAGCATGAAGGGACTGTCGGTGTGGCGCGCGGAATGATCCTGCTCGGCGGTGCGGACCTGGTGTCTGGTGTGATCACGATTCCACTCTCCACGCTCGATGTCACGGACATTCCAGCCTGGGAGCCGATCCCGAAGAACCGGCTGCGAAAGCACCTGCTTGCGGCCGACTTCTTCGACGTCGGGCGCTTCCCGACAGCCACCCTGCGCATCCAACGGGCCCGCAGGACTGTTCAAGGGGTATTGCGGGTCGACGCCCTGCTTTCCATCCGGGATTCCACGAAGCCGATTTCCTTCGACGCGCACCTCGATGCGGCACCGGAAGCGAGCGTCGCCGCCAACGCGTACTTTCGTATCAACCGACATCTCTGGGGGCTGTCGTACCGTGGCTCGGAACTTGGCAATGATCTCCTTGATGACGACATCACCTTCCGCATCCGTCTCGTCGCCCGACGACGCAGATCGTGAGCGGGCGCTGGTCGCGTCGGCACAGCAGGGCGATGATGCCGCATTCGGCGCGCTCTATCGTCGCCACGCGCCGCGCGTCTTTGCGCTCCTGATCCGGCTGGCGGGTGATGACGTGCTGGCGTCCGATCTGCTGCAGGAAACCTTTCTGCAGGCGTGGCGTGGCCTGCCCCACTGGCGCGGTGAGAGTGCCCTCGCGACCTGGTTGCATCGCATTGCGGTGAATGCGCACCTTGCAGCGCTGCGCGCGCAGCGC
>CAYMQV010000167.1:0-10329 GCA_964392395.1 uncultured Gemmatimonadaceae bacterium
TCGCGCGCGGCAATCTGGCCCGCATCCTCGACGAGGAACTGGGCGAGATCGTCGTCCCTGGCGTGGTGCCGACGCTCTCAGCCACGCCAGGCCGGATCACGAATCTCGGGCCCACACTGGGCAACGCGACCGACGCAGTGATGCGAGAACTCCTCGGGCTGACGGCCGCTGAATTGCAGCGGCTGCGTCAGCAGAAGATCATCTGAGGCCCTGGACCATGCCCCCACAGGATCCTGCGGCCCTGCCGCTGGCCGGCATTCGGGTGATGGACGTCGCCACCGTCATCGCGGCACCCTATTGCGCGACCATACTGGGCGAGTTCGGTGCCGACGTGCTGAAGGTCGAACACCCGATCGGTGGTGATGCGCTTCGCCGGTTCGGCACGCCGTCGCAGCGCGGCGATACGCTGGTGTGGATGAGTGAGTCACGCAACAAGCGCTCGGTGACGCTCGACCTGCGCAAGCCGGAAGGGGTCGCACTCTTCAAGGAGTTGATTGCAAAGACCGACGTCCTCTGCGAGAACTTCCGCACCGGCACGCTCGAGAAGTGGGGACTGGGATGGGATGTTCTCCATGCGATCAATCCGCGCCTGATCATGCTTCGGGTCACCGGGTACGGGCAGACCGGCCCGTACAGCGACCGCCCGGGCTTTGCGCGGGTTGCGCACGCGGTGGGTGGCATCGCCTATCTCGCCGGCATGCCGAAGGGCACGCCGGTCACGCCCGGATCGACCACGCTCGGTGACTACATGACGGGCCTGTACGGCTGCCTCGGCGTGCTGATGGCGTTGCGCCATCGTGATCTGACGGGTGAGGGACAGTATGTGGATGCGGCGCTGTACGAATCGGTGTTCCGTTGCACCGAGGAGTTGGCACCGGCGTTCGCGATGTACGGCACCGTGCGTGAGCGTCAGGGATCGTCACACAATGATTTCGCGTGCCCGCATGGACACTTTGCCACGAAGGATGGCAAGTGGGTCGCCATCTCGACCGCTACCGACAAGCTGTTCCGACGCCTCGCGATGGCGATGGGGCGACCGGAGCTGGCGGCATCGAGTACCTACGGCGAACAGAAGACCCGACTGGAGCACCGCCACGATGTGAACGAGATCGTTCGCGACTGGTGCGGATCACTGACGCGGGAGCAGGTGCTCGAACGGTGCTACGCCACCGACACACCGGCGGGACCGCTCAACAACATCGCCGACATCTTTGGTGATCGGCAGTTTCATGCCCGCCGGAATCTCGTGTCCTTCGACGATCCGGAGACGGGCGAGTCGATCATCGTGCCATCCCCCGTCCCTGCCCTCTCCGAGACACCGGGGAGTATTCGCAGCCTGGGCCCGAAGCTCGGCGAGCACACGGAAGAGGTGCTGACGGACGTGCTCGGGATGACGTCGGCGCAGATTGCCGATCTTCGCGCGAAGCGTGTCATCTGAGGATGCCACACCGACCGTTCAACGTACCACCAGGGCGACTCCCATGACCGGCATTCTGCACGGACTGCGGGTGGTGGAGGGATCGGCGTTCGTTGCGGCGCCACTCGGTGGAATGACGCTGGCGCAGCTTGGCGCCGATGTGATCCGGTTCGATCCGATCGGCGGTGGGCTCGACTTTGGTCGCTGGCCGCTCACCAATGACGGTGCGCACAGTCTCTTCTGGACGGGTCTGAACAAGGGGAAACGCTCGATCGCGGTGGACTTCCGGTCGCCGCGCGGTCAGGAGCTCCTGACACGGTTGATCGCCGCACCCGGACCCGACGCTGGCATTTTCAGCACGAACTTCCCCGCCAGGGGATGGCTGAGTTACGAGCAGCTCTCGGCCCACCGGGCCGACCTGATCATGGTCAACCTGCTGGGTCGACGCGATGGTGGGTCGGAAGTGGATTACACCGTCAACCCTGCCATCGGATTTCCGGCGCTGACCGGCCCCGCGGATTCCGTGGAGCCGGTGAATCACGTCTTTCCGGCGTGGGATGCCATTGCGGGCAACCTGCTTGCCGTCGCCATCCTGGCCGCCGACCGGCATCGCACGCGGCATGGCGCCGGCCAACTCGTCACGCTGGCCCTGAAGGACGTCGGGCTCGCCATGCTGGGGCACCTCGGCATGATTGCCGAAGTGATGGTCAATGACAGCGATCGATCGCGGTATGGCAATTATCTCTTCGGTGCGTTCGGCCGCGACTTCGTCACACGCGATGGCGAGCGCGCCATGGTGGTGGGGCTGACGGACATGCAGTGGAAGACGCTGGTGACGGCAACCGGCAGCGCCGATGCACTCGCGGCACTGGGCACGCGACTGGCGCTCGATCTGGACGACGAGGGCAACCGATTCCGGGCACGCGAAGCGATTGCCTTGCTCCTCGCGCCATGGTTTGCCACTCGTACACTGCACGAAGCCGGCACGGCACTCGATGCGGCGCGCGTGACCTGGGCGCCCTATCGCACGGTGAGGCAGGCCATCGCACACGACACCGACCTCTCCGCCGACAACCCCATGTTTGCCATGCTGCATCAGCCGGGTGTGGGTGACCTGCTCACGCCGGCATCGCCGCTGCACTTCAGCCGCGTCGAGCGCGTTCCCGTGGCTCCGGCTCCGCGGCTCGGCCAGCACACCGATGAAATTCTGCTGGATATTCTTGGATTGACCGAACGCGACGTGGGTCTCCTGCACGATGATGGCATCGTGGCAGGCCCCCGCAGTTGAGCACCGCCCGCGGCGTTGCTGCGTGCTGAACCACCACCTGGAGATCGTGCTGTGAAGCTCCCTGCGAATTTCTACAAGCCGCTCGCAATCGGGGCCCCGAAACCCCTGCGCGAGCTGCCGGTCCGTCCCGAGCGCGTCGTCCACTTCTTCCCGCCGCATCTGGAGAAGATCCGCGCCAAGCTCCCGGAAACGGTGAGGCAGGTCGATGTGCTCTGCGGCAATCTGGAGGATGCGATTCCGGTCGATGCGAAGGAGGCTGCGCGCAAGGGATTCATCGAAGCGGCCAACGCCATCGATCTGGGCGACACCGCACTCTGGGTCCGGGTGAACTGTCTCAACAGCCCCTGGTTCCTGGACGATCTCGACCAGATCGTGCGGGAGGCTGGCAATCGACTCGATGTGTTCATGATCCCGAAGGTCGAAGGACCGTGGGACATTCATTTTGTCGATCAGTATCTGGCACTCCT
Organism: uncultured Gemmatimonadaceae bacterium; assembly: GCA_964392395.1. Taxonomy (GTDB): domain Bacteria; phylum Gemmatimonadota; class Gemmatimonadetes; order Gemmatimonadales; family Gemmatimonadaceae; genus JACMLX01. Next base: position 3,173 of record CAYMQV010000167.1, read on the forward strand.
CGAAGCGCGCTACGGCGTGACGAAGCCGATCCTGCTGCATGCGCTGCTCGAGACGGCCGAAGGCGTGAAGAATGTGGAGCAGATTGCGTGCGCCAGCCCGCGGATGCACGGCATGAGCCTCGGGCCGGCGGATCTGGCGGCGTCACGTGGCATGAAGACGACGCGCGTTGGCGGCGGGCACCCGTTCTATGGAGTGCTGGCCGATCCGCTGCCGGGCCAGGCAGACCGGCCGTTCGCGCAGCAGGATCTGTGGCACTATACCGTGGCGAAGATGGTGGACGCCTGCGCGTCGAACGGAATCCGTGCGTTCTATGGCCCGTTTGGCGACCTGAAGGACGAAGCCGGTTGCGAGGCGCAGTTCCGCAACGCATTCATCATGGGATGCAGCGGCGCCTGGTCGCTGGCACCAAATCAGATCGCGATCGCGAAGCGCGTGTTCAGCCCGGACGTGAATGAGGTGCTCTTCGCGAAGCGCATCCTCGACTCGATGCCCGACGGCAGCGGTGTGGCCATGATCGACGGCAAGATGCAGGACGACGCGACCTGGAAGCAGGCCAAGGTGATCGTCGATCTGGCACGACTGGTGGCGCGCAAGGACCCTGCGCTGGCGGCGGCATATGAGTTCTGAATCGGCTCCCGTCTCGAAGACGCAGCAGGGCAACTTCTTCGAGGATTTCTCGGTCGGACAGGAGATGATCCACGCCACGCCGCGCACGGTGACGGAGGGCGAAGTCGCGATGTACACGGCGCTGTTCGGCGGACGATTCGCGGTTCCCTCGTCGGATCCATTCGCCGCCAGCGTCGGACTCGGTGGCGCGCCGGTGGACAGTCTGCTCGCGTTCCACGTCGTCTTCGGCAAGACGGTGCCCGACATCTCGCTGAATGCGATCGCCAACCTCGGCTACGCCAACGGTCGGTTCGGCGTACCGGTGTATCCCGGCGACACGCTTTCCACCACCTCGACGGTGATCGGCGTCAAGGAGAACAAGGACGGAAAGACTGGCGTCGTCTACGTCCGATCGATCGGCGTGAATCAGGTTGGCGACATGGTGCTCGACTACGTTCGCTGGGTGATGGTGCGCAAACGCCAGTCAGACGCCCCGGCCCCGGTGATCGTCATCCCGACGCTCGATGATGCGGTCGACGCGGCCGATCTGCATGTGCCATTCGAGATCGAACCGGGCACCTACGATACCGCACTGGCCGGGAGCCCCTTTCTCTGGGATGACTACCACGTCGGCGAGAAGATCGATCACGTCGATGGCATGACGATCGAGGAGGCCGAACACATGATGGCGGCCCGACTCTTCCAGAACACGGCGAGGGTGCACTTCAACCAGCACGTCGAGCGCGAGGGACGATTCGGCCGACGCATCGTCTACGGTGGCTATGTGCTCAGCCTGGCACGCGCGTTGAGCTTCAATGGGTTGGGCAACGCCCTCTGCGTCGCTGCAATTAACGGCGGTCGCCACACCGCGCCATCATTTGCGGGTGACACCATCTACGCCTGGTCGGAAATTCTCGCGCGCATGGAGCTGCCGGATCGCGAGGACATCGGTGCGCTGCGCATCCGAACGGTGGCGGCGAAGGATCACGCCTGCACCGACTTCCCGTATCAGGACGCTGAGGGCGCCTACCACCCGGCCGTGGTCCTCGACTTCGACTATACGGTGCTGATGCCGCGGCGGGCCTGATGCGCGAGTATCGGTTTCTGGCGACGGAAGAGACGCAGGAAGCGCTGCGGCTTGCGCGCGGGGTCTGGCACGGTATCACGAGCGAGGAGAAGGCCGTCACCGTGCATCTGGTGACCGGCGAGGCCATCCGCATCGAAACCGAAGCCGCGGATGTCGAGGAAGCCTTCGAGACCTTTCGCCTGAACGCCAGCGTGGATCCGAACGCCCCCCCGCCGCGCGACGCTGCGGGCGAGTTCGGACTCGGTCGGAACGACGTGGTGCTCTTCACCGGTGCGACGTGGACCGTCACCGGTCCGGAGAGCCTCGGCGTCGAACTGCGCGAGGGTGCCGCGATGCACTTCAGCGGCCACCCTGGCCAACTGGCGGAAGATGCGGAGATCGTCTGCCTCACCACCGATTCGATCGTGATTGCAACGACGACGGGAACGGGGATGCTCGTCCGAGTGGGGCTGAAGCCTGGGACGGTCGAGGTGATCGACGACCAGACGGTGATCGCAGCGTTTCTGCTGGAACGCGGCTACTCGACGGCCTGAGGTCGCGCCGGTATCAGGACGACGAGCGCCACACCACCGAGTATCGCGGCGCCCATCAGGGCGAGCCTGAGCGTGAGTGGCTCGCCGAGCAGGAGCACGCCGCCAAGTGCCGCCAGCACGGGCACACTGAGCTGCACGCTGGCGGCACTGGTGGCACGGAGGCCGCGCAGCGCGGTGTACCAGACCGCGTACCCGACGCCTGAGGCGAGCGCACCGGAGAGCATGGCGTAGAGCAGGCCATCGCGGTCCAGTGTCCGTGTGCTGTGCGCCGCGATGCTCATCACGATCGTGAGCTGCACGGCGCGCGCAAAGTTGCCGGCGGTGGCCGCGATCGCGTCGCCGGCTCCCCTCGCGCGCAGCGAGTAGACGCCCCAGGCGACGCCGGCCGCCAGCATCAGCGCCGCCGACGCGATCGGGGGCGATGACACACCCGGGAGGAGGAGCCCGATCAGGCCGGCATACGCCAGCCCGAGACCGGTCCACTGGACCGCGCCGAGCCGCTCGCCGCGTGCCAAGCCGGTGGTGATCATCGTGGCTTGCACCGCGCCGAACAACAGCAGGGCGCCGGCTCCCGTCGTCAGTTTCACATACGCGAACGAGAACGCCGCGACATACACGAACAATGCGATGGCCGATGGCCAGGAGCCACCGCGCGGAATCCGGCCGCGTCGCAGCTTGAAGATCAGGAACAGCACCATCGCGCCGGACATCAAGCGTATCGACGTAAAGCTTGCCGGATCGATTCGGGTTTGCGTCAGTGCGAGGCGCGTCAGCAGTGAGTTGCCGGCGAATGCGAGCAACGCCAGGATCGTCAGTGGCAGGACCCGCGCCGGTGTGGCGGCGGGGTCGATCGGCTCAGACGCCAAACTGACGCAGGTGGTGATCGCAATGCTTGTGGCCGAGGGCCCCCCAATGCGCAGTCGTCATGGCGCCGAATATCGGGTGATGGGCGCGGCGCGCATCGTCGGGGAAGGCTCCCAGCACCACGAGCAACTCCTTGACCCTGGCCCGTTCGAGATCGATCGACTCTGGGGGGCGCGACACCAGTTCCGGCGCGGTCGGGACGTTTCTCGGAAACGGCAACACGTAAAGCATGAGGTGCTTGAGCGGGAAATGCCGGAGCGGCAGGACATGCTTCGACCGGACGGGCAGTTCACCGGCCGCCATGCGGAAGCCGTCCACCACGTGCGCGAGCATCTGCCGGGCATTCATGCGCCCCCAGCGCGGTGTTGCAGCGGGCGTCAGTCGGTCGAGCCGAGCGATCAGCGCCGCGCGGTCGGCTGGATTGCGAAGTGTCGGCATCTGCTCCCTCCCTGTGTCACGGAATATTGCGTTCCATACGAACCACTGGAAGCGACAGGCCGAAACGCATCGGGAAGTCGACGCGATCGAGCGCCCGAAACCCGAGCGCTTCGTAGAGCGGCACACCCGGCAGCGTCGCACCGAGCTGGAAGCGATTGAACCCGGACACAAGCGCATCGGCAACGCAGGCGTCGTAGAGTTGGCGAGCCAGGCCGCGGCGCGCAAACTGGGGCGCGACGTAGAACGCACGGATTCTGGCGGCATCGACACGGGGATCGAGCAACGGATCCGGAGCGGACTTCACCTGATCGCCGCCATACAGTGTGGCGCGCTTGCTCCATCCTCCGCTGGCGGCGAGCACACCCTCGGACTCGATCACGAAGTACGTGCGGTCGGCGAGCAGCTGTGAATCGACGCCGAAGACGGACACCAGCGACTCGTCGATCTCCGCCTGAGTGTAGTAGCCGATGCTCAGCCCCCGCACCGACGCGTCGATCAGTGCAGTGATCGACGGAACGTCGGCGGCGGTTGCCCGGCGAAGATGCGACACCACGGTGAGCGGCTCTATGGCTGTACCGCGGCAATGCCGGCCTTCGCCACCTGTGCGACAGCACCCGACACCGAGGCCAGCGACGCGACGAAGAAAAGTACCGCGACGGCGATGGTTGGAAGCACGGGACGTGTCATCTGAGGATGCCGGAAACGAAGCAGGGATGGACGCCGCACGGCGCCGTCAGTGCGCAAGACATTCGATTTCGACTTTGGCGCCGAGCGCCAGTCCGCTGGCGCCCATCGCGCTTCGAGCCGGCAGCTTCCCCGCCTCGAAGAAGGTGACGTACACCTCATTCATGGCGGCCCACTCACGCATGTCCGCCAGGAAGGCGGTGCACTTGACCACACGGCCGAGTGACGAGCCACTACGCCGCAGCACGTCGCGAATGTTCTCCAGAGTCTGGCGCGTCTCAGCCTGAATGCCCCCCTTGACCAACGTTCCGCTGCTGTCGGTACCGAGCTGGCCGGAGAGAAAGAGGAAGCCGTTGACGCGCACCGCCGGCGAGAACGGCCGCGGCGGGCCGCCACCGGTTGCCGCCAGGAACTCCGCTGGGCGACTGGATGCGCACGCGACTGCAGTGAGCATCAATGACATTGTCACAACCATCCGTCGTAGCGCGGGGACTCTCATGACGCCCTCAGACACGGTGGAAGTCGGGGCGCCAATTTCTGATCCGCTGCTTGATCAGCTTGGTGTCAGTCACCTTTTCCGTGAGCACCCACTGGACGAGCTCAGGCAGCTCCCCGTCGCTCGCGAATCGGAGGGCGATCAACTGGCGCGCGGACAGCTCATCCACCCGACCGCGAAGATTGTCCGGCAGGAGTCGTGTCAGGCGAAGCTGCTCTTCCAGACGAATCACGCGGTCTTGCGCCTTGAGCGGAAAGCTGCGGGTGTACCAGTAGTTGCCGAGCAAGGCGAACGCCCCGATCATCTCGGCATGGGCATCGAGCGTCCGCGCGGTCATGGCATGGCGGATCGACCAGCCGAGGAAGACCAGCGTCAGCAGGCCAGTCACGTAGTGGAATCCGGGAACCATGCGGGCGTGGTTCGCGAAGGACTGGGTCGGTTCGGTGCTCATGGGTGCCGGGTGTTGGGAGAGGAAGCGTCTCCCCCAATATCGCGCGCCGCAGCGGCGTCGAGCAGGGGCGCACGGAATCCGGGGCGTTTGTCGCCGGAACGGTGTATATCGCATCGCCACTGGTGGCGCCTCGGGTCACGCAGGCGGCCGCGCGCTGGCGTCCCCAGACCCGTGAGACTTCATGCGCGAGCGACCCGACCGGCTTGACGACGACGCCGATGAGATCCCGACCGGCGATGAGACGGCCGATGGCGAGGCTGTGATTACCTGCCCGTACTGCGGCGAGTCGATCGAAATCGCGCTCGATGCGGGGAGCGGCTCGCGTCAGGAGTACGTCGAGGACTGCGAGGTCTGCTGTCGGCCGTGGCGAGTGCTGGTTCGCTACGACCGGCGAGGTCAGGCCAGTGTACAGATCGAACCGTTGAGCGAGTGACGGCAGCCGAGCGCGCGTCGTGACGGTCAGCGAGACTACTGATGCGCGGCGGCGGTCTGCCAACCCAACCATGCAGCGCCGTCATCCATCGTGCGATAGACCATGAATCCACTGTCGGAGTCCGCGGCCAAGGTCGCATATATCCGCGCCAGTCCAAACGTGAGATCCGAGTCCGCGACGAATGCCGTCCGTGCGTGACCGTGTTCCTCGCGCAATCGCGCGGTGAACGCAACCAGCCGGCGTATTTCGTCGGCCGACATTACCAGCGTCATGCGCCGTGCGTCAAAGAGTTGCTGGAAGGCGAGGCACCGCGTTTCGGCGAGCTCGGACAGCAATGCGACCATATCCTCGATCCTGACATCGCCAGTCGCGACGACACGGACGCATTCCGTCTTCTGGTCAACTTCGTACGTAATCGGCATCGTCCACTGCTCCGATGACAGGCATCAGTCCAGCTCGGGACATCTCCGTGACCACACTCCAATAGAGATCAACGACCGCGAAACGCAAGGGCCCGCTGGCACGCGCAGCGCAAATTAGGACATCCTTATTCCTGACATTGTTCTTCCGCGGTGATGATGATCACATGCAGAAGCCGTGTTGCAGGCATCGTCATTGTTCAGTTCCAATCATTTGCTGCATCCTCGTGAACGGGAACCCGTTGCAGCCGGTGCGTGGTGCAGCGCGATCGGCGGCGCGTGTTTCGCGGGCCGCCAACCGCGTCGGCGCCCGATACGCCGTCAGGCAGAATCCCCAGGCAAACGGGGGCATATCGTCGAGCGTCATCCAATCGATGCGCGTCCACAAGTTCGGCGCGCTGGGATCGTCTGGCGCGTTCTGCGCGATGAGAAATTGTTCATCATCATGCCACTCCACGATCCGGAAGCGGTTGCGGGGTCGCTGAAACCAGAGTGTGTCCGATATCGAAAACCGACCGGAGTAGTCATCAGAGAATTCACCAATGACGGTTGCGTGACGGGCGCTGCGTTGCAACGGAGGGGCCGCCCGCGTAACACAGGCCACGAGCAGCAACGCCGACCACGACCCGACCCTGACGCAACAGGCAAAGCGCCGAATCGCGGCTCTTGTCAGCGGCATGCGATCACCGAGAGTGTTAGGCGCATCATTATCAGAACATAACATCACCAATACGCGTTCTGTCAACGCCACCGACCTCAGCCAGTCGTGCGTCTGGAGCACCGCTAGTGTGGTGTCGCCGCAGTGCCGTGGCGAACGGCGGGTGATGGATCGTGGCGCGAGCCACGGCGCCACCCGGAGCGAGACCAGCGGCATCGCGAGGCGGCGACACGACCCCAACGGCGTCACGGCAACGGCGTCACGGCAACGGCGTCACGGCAACGGCGTCACGGCAACGGCTTAACGCAAAGGCGCAAAGGTGCAAAGGCGCAAAGGACCGCAGATGTATGGGAACAGCAGCAACAAAGGGCTGCTGCCGTTGCTGTTACAACGCATCCGTGCTGAAGTCGCTGCTGATCATCACAGCGCGCCGAGATGTGTGGATCCTGCAGACGGCCCTTGCGTCTTTGCGCCCTTGCGTCTTTGC
>CAYMQV010000168.1:0-10215 GCA_964392395.1 uncultured Gemmatimonadaceae bacterium
AGCATGGGCAGAACAACGAGCGCCAGCCGGAAGTTCGACATGATGAAGATGATAGCTCCTGAAACGCGGAGTGGGCACTCGAAGCCCCCTGACCACGCCTGCCGCCCAGTATCCGGAGCGCCGCCGAGATCCAGCAGGCGCCCCTGCCTACTCTCCGCGACGTGCGGTACTGGTGCCAGGATGAGCCCCTCGGAAACGTTCTGATCGAGCATGAAGCGCACCAGCACGGAGCGGCCGGGATCGCCGAGCACGTCACCGACCGTGACATGACGCTCCGCCAATCGAGAGCGACACGCCCGCCGGACTTCCTGTGGCCTCCGCGGTATCGTATGCTCTGCCGGTAATTCATTTCGTCCCCAGCCGGTGCCGCCCCGTGCCTGAATCCGCGTCAATGCCACCTGCGGATCGAGTGTTCCCGCCTGTGGCATACGTCGCAGGCACCTTCGTGCTGTACTTCCTCTCGCAATGGCTCTCAATCAGGGCGACGGCGGCCATCGGGCAGAACACCGGGCTCTGGCCGGCGGCGGCCGTTGGCCTCGTCCTGATCCTCGGCGCTCCCAGCGGTACTCGAACAGCCGTCGCTTTGGCCACCCTGCTGGCGAACATTGGCGCGCACCTCGTCTCGCCCGCCCTGTCCGTTTGGCCACTGATTGCCGCCGTCCTGTTTCGACTCGCGGCGGAGTGGGGGGGCGCGCTGTTTATCGCACGCCTGCTTGGTGACCAACTGTCGCTCGAACGTCCAAATTCGTACTTGAAGTTTACGGCGGCGATCTGCTTCGTGGTCACACCGGTCACCTCGCTCGTCTCCGCCGTGGTCTTCTCGTCAGGGTCAACCGCGAATCTGTTCGCCGACTTCGCGCACGGGTATGTGCCCGAAGTGATCATGATGCTGACGCTGGGGCCCACCGTGTGGGTCATGCGTGACGCGGTGGCGCGTGCTGGTCGGACCGACGGCGTGGAACTGGCCAAAGGTGCGGGCACCCTGCTCGTGCTCGCGGCATCGGCCACGCTCGCGGTGTTTCAGCCGTCGGTCGCCGGCATGACGTTTCCCATCAGTCTGGTATTGGTTCCACTGCTGCTCGTGATCGCCTATCGCTTTGGCGTTGGGACGACCGCGTGGGGCGGCATCATCGTCATGGTCGTGCTCGTGGCGTTCACGGCGCGCGGCATCGGTCCGTTTGCGGCGACGCGCGCGCCGGGCCTGCCGCGTTTTGTCAGCGTCGAGTTGTACGTCGGAGCGGTGGCGATACCGATGGTCCTGCTGGCCGCGGTACTCACTGAGCTGCGGGAGTCGTCGGCGCGTTTCCAGTCGTTTCTCGATACCGCCGCGTCGCCGATGCTGGCGGTAGACGTCGGGCGACGGATCGTCGGCTTCAGCCCGGCCGCCGACCAGATGTTTCGCGGGTCGGCCGGGGTCCGATTGCACTTCGGCATGGATCCGCTCGGGCCACGCATCGGCTCGCCGGAGGTCACGCATCGCCAAGCCAGGGGATGGGAGCGGTCACTGGCGGGCCACGAGGATGTCGCGATCATCGAGCCGGATCCCGACACCCGCATCGAAATGCGCTATCAGCCGATGCGCAATGCGCGGGGCGAGGTCGTGGGCGCGATTGCCACGGCCACGGATCTCCTGCGAAGGGAGCGCGATGAGGCCGAGTCGGCGCGCGTCAATCGGCTCGAAACGATCGGCCGCCTCGCTGGTGGCATCGTGCACGACGTCAACAATCTCATGACGATCGTGCTCGGGCAGGTGTTCACCTTGCGATCAACCGTGGGACACGTCGCCGGCACGGACGCCCCGTTGCGGGAGATCGAGACGACGGTGGAGCGTACGAAACGGCTCACGGCCCAGCTGCTGGCGTTCTCGCGCGCGCAGCCGATGGATCCGATCGTCACGGAACTTCGCGTCGAGGTCGAGCGCACGCTGGACATGCTCCGTCGGGTGCTCGAAGAGCATGTCGTGCTCGACCCGGTCTACGCGTCGGAGAGCTGGCGCATCGCCATCGATCGCGGACAATTCGAGCAACTGCTGCTGAATCTGGTGACCAATGCACGCGACGCCATGCCACGCGGCGGTCGGGTGCGCCTTACGACAGCGTACGTCGCGATCGAGGCTACGGCGCAGGACCTGGCGGCTGGCGAGTACGCCACGCTCGAGATCTGCGACACCGGTACGGGCATGACCGACGAGGAACTCCGCCGCATCTTCGATCCGTTCTACTCCACCAAAGGGGCCCGCGGCTACGGACTCGGGCTCGCGACGGTGCACGCCATCATGCGCCGCGCGGGCGGCGCGGTGACCGTTCGCAGCGCCCCGGGCGAGGGTACGACGTTCTGCCTCTGGTTCCCACGGTCGCACGCGCCACTCACCGTTCCGACGCTCGCGACGGTTCGTGACGACGCGCGCACACTGGGCGCCGGGAAAGTCCTCGTGTGCGAAGACGAGCCGGCCATTCGGCGCATCGTCTCGCGCACGCTTGGCAGCTGCGGCCTTCAGGTCATCGAATGCGCGAGTGCCGACGAGGCCCTGCGCGAACTGCAGCGTCGCGGTGCCGATATCGATCTGGTCATCTCCGATGTCGTGATGCCGGGTATGAGTGGGGTCGAGCTGATGCGCACGGTGCGCCAGCTGCGCCCCGGGATTCCCGTCATGCTCATGACCGGCTACGCCGAAGGTCTCTTCGAGGATGACACAGAAACACAACCAGCGGACGCGGTGTTGGCCAAGCCCTTCCGCGGCGAGGAGTTGTTGGCGCAGGTGCACGAGCTGCTCGGGCGTCGTGCGTAGTGCGTCGTGCGGCGTGCGGAGTGCGTGGCCCCGTCTACGCTCCAGCTTCGATTCGACGACGGTCTCGAACGACGCATTGCGTTGTGCATTGATTTGTCGGACGTGCGCGCTGGTGCTTTCTTCGGGCTGCTGCGCGACGCAGGGCGCGTTGATCAAGTGCGTGGCGATCCCGAGGTCCATACGATCGTCTGGCCAGACGCTGCCGATTGTGTTCCGGCCACGGTGCATGAGTGGCCGACGCTCGAGGCGGCGACCGGGCTCACGACCGGGCTCACGACCGGGCTCACGACTGCTCGGAGAGAGGGAGATCCACAAAGTGCTTCAACTCGCATGCCGGACAGATGCCGTGCGAGAACTCCGCACTGGTGTTAGCCCGAACGTATTGCTCGATGCCGTGCCAATCGCCGACCGCTGAACGAATGTTCTTGCAGTACGCGCAAATCGGAATGATGCCCTGCAGCTTGCGCAGGGCACCGACCGCGCGCTCCCGGGCTTCAATCGCGGCCCGCTCCCGGTCGAGTGACTCAGACATGTCGGACTCGAGTCTTCGTCGGTTGCCGGATACCAATCGGCCCAGGATGGCCGCGAGCACGAGATTGGAGATCGCTGAGAACATGTCGGCGCCCGAGGTGCCGGTATTGTGCCAGAGCATCAACGCTCCGACTCCGATCGTGAGCGTCGCCCAAGGCAGGAGCTGGAACACGATCCGGTTGGGATACACCACGAACAGCGCGAAGGCCAGGAGCGTTTCCGCACGCACCGCATACAAGTTGTCGGGCGGCCGCGCCGCGTGAATGGCGAGGGTAAGCAGCACCACGCCGAGCGTCAGCCCCAGAACCAGCCACTCCAGCGCCCTGCGGGTGGTGATACGGGCGAGCGCGTACAATCCAACCGCCCACATGGCGAAGAGTCCGAGGCGCAGGGAAAACAGCGTCGCGAGGTCCGCGGCGTCCCGGGTCACGATCCAGTCGACGATCGCGAAGGCGACGCTCGGCAGGTAGAGCAGCGTGGTCGCATGCCGCACCAGCCGCCGTTCGCTCTCGAATCGGAGACGAACGAGTTCCGCGTGCGGGTCGTCGTCGATCAGTAGGGGCATCAGAGGTAATTTCGGCTGGCGGCGGTATTTTCGATAGGTTCGGGCGCTCGCGCTTGGCACGCAGCCGCAGGAATGCAGTCGCAAGCACCGAACGCACGCCATGGCGCTCTCGCTCCTGGCTCGGCCGGCCTCTGCAACCGCGACATTTTATGTTTTTGCCTCGGCATTCCGGCGCGGCGGACCGCCTCGCTCATGCGAGCCGTATCGTGCACGGGCCAGATGACGTACGTGCCGTCGGGGCGGAAGCCCCAGTTGGTGACCAGCCGGTGGAGATGCAGATACCCGTTGGCGCCGGAGCCGTTGCTGTGCATCGGCGACGACTCGTGCCAACCCGCGGTACGGCTGTTCGTCAGTGGTCGCAGAAAACGGCTCTACCGCGGATCAACGCCAACCATACACGGGTGGACGAGAGAGCCGCACGTGTGCGCTGCTCCCCGATATGACCGGCTTCACGGTTGCGTTGTCCGCCGTTTCGACCGGCGCGTACACGGTCGAAGTCCTCGTGCGGACTTCGTGGCCGGTGACGTACCCGTACCGACGCGCTCCCCGCCGGGACACGCGACTGGATGGCGCGCAAGCCGCGCCAGCGCGCCCAAGCCTGCCCCGCCCGCGGTCCGCCGGTTCTCCGCGGCGTGCACCACGACGTATACTCGACCAAGCTCGATTGAATTTCCTGTCTCGACCGCCGTCACACGACGATTGCGGCCCCATACCTGGAGTTCGGACCCATGAAGAAGGCACACGGCATCGTCCTCGCATGTGTTCTCGCGGCCGCCGCCGACGGAACGAGCGCCCACGCTCAGGCCACCGCTCCCACTCGGATGATCAGAGAGGTAAAGATTGTCTGTAAGGAGATGGTCATAGCGCCTGGCGCAACCTATCAAACCGACTGGACCTTCGAACATGGGCAGGGCTGGCTCGCCAGAGCGGGCGTCGCGGGCTATCGGATCTACTGCGATTACGGCATGGACAAGGCACAGCCTGCGGCCCGCCCGATATTTCGCATGTTCCGGAATATCCCGTCGGACTATCCGACGTGCGTGGTCGACGCCGGCGGGATGTCCGTCACCTGTACCCCGCCCCCGCGCGAGCTGAAGCCTCAGCGGCTGCCGTGACGTCGACGCCCGCGCGGGTCCCGACGCCCGCGGTGTCGCGACGGAGCAGCACGAACGCGTTCACGAGTGTCGGCGCACCGCTCTCCCGCATCCTCGGCCCACGTTCCGCTGCCGCGAGTCGCGCCGAAACTGCGGACTCGGCGACACTCGATCTCGGGGACGCGACGGCGATCCATGACATCGTACGTGACGTCGATGCCGATCTGACCGAGGCGCCGGAGAGCGTGGAGACGGAAGACGTCATGCCCATGGAGGTCGAGTGACGGCGCTCTATCGGTACGGCGCCATGGCGTGGATCTGGCGCGTGGTCATTGCGGCAGCGCTCATTGGTGGCGGCGGTGTGGCGCTGCTCGCCGTGCAGAGCGCGGACCCCGGGCTGCTGATCTTCACGCTGATCCTGGTCGCGCCGGCGATCTTTTTCGGTGCGGTCTTCGTGGTGCAGGTGGACCGCCACGCGGACACATCGCTCGCGGTGCAGACCCTCATCTTTTGGCGGCGGCGTCTCGACGGCGCTCGGCTTCGCACACCCCGGCTGCGCCAGATGGCTCAAGCCGACTCGCGTCCGATCTATGCCCCGCGCGTGTGGATTCCCGTGCGCGGCTCACTGCCGCTCTACATCGATTTGTTGGGCACCATCGCCGATCGGGGCACCTTCGGTGCAACGTTCGGCATTGCCGCTTCCGCCCTGCCCCCTGCCGCCGTGTCATAAGCAGGCCGTGTGTCCCTTCAGCACGCCGAGGCACACCGAGAGTGTTGACGCGCTCGCGCCCCCCGCGCGCCGGACCGTCGCGTGGGCAGGCTGCGCCGGTGAGAATATGCGGGGTTTCGCGCGCTCGCGGTCTGCGTCACGGAGATTCCGGGGCTCCGTCGAGCGGGCTTCGGCGGCCTCACCACGTCACGCGGCGATGATCCGGTGCGCATCGACGGCCGCTGCAACGCGAACGAGCGCATGGTGGGCGGTGGCGTGATGGGCGAGTCGATGACGATCGTGACGTCGAATGCGCCCGATGGTGCGAACCCCGGTGCGGGCGTCTGGCATCAGATCGCCATGCCGGCCAGCCCGGTCCGGCTCCCTGGTACGTATGGCGTCCAGTCGGTCATTCTCGGTGCGCCGGCGACGGCGGTGGATGGGTGGGAGCTCGTGACGTCGGTACCGGTCTCACTCGGTGCACGCTCGCAGTCCACGCTCTCGACCAGTTGCCCCGCGGGCAAGGTGCTGCTCGCGGCCGGCGTGCTGCAGACATCCAGCAACTACATCGATATCGTCGCCAACACGATGATCCCGACCTCGACTGGCAGCGCGTCCGCCAACATTCAGAACCGCATTACGCTGGGTACCGGCGGAAACGTGACCGCCAGGGTCAGCGCGCGCTGCGCGCTGATGCAGTAGCTGAGCCACGTTCGTGAAGCCAGTGTAGCGGGCACTTGCTCACCGTCCCACTCGACCGAGTGTCAGTCTGTGGCGGCCCAACACGAACGGCATGGTGCGCGAATGCGTGAGCACAATCACCCATCGCGGTCGTTGTGTCCTCAACGGTCCGCGCGCGCGGTGCATCACGGCATCGGGCGCAGGGGCCATGGAGGGCGAACCTTTCACCTCTCGGAGACCCGCTCCATGCATCGCCCTCATTCGCTGGGAGCATTCAGGGCTCTGACCGCGTGAAGAATCGGTAAACACGATTGATCGCATGTCGGGCACATCGTAGACTGGGTGATGCCCAGACTGGATCTGACCCAATCCAGCGGACACCAGGCTTGCCTCGACATTGATTCGGGACGGAGGTGTCAGGAGGACGAAGAAGCGAGCGGTGCCAGCGTCCGCCCTACGGCGATGCGTGTTCGCCGCAAAGTTCAGGGTAGAAACGGTGCGGCAGTTCGAGGCAGGACGGGCGCAGGGCGTGAGCCAGGCGCAGATCGCACGGGAGCTGGACGTGAGCCTGCCGATGCTGCGGTCGTCGGCGCGCGAACTCGCGCGGCAGCGTGAAACAGGGCGGCGCGGCAACGGAGCAGCACGGTGTGAGAAACGAATTCGCCTAATTGCGTCATTCATTGGTCGCTGTCACGTCCCGCCCTCGGCGTGACGCGCATGACCCATGTGCCGTCGACATCTCAGATCCCACAGCGCGCCCACCACCAGCCTCCGCCCCATGAAAGCGCTCAGCATCGCCGCGTAGGTTGTGGTTCCATTGTCCGATGCCCTCTTTCGCAAACGCCGCCATCTGCGCACCGAAACCGGCCGTGAACCGCTCCCCGTTGGTCGCGATGCGACGGTCGGCGATGGATCCGTCCTCCGCAGTAATCGACAGCTGAACTCTCGCGCTGGTGCAGATCCAGGCCTATGGTCTCCCGGATGACTGGCCTCCCGGTGTGCGCGCCGTCGGCAGACGGTGCGCGCGTGGAGAGTGGTGGGGCGATGCGTGTCTCCACGAGACCGCGGAGAACCAGCCACGGCTTCAGACCAACTATCCCGACCGCTCCCTTCCGAACCATCATGCGACCACGCACGCTGCTACCCGTCCTCACTGCCGCCCTCCTCGCCGTGACTTCGGCGGGCGCTCAGGCACCCACCTACACCGTCTCGATCCGGGCCACCGGCATCCTGCCTGGTGAGCGGCATTCGTTCGTTCTTGGATCGCAATTCCTCTTCGTCGGCGTCAACGACACACCGGTCGCCTTCGCGACAGGCCTGCCCGATGGCGCCTCGTACAACGTCATACCGGGGTTTGAGACCAGGTACGGTGAAACGAGGGGGTGCGGGTTGAAGAACAACTACGGCAGAATCAGCGGCGCGAATGTCGTGCTCACCGCGGTGTGTGGCGACCCGCCACCGACGCAGCATAGCGTCTCCGTGCGCATCAACACGATTGGCGTTGGCGAATCCATCACCTTTGCATTGGCCGAGAACGGCTCGACGACACCACCCAGTCTGGTCACCGTGCTCACCGCCGGGACGGTCATGACCTTCCCGGCATCGATCGGGTGGAAGAAAGGATTCAGCGTCTCGATCCTCCCGGGATTTCCGCGTGCCTGCAACCCGACCGGCGCGACTGGGTACATCCAGTCTGACATGTTGATGTCTTTCGATTGCGGTGCGCCGCCAGCGGTCTCGGCGACCCCGCGCGACCCATCACGGTCGATCACGACTCCGATCAGGCCGCTGCTCGTCGGACCCGGGAACCCGACGGTCGCCGGACGAGCGCCCGGCGCTGCGGCGCCGCCAACTGGCACGGTCGCCGTCGCTGGCAGGTTCCACGGCCCTGTCGGGTCACGTGTCGTGCTGCAACTGAATGGGCTCGGCGACCTCCCGCTGACGATCCCGGCCGTCGCCGGAGTGACGGATGTCTACAATACGATCGACTTCGCGTTCGCCACCAGGCGCCCCGCCGGCAGTGCCAATACGGTCGCGATCAAATCGTCGCCATCGGGGCAGCAGTGCCGAGTCTACGACGGGGCGACGGCACCAGCTGGTACGCGGGTGCTGGTCGGATGCGAAACCGTCGTCGACCAGGTCAGCCGCAACAGCGCCGGCACCGTGCGCGCCACGTTTTACGAGAGCTTTGACGTGGTGGTCGGCGGTGCCGGCGAGGCAGTGGGCAGAACCGCGGACGGGTATGGTGAAGGACGGTTCGTCGCCTTCGTCTCGAGAATGGCCGGTCTCGCCGGCTCCACCGGCAAGCACCGGCAGATCTTCTGGCGCGATCGCCTCACCAGCGACACGCGCATGATCAGTACCGGTCCTGGCGGTGTCGAAGGGGACGGCCAGAGTAACGCACCCAGCATCTCCGCCGATGGCTTGCATGTCGCATTCGAATCGGCCGCCACGAATCTCGTCGCCAACGACGCCAATCGTGTTCGCGATGTATTCGTGTGGGACGCAGAGAACCCGCAGACGCTCCGCCGCGCGAGCGTTGGGGCCGGCGGCGCCGAAGCCAACGCCAACAGCTACGAGCCCTCGCTCTCCGGTGACGGGTCGGTGGTTGCCTTCACCACCACCGCCAGCAACCTCACTCCGTCGGTCGAGGGTACCACCACCGCCAATGTCGTGCGGCGCGATCTGTCCGCTGGCACAAATACGCTGCTCACGCGCGGAACGAAGGGCAAAGCGGTCGGTGGCTCGCGACCAGCCATATCCGAAGACGGCAATCGCATCGCCTTCCACACCAACACCGACAACCTCGTCAGCGGTGACGCAAACGGTTTGTGGGACATCTTCGTATACGACCACACCACCGCGCAGGTGAAGCGCGTGAGCCTCACTGCGGGCGGCGGTGAACGCAATCAGGGGCAGGAAAGCGCGAGTCGCATCGTCACGCCAGCGATTTCCGGCGATGGGCGCTTCGTCGCATACAGCACCACCGCCACGAACGTCGTCAGCGGTGACGCCAACGGCATGCAGGACGTGTTCGTGGCCAATCTCGAGACGGGCGGCGTGCAGCGCGCCAGCATCAGCAGCACCGGCACGGAAAGCAACGGGGACAGCCCGATCCTGCAGGGCGAGAAGCTGACGCTCAGCTACGATGGCACCTGGGTCGCCTTCACCTCGAAGGCCACCAACCTCGGTGCGGCTGCCGCGAACGTGATCATCCACAACAACGTGACCGGCGAAACGCGCGCCGTCAGCACCCAGCAGGGCAGCTACATCAGCACGCCGAGTCTGTCGCGCAAGGCAGCCTATGTCGCGTTCGGCGGCGGCACACCGCTCGATCCTCGCGCGACGTCGAGTGGCATGTTCATGCGGTTCCTCGGCATCGCCGATTCGTTCTGGTGGATGCGGCAGTAGCGCACCGCCTGCAGACGGTCTACGACGAGCGCTTGGCGCGCGAGTGCGGCCCGTGGCGCCCCGTCGTGGCGCAGGTCGCCGACACGGTCCTTGCCTGCGGCGTCTTGGAGCATGGCTTCGCCCGCATCCGCTGCGACCGCTGCGACAGCTGCGCGCATGAATATCTGCTCGCGTTCTCGTGCAAATGCCGCTATTTCTGCCCGAGCGGTCACGCCAAACGCCTCGCGATCTGGACGCAGTGGCTGGACACCATCCTGCTCGCGCCCGTGCCGCACCGGCAGGTGGTGCTCACCATCCCCACGCGGCTGCGCGCCTATTGCCTCTATCGACGGCGGCTTCCGGCCTGACGGGACGTTCGTCGGGTGGCCGGTCCACGACACCGCGCGGTTGACGGAGGCGTTCCGCCGCGCCGTCTTGCGGCTGTTCGTGCGCTTGG
>CAYMQV010000169.1:0-1944 GCA_964392395.1 uncultured Gemmatimonadaceae bacterium
GACCGCGAAGACGCGCGGCACCAGCGGAAATGCTGCTGCATCGTTCATTCCACGATGGAATTGATTT
Organism: uncultured Gemmatimonadaceae bacterium; assembly: GCA_964392395.1. Classification (GTDB taxonomy): domain Bacteria; phylum Gemmatimonadota; class Gemmatimonadetes; order Gemmatimonadales; family Gemmatimonadaceae; genus JACMLX01. The sequence continues at coordinate 68 of CAYMQV010000169.1, forward strand.
CGTGAAATTTGTGACTCAGAGACGACGGCCCGGCTCCGTTCCTGTCACGCTGGTGGTACGGACACCTGCGGCGACCATCGTTCGCTCCATCGCTGGGATTGTTTGCACTCCGGTACCGGCGTATTCAACGCACCCACGGGGACGACCGCGCTCAAGGGCGGGCGACTCCGGGACGGGACGGGCGCCGCCGCCCGCACCGCGACCCTCGTGATCACCCCGAATCGGATTTCGGCCATCCTGCCGCCGACCCTGGGCAAGCGCGGCCACGGTTCGGAGCCGGACGTCGCGGGCCAGTACACTTTGCCGGAGGTCCTCGGCATCGCACCACGCGTAAACGCACGGCTGCAGGTGCAGGGCGGACAGATCGTGACGCCGCGACATCCGATCATCCCGCCACCCGGCCAGACTGCGGTGCCCGGCGCGGAGATCAAGCGGTGAGGCGCTCCGGTCTCCCGGGCTGGAGTGCCGGTTTGCCCGGAATCCAGCCGCGCTGGATCGGCTGACGTACGACCTGACCCGATTGAATTTCCTGCCATGTGCTGAGCGACCGGGCTTGCGAGCTGTCCCGCCGGTATCACTCGCCCAGCACTTCACGAAACAGATTCGGCAAGTCGATCACGAGCGCCGCATGCTCGGGGCGTGGCTGCCATGTCAGCGTTCCCGTGATCTGCTCACCCTCGTCGGATGCCGGACGCCAGCGTTCGACCGACCGCGTTTCGGCATCCACGATCCAGTACTCGTCGACGCCTTCCCGCTGGTACAGTCGTCGCTTGGTCGACCGGTCCACCCGCGCGGTGGATGGCGACAGCACCTCGATCGCCACATCGAGGTGCGTGATGTCGGTGTAGCCGAAGTTTGCGAGACTCGACGGGGCAGGGAACGCGAACAGATCCGGCTGGACCAGCGTCCGGTCGGAAAACGGCACATCTGCCGGTGACAGCAACACCCCCAGCCCAGCCACCTTGCCATACGGCGCAAGCAGCAGATACAGCTCTCCAAGCACGGCCTGATGCACGAGCCGAGGCGCTGGCGTCACGTACAGGACACCGTCGATGATCTCGTAGCGATTGCCGTCGTTCGGGAGCGACTGCAGCTCCGCCACCGTCCAATCGGAACGTGCTTGGGCAGGCACGGGCATATTTGATGCTCGCATGGGGTCAGGGGAGTCTGGGGCATGCGGCCACAGTGCGCCGCACACCGCCATACTACATCCCGGAATCGCTGCGAGCATCACCGTTTTCACGCCCCCGGTCGACGTCCCGCTTGCCGGATCGCACACGCCTCCGCAGCACGGATCAGCGCGTTTCACGCCTCACGTTGCCCACCAACGGCGCCCGCCGGTCCACGCCGCTGTCGGGGTACACGTCGATGAGCTTCACCACCCGATCGGCGTCAGTGCCGCTGGTGGCGGCAAAGAGCGTCGCGGCGACGTCGCCGGCGATCGTGAGGTCACTCGCGAGCGGCGCCGTCTGCCACGTGAGCACGTCGGGCCGGCCGTCCACGAAGCGCTGCTCGCGCACGAGCCACGATTCCCAGTCCACGTATGAGGGGACGGGGCGAGGCCGGTAGGGCACCGGATGCGCCGGATCGGACACGAACCGGTCGCGGCCCGTGCTCGCGAAGGGTGGCGTGAAGCTCAGCATACCATGCTCGCCGAAGTACGGCGGCGCGTTTCGGTGTTCGGTGCGGGCCACACATCGAACGTGCGCCACTGTTTGATGCCGGCGTCGAAGAGCGTCGCCTCGGGAATCGCACCGCCGGTACGCTGCTTCAGGTGCTGCGCGAAGACGCGCGACTGGAGCGCGCGGAAGTCGTCCCCCGTGGCGCGCCCGAAGCAGAGGCGCCAGGCGAATCGGCGGCTTCGTCGAACCACTGGC
>CAYMQV010000169.1:1954-10201 GCA_964392395.1 uncultured Gemmatimonadaceae bacterium
GGGGGGGGCCGATCACGAGGTTGTTCAGGCGGGCGCTGTCAGTGCGCTCCATTGCGGCGTACGACGCCTGCGGGCCGTAGCCGTCGTCCTGATCCCACCAGCCGCCGACGGTCAGCGTCGGGATGGTGGTGTGCGTGAGGTATCGCTGCACCGCGCGTGACGACCAGGCGAAGTCATACGCGGGATGCGCCACAAAGCGTTGCCACGTCGGCCACTTGGTGGCGCCGGTGGCGCCGGTGGCGCGAGCCAGCGCGCCGAGCGTCGGGAAGCCCAGGTCCCAGTCGTATGTGTCCCAGCGGCCGATGACGAGCGGGCCGGTGCCGGCGGCCCTGGCCTCGCGGCCATGCACCCATTCCGTGGCGTACGACTGGCGGAACGCGCCCTGATGAAAGAGATCGTCCCCCATCCAGGTATCGACCATTGGCGCCTGCCGCCCCATCGCCTTGAGCGCGGGATGCGGTTCGACCATCACCGCGTCGACGAGAAAGCCGGGATACGAAATGCCGAGGATCCCGACGCGCGGCAGCGTGTTCGGCACGTGCTGCAGCACCCACTCGATCGTGTCGCACGTGTCGGTCGCCTCGTCGATGCTCCTGGACTGCCCCTCATTCGCGATCATCGAACGACGCTGCAGCAGGTTCTCGCCACTGTCGAGCCGCTCGATGTCGAACTCCTGACCGGCCTCGATGCCATCCTGCTGGCGCAGCCCGGCCGAAAGAGCGAGCTGGCGTTTGGAAGCGACGCTAGTTTTCACGCTGGTAAGATTACGTCTTCCTGCCGCTGCGTTGAGAGCAATCACGATAGGCGTCGGGGCGAGCCGCCGTCCGACGGGCGCATCAGTGCTGAACGATAGAAGCGTCGCGGGTGCATTCGGTGCGAACTCGACCAGGATCTTTCACGCGCCATGGCGTCGCGTCTTCCACCGCTGACGTTGGCCGCACCGCACCATCGAGATTCTCCACTACCATCGCCGCATTCCGCTGCAACCTCCACAGCTTCGTCCGCTTCATCGCCGACCGCTCAAACGACGCGTGGTACGCTCCACACTGACGCGGTGCTTCGTCGCCGGTCAGTCATCACTCCAACATCATCCCCGCCCATCGACCATGCCTCTGCGATCGCTGCACCGTCCGACGTGGCTTTGCCTGATCGCGCTGCTGCCGTCCGCCCAGCTCCGCGCGCAGCCACGTGCCGCCGCACGCTACGACGTGCTGATCAGCCGCGGCACGCTGATCGATGGCAGCGGCGCCGCACGTCGCGTGGCCGATGTCGCCATTCGTGGCGGACGCGTCGTCCTGGTCTCGGCGACCCCGCTCGCACCCACGCGCGCCACCCGCGTGATCGACGCCCGCGGCCTGATCGTCGCTCCGGGCTTCATCGATCTCCACGCGCATCTCGAACCGATTCTCGACATGCCCGATGCGCAGAGTCATGTGCGGCAGGGTGTGACGCTGGCGCTTGGGGGACCGGATGGCGGCGGACCGTGGCCCTTCGGTGCCTACATCGACTCGGTGCGCACCCGCAGGCTCGGCATGAACGTCGCCTTCCTCGCGGGGCACAACTCGATCCGGCGCGCGGTGATGCGCACCGAGAACCGTGCACCGTCCGCGGCAGAGCTCACGCGCATGGAGTCGATGGTCGCGCAGTCCATGCACGATGGTGCCTTCGGTTTGAGCACGGGCCTGCGCTACGTGCCGGGCACCTACTCGAAGACGGATGAAGTCGTGGCACTGTCGCGCATCGCGGCCGACAGCGGTGGCATCTACACGTCGCACCTTCGTGAGGAAGGGGTCGGCCTGATCGAGGGGGTGGCCGAGGCGATCGAGATCGGGCGGCAGGCGCGCATCCCCATCGTGCTGACGCACCACAAGGTCGTCGGTCGCCTGATGTGGGGCCGCAGCGTGCAGACGCTCGGCATGGTCGACTCGGCGCGACGTGCAGGCGTCGACGTGATGCTCGACCAGTATCCATACACCGCGAGCTACACGTCCCTCTCGGTGCTCGTCCCCAGCTGGGCTCTCGCTGGCGGCAACACGGCGCTGCAGGCACGTCTCGATGATCGCGTGCTGCGCGACAGCATCGTGCGCGGCATCCTCGAACTCCTGCGCAATGACCGGGGCGGCGGTGACCTGCAGCGCGTGCAGTTCTCACGCGTCACCTGGGACCCGTCGCTCAATGGCAAGACCATGCGCGATCTGCTCGTGATGCGTGGCGTCGAGCCCACACTCGAGAATGCGCCGCCGTTCATTCTCGAGGGCGTGCTGAAGGGCGACGCGGGGATGGTCTATCACGTGATGGACGAGGGCGACGTGCGCCGCATCATGGCGCATCCGCAGACGATGATCGCCAGCGATGGCCGCATCACGACGCTGGGCGCCGAAGTGCCGCACCCACGCAACTTCGGCACCTTCCCGCGCGTTCTCGGACGCTACGTGCGTGACCTCCACGTGCTCACGCTCGAGCAGGCAGTGCGCAAGATGACCGCCATGCCGGCCGCGCGACTCGCGCTGCGAGACCGCGGCTGTCTCCGCGTTGGCTGCGTGGGTGACGTGGTGATGTTCGACGCCGCGACCGTGCGCGATGTCGGCACGTTCGAGGATCCGCATCACTATCCGGACGGCATTCCGTACGTGCTGGTCGCCGGCGTGCCGGTGGTGGATCGCACTGTCTTCACCGACGCACGCCCCGGTGCGGTGATCATGCGCCCGCAGGGAACCACGCGCTGGTCGTTCCCACGACGTCTCGCAGGATCTCGAGAGTGAGCGCTCGATCGGCCACGAGTCGTTCACGGTGAGCCAACTGGGGGCGAGACGACCTCAACGCCGGAACGGCAACGGCTTGACGCAAAGGTGCAAAGGCGCAAAGGACCGCAGATGAAAGGGAACAGCAGCAACACAGCGCTGCTGCCGTTGCTGTTGCAAACCATCCGTGCTGAAGGCGCGGCTGACCATCACAACACCCCGAGGTGTCTGGAACCTGCAGACGGTCCTTGCGTCTTTGCGCCTTTCCGTCAGGCAGTCTGCTCTTCGGTAGTTCTTCGCCAGCTGTTCGGTAGCGCTTTGTGTGCGCCTTGTTTGCGCTTTCTGTGCGCTTTGTTTGCGCTTTCTGTGCTCGAGCAAGGCGGCACGTATCGCGAGGCGTTGCAACGCCGGCTCGCGTCAAAGGACTCGCCCGACTGCCACGAGACTTCGGCGACGCTATACAACTCGTTCTGACGGAGATTGCGGCGGGAGTGTCAGCAGCACGCGGTGAGAAGCGGAGTCGCCCCGCGTCGTCCTGTTCATCTGCGGACGGCACCCTTACGCTCACTGCACCCTACCATGCTGACACCGAAGCGCTGGTCGATCTTCTGCATCGCCACCGTACTGGTACTCGTCCCCAGTGTTGCTGCGGCGCAGGCTCGCTACGCGTGGGACGCGCCGGGGCGCTGGAAGCCGTGGTCGATCGAGGTGGATAACCACCGCTATGGCGCCCTGCGTTTCACCTCCGCCGAAGTCAAGGCGCTCGAAGCGCAGATGCTGGGCCTGAATGCGATCCTGAAGGCCGCACGCGGCGTGGCCACCCCCGTGGGCTATAGCGCCGAGACCTCTGGCTCCGTGACCTCCACCGATCTGGCGCGCGGGCAGCCCGACCCGCGCACGCTGCCATTGCCGTCGTCGATGATGTTCGGGGCATTCGGCATCACCGAGTTCACACGCCGCGGCACCACCGTACGTGATGATGGTGGCGAAACCACCCACCTGATCTTCCGCATCAACACGATGCCGAGAGGCGACGCCGTGCCCGACTTCATCGGCCTCGAATCTGACGTGATGCTCGAGCCATCGCGCGGCACGGACGTGAACGGCATGCCGTGTCATGGCGAGCAGTTGGTGCTGCAGAGAAAGGCGGTGCCGCTCTTCACACCGGTAACGCGCGCCGAAGCGATGCAACTGACCGTACAGACGCTCGAGCGCCGCGTGAGCACAGCGCGTGCTGTGCTCACCACGTTGACTCAGGCGCTCGCCGATTGGCGCAATCCGCAAAAGCAGGCGCAACGCATGGCTGACTGGAGGCTCTCGGCGTCCTTGTCGAAAGATCCCACCATCATCACGAAGATGACGGCCTTCGAGAAGACCCACGACACCGAGCTGTTTGCACTCGCCGGCCCCGAGGGTATTGCCGCCAGGAACGTGACAGTGGCCGTGCAAGCCGCCACGGCCGCCACGGCCGCCATCGCTGCAATTCCAGAGGCCGACCGCGGCGCGGCCAGTTGCTTTCGCTCCGAGCCTGGGTCCATCGAGGAGTCGGTCCAACACATCGAGCAGGCGCCCGCCGCTGACTGCGTGCCGATCCTGCGCCCTGATTGGACGCTGTACAATGCAGCCCTGCCGCGCACCGCTCCGCAGCTGCTGGTGATCGATCGCGTCGCTGGTTGCCTCGATTACCCGCTCTCGAACGTGCCAGGGAACTGCGGGGCGAACAAGGCCTTGCTCGAGACGCTGGACGTCGCGGCCGTTCGCGCCTGGCTTCGGTGATGTGTTCGGCCGGCTCGAGGGGCGTGCAGTGGTTTGACGCGGGGTGACGCTCCCCGCGTTCACGCTCCGTTCGTAGGCGGACAGGCGAATGCGGGCGCAACCGGATCACGGTCGATTGGCCGACTGTTGCTGCTGCAGGGGCCGCCACCGATTCGTGCGACGCACCTGAACGTCATCACCAGCCTTCCGCGGTTCATCGAGGAGAAGTTGAAGGCCGCGAAGTAAGAGGACGCGCGGCTCGACTTGGGCGAGGCGGGCGGCGGCCGCGCCGGCGCTGGAGTGACGATCACGTCGCCGGATTCATCACCGGCCGACACAGGCCCGGTCACTGCCGACGAATTCCCATTTGCTACATCGGTGTGCCTCTTTCGGGTTGGGTGGTCGTCCTATCTCGAGGACGGGCGTACCGATGCAGCGAGTTACCTGATACCGCTGAGGACTTCTGAATGCGTAGCCTGCGTATCGCCGCCGGAGGTCTGCTCTATGAACGCACCAACCAATCGGATCGTATCGTGCGATCAGTTTCTGGCGATCATGCGCAGTGGACAGATCGGCGCGGAGGCGTTCGAGCGTTCGGTGGAAAGGGTCACCATCCATGGTGACGTCGGTAGTGTCATGGGCAACGAAGTGTCTACGCCGACTGCCGAAAGCGAACTGGGACGAACCTACGGGATTCGACCGCTCAGACGGCGCTACACGAAGTATTTATGTTCTCGAGTACGGCCAATGGAAATGGGTGGCGCGACACGCGAACGTCGTATCCGGACTCATTACCGGCGCCCGTTGCTAGAGCCGGTTCGTCGGCTCGCGCGTGTCGGTGGATGGGCGGCCTCGTTCCGTCCGCTTCGTGGGAGCGGAGCGAGGACCTTCCACCGTGCCCAACCGAACTCGCCTGCCGCTGTCGCGTCTGCGTCCGAAAGCCATCCTTCTGCTTCCGACAACAGAGCCGGCTGGGCAACTGCCGACTCCGGATCGCCATTCGCCCGTCGGACCCTGCTTCCTCGGAGAAGCCATTCCGCGCCTGCCGTGCTTCTCGGATAGTTGCGCAGGTTCAAAGGAGGGATCCCTGCTACGACGCCGACGGTCCTGCACCCGGGGTTGGAGGAGCGCGTTGGATCGATGACGCAGTCGCAGTTCATTGCGCGCAGATCGCTTGCACGCGGCATTGGTCATCCACTCCTGCGTACCGAGCCGCTACCTGCGCGAGCGCGCACTCCAGATGTTCGCGCACCAACGGCTCGGGCTCGTCGGGCGCGCGGGTGAGGAGATCGACATCCGCTGCTGTCCCGACGTTGCCGAGGACCACGGCGGCGTTGCGCTGCAACCCTCAAAGCTTGGCGCTTCATCGCCGCTTTACTGAACGCCGCGCTGAACGCCTCCTCATCCAGCGCCAGGATGTCGCGCGCCAGCGTCACGGCGTCCTTCCCCGCACTGAACTCCCGCGCCGCAAAACGCGAACCCTCCGGCAGCTCCTCCGAGAACTTCACGTTCCACGGACACGCCTCCTGGGTGATGTGTCGGTATGACCGTTTCGTCGTTCCGCTCGACACGGGGTGTCGAACGTTCTGCCCGAAAACGACCTGGCCGGTATAAGCGAACCGCACCCGATGGCCGACGGCAGACGCACATCGCTGCGGCCGTCGGGCTCTCTCAGAGCGAGGTGCACGGGGCAGTGAAGCGACTGGCCTACGCCCGTCTCGTGCCCTCCGCTTGCTGGCGACTTTCCGGAGGCGAGCCCGTTGGTCTGGTCAGCGATCGACGAGGGGCAACCATCGAGCCACTGTACGCGGCCGCGCCGGCAACCGCGAAGGGCAACCCTGCCTTCTACGACCTGCTGACGCTCGTCGACGCCCTGCGAGTTGGACGCGCCCGCGAACGGCAACGGGCTCGGGTGCTCCTCGAAGCACGCCTCATGGCAACCGAGTCCGCGTGACGGCGCCGTCAGTGAGCCCGAACCGCGATCGTTTGCTGCGCACCGCCCGACGGATGGCACCGCTGCTCGCTGACGTGGTGTCCGTCGGCGGGCAGATGGTTGAAGTGTTGATCACGGAGTCAGCCACCGTCCGTATTCGACCGACCGACGATGTCGACGTAGTGGCGCGCGTGACCACACGATCCGCGCACCATGACATCCAGATGCGGCTAATGGAGCTCGGATTCACTCACGACCGCCGCGCACACGCACCGATCTGCCGGATGCGCACGAGCGACGAGCTCTTTCTCGATGTCATGCCATTGGACGAGCGGGTGTTGGGTTTCTCGAATCGTTGGTACCATTGGCGCCGGACACGGCCACCGCGGTTGCACTTGCGCCGGACGTCACCATCCGTGCCATCAGCGCACCCGCCTTCCTTGCCACGAAGTGGGAGGCGTTCCGTGATCCTGGCGCCGACGATCCGTTCCTCAGTCACGATCTCGAAGACATCATCACCGTAGTGGCCGGCCGACAGCAGGTCATCGCGGACGTCGCGGCCAGCGCCGACGAGGCGCGCCCGTTCATTGCCGAGGCCACGCGAGCGTTCCTGGCCAACCGTTGGGCCAGCGACATCGTCGCGGGAAACCTTCCGGATGCACAGCGGTTTCCCCGTTTCGTGGAAGACGTGGTCGCCCGGCTCCGCGCGCTCGCCGCGAGCTGATTTCGCGGCGTCCATTCGCGAACGGGCGTCATCGTGGGCGTCAATGCGCCGTAGCGCCCACTCCGCGTGTTCGCGTACAATTTCATGCTCGTGTGACCGCACGGCCCCGAGCACCGCGAGATCATCCGTGGTACCGACGTTGCCCAGCAGCACACATCCGTTGCGCGTGACCATCCACCGCTTGGCGCGCGTGATCGCCGAGCCATTGAATGCGGCAGCGTAGCCGGCCTGGTCCACCGTATAATCGCACGCGCTAGCGTCCGCGCGTCCCTGCCCGCACTGAACTCCCGCGCCACGAATGGCGACCCCTCCGCCAGCCCTTCCGAAAACTTCACGTTCCATGGACACACACTCTGGGAGATCTGTCGGTATGACTGTTTCGTGATTCCACTGGCCTGCGGCACGGCAACCCTCGCCCGGCCAAGGATTCAGGCCAACGGTCGCACCGGCGTCGGGCGGAGGAAACCTTCCGATCCATGAGTCTGGTGCTGCAGTGTGATACTGTTTTCTTTGTCCGCACCCGGTAAATCCGTGCTCCACACGGCGCCCTCATCGACTCGCCGTCATGACCGACTCGCTCCGCGACCAGCTCCAGACTTCGCTCGGCTCGGCGTACCTCCTCGAGCGCGAGCTGGGCGGCGGCGGGATGAGCCGCGTCTTCGTCGTCGACGAGGTCCGGCTCCGCCGCAAGCTGGTCGTCAAGGTCCTCGCGCCGGAGCTGGCGGCGGGGCTGAGCGCCGAGCGGTTCCAGCGCGAGATCGAGCTCGCCGCCAGGCTGCAGCAGGCGAACATCGTCCCGCTCCTGACCGTGGGCGACGCCGAGGGGCTCCCGTACTACACGATGCCCTTCGTCGACGGGCTCTCGCTGCGGGCGCGACTCGAGCGGCAGGGCGCACTGCCGGTGGCCGAGGCGGTCGCGGTGCTGCGCGACGTGGCGCGGGCGCTGGCCTATGCGCATGACCACGGGGTCATGCACCGCGACATCAAGCCCGAGAACATCCTGCTGTCGGGCGCCGCCGCCGTGGTGACCGACTTCGGTATCGCCAAGGCACTTGCGGCCTCGAAGACCAAGGCGCCCGACAGCAGGATGTTCT
>CAYMQV010000170.1:0-10184 GCA_964392395.1 uncultured Gemmatimonadaceae bacterium
GATAGAACTCGTACGACGGGTCATCGCCGCCGCCGCCGCGATTGTCGCGGTTACCGACCGTGGCACGCAGCGGTGTGTTCGTCAGATTGATGCCCTCGGCAAAAAACTTCACGCCACGCCCCAGCTGCACCGAGCCGGACGCATCCCACTGCAGGCGCGAGCGCGTCCGCGTGTCACCTTCCGGCGTCAGGGGATTGATCGTGGAGAGGAACTCCCCAGAGAAGTTGCCGCCGACCCGGAGGGACACGCGACCACGGTCGTAGAACACACCGAGATTGCCCGCGTTCCCCGTCTGACCAGGCAATTGTGATGCCGTGCCGGGCCGCGACGGAATGTTCGCTTCCGACCTGGTGTACGTGTAATTCGCATTCAGCCCGAAGCCACGCAGCACCCCTGGCAGGAACGTCAGGTTCTGCTGCCATGCCAGCTCAAAACCGTACAGCTTCGCCTTCGGTCCATTCTGGGGTTGCGTCACGAGAATCGCGTCGGGTCCCAGCTGTTCATCCGGCAGCCGCGGACGCGACGTGGCGAAGATGTAGTTCGACAGATCCTTGTAGAACGCACCAGCCGCAGCGAAACCGATGCCCTTGAGGTAGCGCTCGACCATCAGGTCGTAGGCGATCGCCGTCGTCGCCAGCAGATCCGGATTGCCGATCGATGCCGTCTGCTGACCCACCACGATGTTGACGTACGGTGTCATGTCACGGAACTGAGGGCGGACCAGCGCGGTGGTGAACGCGGCGCGGATGTTCGTCAGCTCGTCGAGCCGGTAGGTGGCGTTGATGGACGGGAACGCATTCGTGTAATTCGTGGCGCCGGTCACCGGCGTCACGGCTACGGCGGTGCCGTTCTGCGTGACCCGCGCTGCCGTGTTGTCGGTGCTCGTCTGCTCCACGCGCATGCCGGGAATCAGGCGCAACGCGCCAAAGTCGAAGGTGCCCATCACATAACCGGCGAGAACATCTTCGCCGACCGCGTAAGTGCCACCCTGGGACGTCAGCGTGCTGTTCGTCGGATCAAGGGTGAAGGCGCCGAGGTTGCCGGCGATGAATGCAGCGGCGCGATCCGTATTCAGTGTCCGCCCGAACTGATAGTCGCCACCAAAGGTCGTGCGGCCGGTGGTCTCGGTCACCAGGTTCGAGAACAGCGTGGCATTGGTCGCGCTGGCCGAATTCGTGCCGAGCGCGCTGGTGTACACCTTCGTGTTCAGTACGTTCGTGCGATCCTTGAGCCGCGCGGCGAAGCCCATCCTGATCGTGCCGATGGACACCGGCACGGCGAAGTTCAGCTTGGCGCTCAGGTCTTCGTCCTTCGTGTTGCGCACCTCACGATTCAGGCTGTTGAAGTTGAATCGCGTCGGATCGTCGAACGAGCCGACCACCACATTGGCACGGGGCCGTTCAGGATCGGCAAAGTTGTACCCCAGCGTCATGCCCGTCTGCCGGAAGACCATCGTGCGGACGTCGGGACGCTCCTCGGTGGCGCGCGATGTACCGAGCGCCCAGTCGAACGCCAGGCCATTGCTGGCGAAATGCTCGCCGCCAAGCTGCGCCGTGATGATCTCCTGCGTCACCTTGCGAAGGCGTGCATCGCGATCCATGCGGGATCCGGTGACCGTTCCTGAGTCAGGCGTGACCTGCGTCCAGCGGGCGCCGCTGCCGCCGCGGAAACCAAACCGCGTGCGGAACCGCAGTTCATCGTCCGAGAACGAGTTGTACGTGCCGCGCAGAAACAGCTTGCTGTTGTTCCCCAAAGTGTAGTCCAGCGTGCCGTTGGCACCCTGACGCAGTCGGTTGACCTGCGGATAGTCGCGCAGCTCAAACAGGTTCGGCGCATCCAGCGACGTGAGCGACGGTGCAACACCGCAGCTCCGTGACTGTGAACACCAGTCCCCTTCGATGTTCTGCGACGCGCGATCATTACGGTAGTACGTCCCGCCAAACATCGCGCCGAACTTCTGGGAGGCGCCGAAACGCTTGCCGACGTTGGCACCGACGTTCAGCAGTCCGCCGCCACCGAGCCCATTCTGCCCGCCGGCGGCCGTGAAGTTGGCCAGCGGTCGATTGGCGCGCGCTGTTCGCGTGATCACGTTCACGTTGCCACCAATCGCGTCGGCGTCCATGTCGGGGGTCAGCGTCTTGGACACCTGAATCGCAGCCGCCTGATCGGATGGAATGAGATCCATCGGCAGCTGCCGCGTGCTCTGTTCCGGCGTGGATATTCGCAGCCCATTCAGCGACATCGAGTTGAGCTCACCGGCGGTACCGCGAATCTGCACGAATCGACCTTCACCCTGATCGCGCACCACCGCGACACCCGGGGCACGAGCCAGGGCCTCCGCCAGGTTTGGATCGGGGAGGCGACCAACCAGTTCGTTGTCGATCACCGTCGACACGTTGCCGGCGGCACGCTGCTGGTTGAGCGCGGCGGCCTGACCAGCGACCTGACCGGTGACCAGAACAGCCGCCAGATTGGTGGCGGCCGTCGCCAGCGTCACGTTCTGCGTCGCGGTCTCACCGGCGCGCACAGACACCGTCATGATCTGCGGGGCGAAGCCGATGTAGCGGTACGTCACCCGGTGCGGGCCTACGACGACGCGGGTGAGTCGGTAGGTGCCGTCACGCTCGGTCGCGATGCCACCGCGTGCGTTGTCCAGCGTGATCAGGACACCACCCAGCGGGCGTCCGCCGGCGTCGGTCACAGAGCCACCGATGGCACCGGTTGCGGTCTGGGCAACGACAGGCGTCGAGCTGGCGAGGAACAGCACTGCAGCGGCGAAAAACGTCGCGCGCACACGATTCGAACTGAGAAAAAGCACTGCTGGAGCTCCGTCGTTTTTTCGGGGGGAGTGAAGGACGAAGAGTGGCGTGGGCGCACCCATCGGCCCATCACATCCGTGTCTGTTACCAGTAACAGATTCGTGACGACGCTCTACGAAATGCTCTGATCTGTAACGAGATCCAGGCTATCGGGGTCCGCTCACGACGCGATCGATCGCCCGCTGCACGGCATCCCACCGGTAGAAGTGAAACGCACCCCGGTTGGACATCATCGCGAGCATACCGTTCGGAAAGGCGGTACCAAGGGCATGGGACGTTACATCCAGCCCATCTGTCTGCTGCGCCATCACCGGTATCACGGCCAGCAGCGGATGCGCGTTTGCATTCCCGCCAGCCCCTTCGCGAGGGAAAACCTGAATCCGATTGGCCCCCTGATCGGACAGGATGATGTACCCCCTCGTCGAGTCGCGCTGATAGATCGCCAACCCCTCGTGGTCATCCGCCACCCCGCTGGTTGCAAACAGCGCCAGCTCGACCGAACCGGAATCCGGATCGGCGTGATACTTCCGCACACCAACGCCTTCATCGGAGTAGTAAACGTACCCGAGCGCGTCATCGACGACGATCGCCTCGATTTCCTTCCTGCCACTGTACCTGCCGAACTCGCGCACCTTCGTGCCTGCCACGCGCCCCTTGGCGAAGGTCAGCTCATACTGCGCGAGGTAGCCGGCCGACGGACCACTCTTGCCACCCACGATCGCGAAGACCTTGCCATCGTGCGGCCGCCTGTACAACGCGATGCCCATTGGAGCCCGAGTCGAATCCCCGCCAAACACGGCAATGCCTCCGCCGTCGATGAGGGTCATTTCAGGCAGCGAAAAGACCCGGATCGCCATCCGATTGCGCTCCGTTGCGACCGCAATGTCCATCGACCGCGTGCCAGCGGCGAAACCGTACTCGATGTCGACGTTGTTCATCCGCTTGAGTGGCGTCACACTCCGACGCCGATCGATATGTCCGGCGAGATCGAAGGCGTAGACACCACCGCTCGTGTCGCCCTTGTCGGTGCCGAGGACCATGCTCTCACCGGCATCGTCGGCATTGACCCAGATGGCCGGATCGTCGCTGTCGCCAGGGAGCGTATCGGTGATCACCGCCGGCCTGAGTGTATCCAGGCTCAACAGCGATGCAACGGCCGCGGACACACCAACCGCCTGTTTCTCCGCACGATTCTTTCCACCGGCACCCTCTTTCGACGAGGTACAGGCGGCAAGACTGGCCAGGGCGAGAATGCAAAGCGGCAACATCGGTCGGCGCATGGACGATCAGGTGAGGGAGAACAAGAACGTGGCGAGACAGCAAACTCTCAGCTTGCCGCTCGCCACGCCAATCCTGTCACGAACCCAGCCGACCCGTTACACAGTCGTGGCAAAACGGAGCCGCGCCGCTCAGAAGATGATCGGAGTCTGCACGCTCCGGCTGCGGAGCAACGCCTTGAAGGCGGCCAGTTCGGGCCCCATCACGGCGTCGTACTGTGTGCGGACCCTCTGCAACGCCTCCTTCAGCACCGTCTGCACCTGGCGGTGCGCCTCGGTCGGCGCATAGTCGGAGCCGCCGACACTCCCGCCGAGGTACATCAGCTGTTCGCCGATCTGTGACGGCGTCCTGATCAGATCCTGGCCGCGACCCGTCGCGTGGAGATCCATGAGCTGCCCTTCCACGGCGATCAGGCGCTTCTCCAACGAGTCCGACTGGGCGCGCAGATCAGCCATGGTCGAGTCACTGCTGAGTGTCGCCTTCACGGTCGCCAGTTGCGCCCGCACCGACTCGAGCGAGTTGATCATGTCGACCGTCGCATTCACTTCGGATGCGATCTCCGCCAGCATCGCGGTCTGCAGCGTGATCTCGGCATCCGCCGCGCCAGAGGCCGGATCGCGGCGCACGACCAGCGGCTGCATCTGCTGCTGCCCCGCCGCCGCAACCGTCACGGTGTACGTCCCTGGCGGCACCAGCGCCTCGAAGCGGCCGAGTGTCGGTGACGCCTTCCCCTCGGCTGGATACCGCACGTCGGGCGAATACGGATTTGCCGTTCGCAGCAGCGGTGTACGGGTCTTGTCCGTCAGCAGATCCCACCAGACGCGATTCATCCCCGCTTTCGCGGCGACTTTCAGCGTCCGAACCACCTTGCCCGCAGCAGTGGCCATCGTCAGCGTCACGCTGTCCTTCGCTTCGGCCTTGAGCCAGAAGTGCATCGATGCGCCATACGGTGGGTTGGTGCCCTGCACGAAGTCGTCAGTGTCGGCGAATGGAGCTTCGGCGCCGCGCAACCGGTAGGCCGCGCGCGGCTCGAAGACGTGCAGTGGCCTGGCCGCGATCTCCGGCGAGACGGCTCGCAGCGGTGAGATGTCGTCGAGAATCCAGAATCCGCGGCCGTAAGTTGCGATCACCAGGTCGCTGTAGTGCTCCTGCACCGTGATCCAGTACACCGGCGCGTGGGGCAGATTGCCTTGCAGTGGCTGCCAGCGCTCACCGTCGGTGAATGACACGTAGACACCGTTCTCCGTGCCGGCGTAGAGCAGCCCGCGTCGCACCGGGTCTTCCCGAATGACGTGGACATACGACAGTGGTGACTTCGGAATGCCGTTCACCAGCAGCCGCCAGGTACGCCCGTAGTCGGTCGTCTTGTAGATGAACGGATCGCGATTGTTGGCCTGATGCGCATCGACGGACAGGTATGCCGTCGCTTCGTCGAACCGGCTGGCCTCGATGTTCGAGATCGTGCCCCAGAACGGCAGGCCAGGCAGGTTGTTCGAGAGGTCGGCCCAGGTCGTGCCCCCATCACGTGTGATGTGCAGTTTCCCGTCATTCGTGCCTGCCCAGATCAGTCCGGCCTTCTTCGGTGATTCAGCGATCGCGAACACCACACCGGAGTACTCGACACCGATGTTGTCCGGCGTCAGTCCACCATTGCTGATCATGCGCGAGCGGTCGTTGCGCGTCAGGTCCGGTGAGACCACGCTCCAGCTTCGGCCACCGTTGGTGGTGACATGCACGTGCTGCGATCCGACGTAGACCTTGTTGTGGTCGTGCGGCGACAGGTGCAGCGGAAACGTCCAGACGAATCGGTATTTCACATCGTCGGCAGCGTGCCCCGTGGTGGACTGCGGCCAGACTTCCACCTGCGTCGACAGGTTGGTGCGGCTGTCGAATCGCGTCACGATGCCACCGACCGACCCGAAGCCGGAGGCACTGGACCAGACCAGGTTCGTGTCCACCAGATCCGGTTGCGCCCAGCCTGATTCGCCGCCGCCGACCGACGACCAGGCGCCGCGCGGAATTCCGAATTCGCCCAGGCGGTTGTTCGAAGGGCCGCTGGTCGACGGCCCATCCTGCCGGTTGCCATACAGTCGATACGGAATGCGATTGTCAGTCGCCACGTGATACATCTGCGCGATCGGCAGCTGAATCCGGCGCCACGACTGTCCGCGATTCTCGGTGATCGACACACCGCCATCATGACTCACGATCATCCGATGACCATTCGTCGGGTCGATCCAGATGTCGTGATGATCGCCGCCGGGGATCTTCGCGGTCGGCGGATCGAGAATCGTCTTCCCGCCGTCGAGTGTCTGCGCCCAGTTCGCCGTCAGAAAGTAGGCTTCATCAGGGTTGTCCGGCATCGCCGCCATGCGATTGTAGTAGTGCGTCCGTCCAGCCACCTGCTGGTCGTAACTCACCACAGCCCAGTTGGCGCCGCCGTCATCGGAGCGCCACAACCGTCCACGCGTCGTCTCCTTGATGTTCGTGGCCGGTACACCATCACCCGCTTCGATCAATCCGTAGACGCGATTCGAGTTGGCCTTCGACATCGCCAGGCCGATCTTGCCGATCTGTGTCGTTGGCAGTCCGTTCCCGGTGATTCGCTTCCAGGTGGTGCCGCCATCACGCGATGTCCAGATGCCGCTGCCCGCGCCACCCGAGACGCGGCCCCAGGTGTTGATCTGCAGCTGCCACATGCCGGCGAACAGAATGCGCGGATTGTTCGGGTCCATCACCAGATCGGACGCGCCGGTGCTGTCGTTCACGAACAGCACCTTTTCCCATGTCTTGCCACCATCACCGGTGCGGTAGATGCCACGTTCCGGCTGCGGGCCGTAGGCGTGGCCAAGCGACGCGACGTATACCACGTCGGGATTCGTCGGATGTACGATGATGCGCGAGATGCGACCGGTGTTCTCGAGTCCCATCTTCGTCCACGTCCGGCCCGCGTCGGTGGAACGGAAGACGCCCCAGCCAACGGAGATGTTGGACCGGATGAACGGCTCGCCGGTTCCGGCCCAGACCACATTCGGATCGGATGCCGAGACGGCCAGCGAACCGATCGACGAGACGGGTTGTTCCTCGAACACCGGCTTCCAGGTCGTGCCGGCATCGGTGGTCTTCCATAACCCGCCTGATGCCGCGCCGGCGTAGTACGTCGTCCGATCGCCGATCACACCCGAGACCGATGTGACGCGATTCCCCTCCGGGCCCACGTGCCGCCACTTGAGGTTGAGCAGGGCCGACGAGTCGAGGGGTGCAGCTGCGGATGCGGCCGCTCGCGTACTTTGGGCCAGTGCCAGTGTCGGGACGACCAGCAGCAGCGCAACACTCAGGCGCGCGATGGAGGAAAGGCAACGTACGAACATCGGCGGATCTCCAGGTGGGCGGCCCGACTCGCTGCTGGGGAGGCGGCAGCCGGAGCGCGAACGAAGCGACAAGGCTGCCATGCTGCGCGCAACTGCGCCAGCATCCGGGATTCAAGGCAGACTGGATCGAGTAGCTTTCGGTTTCGTCCAGACGCGCCCTCCGCAGCGCACCGACGCGTCCCCCGATCTCGACCCGCATGCACGCTCTCAGTCTTCGCGCTGGCCCCGATGCGATGCACCTGCTCCGGGAGCGCGGGCTGCGGGCCGACGACGTGGACATCATGCCGGGTGCATCGGGTGGGCCGAAGTGGCTCGCCATTGCGGGCCTCGACCGCTATCTGTTCGGAACGTTCCTCGCAACTCCGCGCACCCGCCCGCTGCACCTCATCGGGTCGTCGATCGGGAGTTGGCGCATGGCATGTCTCGCGCAACGCGATCCGCTCGCGGCGCTGGAGCGGGGTCACCGCGCCTACATCCACGAGCAACACTATACCGCCCGCCCCACCACGGCCGACGTCACCCGTGTGCTCAACGAGGTGTTGACTGCACTCCTCGGCCCGAACGGGGAGCGCGAGATCCTGTCGCATCCGTGGGCGCGCCTGCACGTCATCACCTCGCAGGCGCGCGGGCTGGCCAACAGTCTGGAACGACGGCGGATCGCCACCGGACTCGCCGCCGCCGCGACGCTCAACATCGTGCATCGGCGATCGCTCGGCTGGCAGTTTCGCCGCGTGGTCTTCAGCAATGCCGGCGCGGAGTCGCCGCTGCTCGGTCTGCGCGATATGCCCACCACGCATGTCGAACTGACGGCGGGCAACCTGCGTGATGCGCTCCGCGCCTCGGGCTCCATTCCGATGGTCATCGACGGCGTCTCGATTCCGAGTGCGCCTGGTGGCGTACACTGGGATGGCGGCGTGACGGACTACCATCTCGACCTCGACTACGGCGGCGGCAGAGGGATGATACTCTATCCGCATTTCTACGGGCACGTCGTGCCAGGATGGTTCGACAAGTCGCTGCCGTGGCGACGCGCCCGACCGACGAACTTCCGCCGCGCACTGCTGCTCTCGCCGAGCGAGGCCTTCGTCGCGTCGCTCCCGCAGGGGCGTATTCCGGACCGGCGCGACTTCGGTGCGCTGACCGAGCACGAACGCATCCGGGTGTGGGAGCGCGTGCGAGCGGCCAGTGCCGCACTTGGAGACGAGCTCGCGGAACTCGTCGATCGCGGGCGAATTGCGGACCGCGTTCAGCTCTGGCAATGAGCCGAACAGGCAACAGGCCACGGAGCCGCGTGCTGCGCCCCGTGGTCTGTTGATGTGCGTGTCACCGCTACCAGCGCAGGTCGAAGTCGTAGCCATCAGGACCGCCGCGCGAGTCATCGATTCCGATCACCGCGGTCCAGTTGTTCCACTCGCGCGGGTACTGCGCGATGTAGACGTTGCCGCGCCCGGCAAAGCGACGGAGGTCGAGGGGTACTGCATACTGCGGCAGACCGGCGCCACGCACGTCGAAGCGGACGTTCTGCACTTCCTCGCCGCTGCGCGTCACATAGTCCACCCGACGTCCCCGGATCCGCACTTCGACGACGGCATCGACACCCGCGCTGAAGCGCAGGGCACCGGCATCGCGCCGGCCGCCGACATCATCGCTCCGGCCATACCGTTCGTCGTCGCGGCGATCATCACGACCGTCGCGGCGATCATCACGGCGCCGATCGTCAGCACGGCGATCACGGCGATCCCGGCGATCATGGCCGCGGCGGCCCTCCCAGGTCACCACCAGGCGATACCGATCCGCGCCACGCTGCTGATCACGAACGCGCACACGGGCCGTGTAGCCGTTGAACAACGAGGGCTGCTCGAGTACTTCGATGTCACCGCGGCCATCGGCCCGCGCAATGCTGATGCTGCCGCTCTCGCGAGGCAGCGGTTCATTGACGCGAAATCGAGCGTCGCGAAACACATCGAAGCCATCACCGCGAGTCTCCAGGAAAGCACCGCGCATGACGATGATCGCCTCGCGGTCCACCGTGCCGCTCCACGTGAAGAGTGTCACGCCATCGGCACGGGCCGATCCCGCAGAAGCTGCAATCGCCACGCCACCGGCAAGTGTTGCGGCGAGCATCGAACGAAGGCTGAGCATGGACGTATCCTCACGACGACGCGAATGGTGACCTGGTGATGACGACGCGTCGACGTCATCCCGGCGACCGACGTGGTGTGGAATTCGTCGGGTCATGCCCTGTGAAGGCATGGACGGTGCCGCGAGCAATCCGCTGGTGCGACTCGTCGCCCGGAACCCACAACCCATTCCGCCGAAAGCACTTATGCGCTTCATTTGATCTGTGGAGGTGCAGGCCGCTTTGCGATGCTGTCCGAATCTGAGGACACTTCTCCGTGCCACTGGCGCGACAGTCCCGGCCCGTCAGACACCGGCGCAGACATCGCGCCTGAAGCGGGCGAGGTTTTAGAAGAAATCCAACCATGTCGGCTCGAATGGTTTCATGATGCTACGCTTCCAGCAAACCGCTCTGCCTGTGACAACCCGCTCCGCCAACTACGGCATAGTGTGGCCGAAGTCTCGTGGCAGTCGGGCGCGTTTTTTGACGCGAGCCCGCGTTGCACTGCCTCGCGATACGTGCCGCCTTGCTCGAGCACAGACAGAGCAAACGAAGAGCAAACTGCCTGACGCAAAGGCGCAAAGACGCAAGGGCCGT
>CAYMQV010000171.1:0-10127 GCA_964392395.1 uncultured Gemmatimonadaceae bacterium
TGTACGCGTGGGACGTGCGGGGACGTACTGACGCGCTGTCCAACGTCGCGCGCGCCGTCTGGGACGACATTGGCATCCCACGGGATGAGCGACTCTTCGCATTGATCATCGTCGCAGCGGTCGAGAAAGACCTTGGTCCGATCGATGCCGACCTCGAGGCGATCACCACCAATTGGCGGATGGATCGCCTCGGTGTCATCGAGCGATGTGTGCTGCGGATTGCGGCGGCCGAGTTGCGTCAGATGGAAACGCCGGCGCGAGTCGTGCTGCAGGAAGCAGTGCGGCTGGCGGAGCGCTTTGGTTCGGAGCAGAGCGCCAGGTTCGTGAACGGCGTGCTGGACGCGCTGGCCCGCCGTCTCGACAAGCTCTGACCGGTGCGCCTGCTCGTCATCAACTGGCTGGATCGCGAGAATCCGCAGGCGGGTGGCGCGGAAATGCACCTGCACGAGATCTATGGCAGACTGGCGGAGCGCGGCCACGATGTGACGCTGTTGTGCAGCGGCTGGGACGGGTGTGCGCCGGAGACGGTGCTGGATGGCATGCGCGTCCACCGGGTCGGCGGGCGCTGGAACTTCGCCCTTCACGTCGTCGGAGCCTACCGTGCCCTCCGCCGGGCCGGCGGTCCCTTCGATGTGGTCGTCGAAGACATCAACAAACTCCCGCTCTTTACGCCGCTCTGGGTGGCGGAGCGGGTGGATGTGGTGGTGCCACATCTGTTTGGCTGGACCGCGTTCCGCGAAGCGAGCTGGACAGTGGCAAGTACGGTCGTTTTCGCTGAACGGGCCATCCCGTGGGTCTACCGCCGCTGTGATTTCACGGCGATCAGTGAGAGCACGCGGAGCGATTTGCTGGCTCGCGGGGTACCGGTCGAGCGCACCCGCGTGATCTATTGTGGGATCGACAGCGGGGCGTTCACGCCGCTGGCCGAAGCCCGATCTTCAATTCCGGTAATCGCTTACGTCGGTCGGCTGCGGCGATACAAGGGTGTCGACCTCATCCTCGAGGCGGTGGCGGCCATGCAGGATCGCCGTGTCGAGGTCGAGATTGCGGGAACGGGAGACGATCGTCCCCGGCTGGAAGCGCTCGCGGCGTCGCTTGACCTTGGCCCGCGCGTGCGGTTTCTTGGATTCGTGAGTGAGGCGGAGAAGTCCGCCTTGCTCCGTCGAGCGTGGATCGTGAGTCTGACGTCTCCGAAGGAGGGATGGGGAATCACGAACCTGGAGGCGGCGGCGTGCGGGACGCCAGTGGTGGCGTCCGACTCCCCGGGCCTGCGCGAATCAGTGCTGGATGGACGGACCGGATTCCTCGTGCCGCACGGCGATGTCGGGCAACTCGCCGCCGCGTACGATCGAATCATCGCCGATCCGGCACTGGTCACCCGACTCGGGACAGCCGGACGAGCTTTCGCTGAGTCCTTCACCTGGGAGTCCGCTGCCGATC
Organism: uncultured Gemmatimonadaceae bacterium; assembly: GCA_964392395.1. Classification (GTDB taxonomy): domain Bacteria; phylum Gemmatimonadota; class Gemmatimonadetes; order Gemmatimonadales; family Gemmatimonadaceae; genus JACMLX01. The sequence continues at coordinate 1,441 of CAYMQV010000171.1, forward strand.
ACACCGAGGCGCATCTGCTCCAACGGATGCGCGAAGGAGGGCACGCTGGTGGAGATCATTTTTCACGCGCACAACGCCATCATTCCTGAGCCCCTCAAGGGACGCGCCGAACGCGCCGTCCTGAAGTTCGGGCGACGCCTGCAGCGCGCGGTGGACGCTGTTGTACGATTCGAGGACGACGGGCCGACCCGTCGGGTCGAGATCGTCCTCCACGCTCCGCAGCACCGAAATCTGGTGGCCGAGGGTCGCTCTCGATCCTACGCCACCGCACTCAAGGACGCCCTGGCCCGCCTGCAGGCGCAGATCCCCAAGAAAAATCCGATGCGCACCCGTGTGCGAGTCTCCTCGCTGGCGACGCGGAGCGCGTGACGACGACGCTCTCGGTCGGCCGCCTCTTTGAACGGCTGAAGGACATTCTTGAACTGGAACCGATTGGCGAGGCGACTGGCCTCGACCGGCCTGTGACGAGCCCGGAGGTGTCTTCCCCCGGGCTCGTTCTGGCTGGATACGTCGAACGGTTCGTGCCGGATCGCTGCCAGATCCTCGGCGAAACAGAGATCACCTACATCGGGTCGCTCGAAGCGACGCAGCGACTGGACGTCCTGCGCCAGTTTTTCCGGCTCCCATTTCCGTGCTGCTTCATCACGAAAGGGCTCGAGCTCTCAGCCGAGTTTCTTCGCGAGGCGACTGAGGCCGGGATGCCGTTGTTTCGGTCGCCGCTGAAGACGAATGAGTTCTACCGGCGGATCAAGCCGGCGATGGAAGAAGAGTTTGCGCCACGCACGACGTTGCACGGCTCGCTGGCCGACGTGTACGGGGTCGGCCTGCTGCTGGTCGGCCAGAGTGGCATCGGGAAGTCGGAGTGCGTACTCGATCTGGTGGAGCGCGGTCATCGGATGGTGGCTGACGACATGGTCATCGTGCTCAAGCGCGGCAACGATATGCTGATCGGCAAGGGGCACGAGCTGCAGCGTCACCACATGGAAATCCGCGGCGTCGGGTTGGTGGACATTCCGGCGCTGTTCGGCATCCGCGCCGTCCGTCAGCAGAAGCGCATCGAAGTGGCGGTGGAGCTGGAACTGTGGCGCGGCGACGCCCACCTCGATCGCACCGGCCTCGATCTGGAGACGACCGATATCCTCGGCGTTTCGATTCCGAGGATTCGCGTGGCGCTCAACCCCGGAAAGAACATTACCGTGATTCTGGAAGTCCTGGCGATGAACCATCTGCTGCGCTACGCCGGTGTCAATCCGGCGGAGCAATTCAACGAACGACTCATCGCCCGGATGCGCAGCGCGTCGGACGCGCGCGCCACGACGCGTGATGTCGAGGTGCGACGCTACCTGCTGGAAGACAATGAGTGAACAGGAAGTGCGTCCAGCGGCACTGGTCATCGGGCACCAGGACTTTGCCGCCGGCATCGTCTCGGCGGTGACGGCCATCACCGGGCGTTCGGATCTCTTCCGCACCGCCAGCAACTATGGGCTTGATACCCGTGCAACCGAAGCGATGCTGCGGGACGCGATCGCGGATGGTGTGCGTGTGATTTTCTCCGACCTTCCGGCAGGTTCGACGACCATGGCCGCGCGCCGCGCACAGCGCGATCATCCGGAGGTGACGGTCGTCACGGGCATCAGCCTTCCGGTGCTGCTTGACTATGCGTTTGCGGCGCCGGGTGCCGCGCACGCCGCGGATGCTGCCGTCGAAAAGGGGCGGGCCGCCATGATGGTGACGCGAGGACCTGCACGTGCCGATTGAACTGCATCGCATCGACGACCGCCTGATTCACGGGCAGGTTGTCGTCGGCTGGGGCCAGCCGCTCGAGCTGCGCTTTCTGGTGCTGGTCGACGACGAGGTCGCCGCCAGCGAGTGGGAGCAGGAGCTGTACCGGATGGGTGTGCCGCCCGACATGCGCGTGGAGTTCGTGTCCGTTGCACAGGCGATTGAGCGATACTCGACGTTCGCGGCCGACCCCAGGCCCGGGATGCTGCTGACGGGCGATATCGACACGATGGCACGACTCTGCGCGGCCATTCCCGCGTTGCGTCGCGTGAACCTCGGTGGCGTCCATCACCGAGCGGGTCGCGCCCAGAAGCTCCGATACATCTTCCTCACCGAGGCCGAGGAGTCTGAGTTGCGCGCCATGGCGGCAAATGGCGTCGAAATCTCGGCGCAGGATGTGCCGGCAGCACGCGTGATGCCGCTGGCGCAGGTGCTGGCTGGCGAGGCACTCGCGTGATGGTTGATGTGCTCGTGCTCGGGCTGCTCGGCGCGCTGCTCGGGTTGGACGTTGTGAGTTTTCCGCAGGCGCAGATCTCGCGGCCGATCGTGGCCGCGACCCTCGGCGGTGCGTTCATGGGCAACGCCGGTGTGGGCATGGTCTGTGGCGTGCTGCTCGAACTCTTCGCGCATGAGACGCTCCCCTTCGGCGCGTCGCGGTATCCCGAGTGGGGCTCCTCGTCGCCCATCGCTGGCGCCGCCGCGGCTGCCGGCGTGGCCGCGGGTGGCGGCGCACCCATGGCACTGCTCTTTGCAGTGCCGTGCGGGTTGCTGATTGCGATGTTCGGCGGCTGGACCATGGTCAAGCTGCGTGAGTTGAACGCGCGCCTCGCCAGACACCGCCTCGAGGCGCTGGCCCGCGGATCGGCACGGACGGTGGCCGGACTGCAGGTCGCGGGCGCAACGGCGGATCTGGCGCGCGCGGGCAGCGTGTCGCTGATCGGCGCGATCTGTGCGCTGCCGGTGGCGCGGTTGATCGCATCCCGGCCTGCGCCGCTCGCACCGTATGCCATGCCACTGCTGGCATCGCTCGGCGGTGCCGTCGCTGCCGGAGCCGCATGGAAGATGTTTCACTCGACGGCCGGTACCCGGTGGTTTGGCCTTGCGGGTCTGGCGCTCGGGACCGCGCTCGTTGTCTGGTTGACGCGATGACGAGTGTCAGGCCTCCGGTCACGCCCCTCTCGACGCCGCTGGTACCGAATCCGCAGTTACCGGCAGCGATCCGCATCGCCATGCTGGTGCGACTGTTTGCGGTGCAAGCCTCCTGGAACTACGAGATCCTGATCGGGAACGGCATCGGTTTCTGTGTCGAACCTGCGCTCCGACAGCTGCCCGGTGGCGTGGGAGGCGATCAGTATCGCGCAGCCTTGGCGCGACAGAGCCAGTACTTCAATGCGCATCCATATCTCGCAAGCTTTGCGGTCGGGGCCCTGGCTCGCGCGGAACTCGAGGGGCAGCCCTCGGCGCGGATCGAACGGTTCCGCACCGCTCTCTGCGGACCGCTGGGCAGTGTTGGCGATCGATTGGTCTGGGTCGGACTCTTGCCGACCTGTTCCTTTGCTGCGTTGCTGCTTTTTGGACTCGGTGCATCCCCGCTGGTCTGCGTCCTCGCGTTCCTCTCGATGTACAATGCAGGACATGTGGCATTGCGGTTCTGGGGCCTGCAGATGGGCTGGGAAAAGGGACTCGCTGTCGCGGCAGCACTCGGTCATCCCATCCTGCGGGAGGGACCAGTCTGGCTCGCCCGTGCCGGAACGTTGTTCGCCGGCATGGCGATTCCTCTGACCGTCATGCGCCTCGTCGATGGCGGAGGATTGCCGCGCATCGGCATCACGCTGGCGGTGGCGGCGACGGGTGCAGGTTCGCTGGTGTTGTTCCACGGTCGCGTCGAAGGGTGGCGACTTGCCCTCCTTGCGGGGTTCGCGGCGCTTGTCCTCTTCCTCCTCCGTCATGCCTGAGCGCACAGTCGAGATTCTCAACCGCAACGGGTTGCACGCGCGACCGGCGGCCGAAGTCGTCAAGACGGCGGCCCGCTTCCAGGCGGCGATCACCATCGTGCGGGATGACGTCGAGGTGAACGACAAGAGCATCATGGGGGTCATGATGCTTGCCGCGGAGTGCGGTGCATCGATCGTCATTCGTGCTGATGGGCCAGACGCCGATGCCGCCCTCGACGCGCTGACGACGCTGGTGGCCGGCCGCTTCGGAGAGCACTGATGGAGCGGATGCTTCGCGGCTTGCCGGCGTCGCCGGGCATCGTGACTGGACCAGTGCATTTGCTTCGATGGGAAGTGCCCGACGTGCCGCCGCGTATCGTGACGGACGCCGAGGTGCCGGGTGAACTGTCGCGGTTCCATGATGCCGTTGCCCGCGCGAAGGAGCGTCTGCGCCAGGTGCGCGACAGGGCCGCGCATCAGGCCGGTGTGGAAGAGTCGATGATCTTCGAGGTACAGATCTCGATCCTCGATGATCGTGCGTTGAATGAGGAAGTCGAGGGATTCATTCGCGACCGGCGCGCGGCCGAATACGCATTCGACCTGGTCATGCTCGAGTGGCGCCGTCGCTTTGGGCGTGCGTCAGCCCCGATGCTCCGGGAACGGATTGGTGATCTGCTCGATCTGCACATCCGCGTGCTTGGCATCCTGCTGGCGCTGCCTGACAGCGATCCGGTTGATCTCCCGAAAGGGAGCAATGCAATTCTCGTCACGCACGATCTGACGCCGTCACTGACCGTGCAACTCGACCGTGAGGCAATTGCGGCGATTGCGACCGATGAAGGGACCAGCACCAGTCACGTGGCAATTCTGGCGCGATCGCTCGGCCTGCCAGCGGTGGTGGGACTGCGCGATGCAACCACACGACTTCGCGGCAGCGAGCGGGTCGTGCTCGACGGTACGACCGGTGTGCTCGTCGTCAATCCGACCGATGAGGAAATCGCGCAGGCTCGTTTGCGGGCCGAGGCCGCCGCGATCCTGGAGGAGAGCCTGCGGTCGCAGGCGACCGTCGCCGCGCAGTTGCGTGGCGGGGAGCGGATCTTCCTGCGGGCGAATGTCGATTTTCCGGAGGAGTCCGAGCTCGCGGCGCAGAGTGGTGCTGATGGCGTGGGGCTGATGCGCACCGAGTTCGTCGTGCTTGGTCGGACGTCGATGCCTGATGAAGATGAGCAGTATCGTGCGTATCGTCGTGTGGTTGATGCGTTCAGCGGCAAGCCGGTCGTGATTCGCACCTTCGATATCGGCGGCGACAAGTTGCCGGTCGGCGGGTTCCCGACCGAAGCCAATCCGTTCCTTGGCTGGCGCGCCATCCGCATGTGCCTCGATCAGCCGGAGTTGTTCCTTGTTCAGCTTCGCGCACTCCTCCGGGCCGCGGCCCATGGCGACGTGCGGATTCTGCTGCCGCTGGTCGTGAGCGTGGATGAAGTGCGGCGGACGCGCGCACTGATCGCGGAGGCCGCCCGTACGCTGAACGAGCGCGGCGCGGTCTTTCGCGATCGGGTGCAGGTCGGGGTGATGATCGAGACACCGGCCGCCGCCGTAGCTGCCGATACATTCGTGAACGACGCCGATTTCTTCAGCATCGGGACGAATGATCTGGTGCAGTACACGCTGGCTGTGGACCGGGGCAACGTGAATCTGGCCGCGCGCTTCACGCCGCTGCACCCGGCCGTGTTACGGCTGATCCAGTCGACCGTCGAGGCAGGGAAGCGACGCGGGCTGGAAGTCGGGGTGTGCGGCGAGATGGCATCGCACCCGCTGACTGCATTTGTTCTGGTCGGGCTCGGCATTCGGAATCTGAGTGTCGCGCCACGAGCCGTACCGTTCATGAAGCGTATGCTGCGCAGCGTGTCGTCGGAGTCCGCGAAGGAGGCCGCCGATGCGGCGCTGGCGTCCTCGACAGCAGCCGAAGCCGAGCGAGTCGTTCGTCGACTGCTCCAGGCGGCCGCGTACGATCTGTCGCCATCGGAGCTTGGCTTGCTTGGCTCGGAGACCGGAGATATTTTGGGCTACACCGTATGACATATAAAGATTTCCTTATACCTTTCTCTTACTCCCGGGTCTGTGGCTGAACGCAATCTGTTTACTTCCGAGTCGGTCACCGAGGGGCATCCGGACAAGGTCGCGGACGCTATTTCCGACGCCGTGCTGGACGCGATTCTGGCGAAGGACGAAAAAGCGCGCGTCGCCTGCGAGACGCTGGTGACGACCGGGCTCGCTGTCGTCGCCGGTGAAATCACGACGTCGGCCTGGGTGGATATCCCGTCCCTCGTCCGCCGGACCATCACGGCGATCGGCTACGATGACCCGGAGTACGGGATCGACGGGCGCACGTGTGCGGTCATGAGCACAATCGACAAGCAGTCCCCCGACATCTCGCAAGGCGTGGACACCGGGGGCGCTGGCGATCAGGGAATGATGTTCGGCTACGCCAGCGATGAAACGGATGAGTTCATGCCGATGCCGATTACACTCGCGCATCGCATCACCGCCCGTCTGGCCGAGTTGCGAAAGTCGAAAGCCATCAAATGGCTTCGACCGGACGCCAAGAGTCAGGTGACCATCGCCTATGACGAACAGAATCAGCCCGTCGGTGTTGATACAGTGGTCGTCTCGACGCAGCACTCTCCGGATGTCTCGCAGCGGACGATCCGGGAGACCGTGATCGAGCAGGTGATCATGCCGGTACTGCCAGCCGAACTGGTGCAGAAGAAGATCAAGTTCCACATCAACCCGACCGGAAACTTCGTCATCGGCGGACCGCAGGGTGACTGCGGGCTCACCGGCCGCAAGATCATCGTCGACACGTACGGCGGCATGGGGCGGCATGGCGGTGGTGCCTTCAGTGGCAAGGACCCGTCCAAGGTCGACCGCAGTGCCTGCTACGCGGCGCGATGGGTGGCGAAGAACATCGTCAAGGCGGGGCTCGCGCGGCGCTGCGAAGTGCAGGTGGCGTATGCGATTGGTGTGGTGGAGCCCGTGTCCATTCGGGTCGAGACCTTCGGTACCGGGATCGTCGCCGACTTCGAGATCACGCGCGCGGTGCGCGACGTCTTCGACCTGACGCCAAAGGGGATCACGATGGCGCTTGACCTGCGCAAGCCGATCTACAGTGCGACCACCGCGTATGGCCACTTTGGTCGGACACCGGGTCAGGTCCGACATGTCGATGTCACGACCGGCAAGCCATCGCGGTTGTACAATACGTTCACGTGGGAACGGACGAACAAGGCGAAGGAACTGAAAGCCGCGCTGCGCTGAGCGGCGGCGCTCAATCGGCACTCGCGACTGCGAGTGCCGATCCGGTTCGCGGCGCACTGCCGGAGGAAGTCCGTGATAGAGATGCGCGTCGCGCGACTCGGCGTGGACAGCACGGCCAACACCTACGTGCTGGTCCTGCGCGAGCTGCACGGTCCGAGGGTGCTGCCGATCTGGATCGGGCAGCCGGAGGCGGAGTCGATCGTGATGGAACTGCAGTCGGTGGTCCGCGAGCGCCCGATGACGCACGATCTGGTCAAGCAGATCGTGCTCGGACTCGGCGCCACCGTTCGACGTGTCGTGATCAGTCGGATCGAACGCGGCACGTACTTCGCCGAGCTGCAACTGCAACGGGATGACGCGCTGATCTCGGTCGACGCCCGACCGAGCGACTCGATTGCCATTGCATTGCGCACCGGTGCGGCCATCTTTGCCGCGGACGACCTGTTGGTCACGCTCGAGGATGAGGACCAGCCCCTCGTGCCACCGCCGATTCCCGACGGTGATCGATCAACGGGCACCGACATGAGCCCGGATGAACTCAAGGCGTACCTCCAGCGACTCCGACCCGAAGATCTCGGCAAATTCATGCCGTGAACATGGGTCGCCGTCCAATCGGCGATCGGGGCGCTGCATAAGCGCGCTGCTGGTGATGATGGCCCTCCCCGTGCTGGTCTGCGCACAGGTCCGTCCCGCCGCCAGTGACACCGTGCCACCGCCGGTGACGATACCCTCTGCTGCGCGTACCGTGGAGGGTCGTGTCGTGCGCCCTGGTGCCGCCGCATTCGAGCCGGTCACGGGCAGCTGGGTGACGCTGCACCGGGTTGGCCGCGATCGTGCCGGTCCGCTCGATTCCGCACGGACGGGCCTCGACGGATCGTACCGCTTCTCGTACCAGGTCAGCGGCGCTGCCGATGCCATCTACTTCGTCTCGGCCAGCTATGCTGGGATCGCCTACTTCTCCTCCGGGCTCGCGCAGCCGGTCGTCACTGGCCAGGACGCCGAAATACAGGTGTTCGACACCACCTCCAGCGGGATCCGTCTCACGATGCGTGGTCGGCACATCATTCTGTCTGCCAGCACCGGCGGCACACGTCGCGGCATGATCGAAGTGTTCGAGATCACCAACGACTCGAGTCGCACGCTGATTGGCGACAACGACAAGGCGCCGACCTTTCGCGTCCGAATTCCGCAGGGTGCCCAGGATTTCAAGGTCGCGCAGGGCGACGTGCCGGCCGATGCGGTCAGCAACGTGGACGGTGAAGTCCTGGTGCAAATGCCATTTGCGCCCGGGCTCAAGCGCCTCTCGTTCTCGTATTCGGTCGATGCTGATGCGTTTCCTCTCAAGATACCGGTCCAGTTCGCGACCGGTGTGCTCGAAGTGCTGGCGGAAGATCCGCAGGCGACGGTGACGGCACCTCGCATCGCCGAGACCGCGCCCGCGTCGATCGACGGTCGCAACTTCCGTCGATTTCTTGGAAACGACGTTCCGGCGTCCGGTGTCCTCGAAATGGATCTGCCAGGCAGTGGCCAGGCGCAGAAGACCCGGATCGTGATTTCGATGATCGCAGCGATCTCGCTCGCGATGCTCGTGTCATTGGCGCGCGCGTTCCGCTTCATAGCGTACGCGTTCGTCGTCAGCTGGATCGCGCGCCC
>CAYMQV010000172.1:0-9945 GCA_964392395.1 uncultured Gemmatimonadaceae bacterium
ATCACCGAGAGCGAACTCCGGGCTGCGGAAGACATCCTCGCTGGCACGAGTGCATCTCCCGTCGTGCTTGAAGTCAGCCCGGCGGCCGATGCGGCTCTCTGGCCACTGCTGGCCAGTCGCGGCTATCGTGTGCAACAGTTCCAGCAGCTCTGGTCGCGCGAGTTGGCGGAACCCAGCTCAGCGGCGGCGGCCGTCACGATTCGGATGGCAGAGCCCGACGAGGAATATCTGTTCAGCCAGCTCGTCGGCGCCGCGTTCATGGAGGCGCCCGACTGGCGCACCTTCGAACCACCGTTCGTATCCTCACTGCGTGTTTCCGGCATCGTCGGCTGTATCGCGAGCGTGGACGGTGAGCCGGCGGGAGGTGCCGTTCTCGGCATCGTCGACGGCGTGGCGCTGCTCGCGGGCGACGGCGTGCTGCACATCCCCGGAGCTCACATCACCGCGCCGAGTGCCCCGTGACGTCATCGTCCGATGACAGCGGTGTTTCCGCATCCCGGCTCTGATCGAGCGTGAACACTGCGACTGGAACACCGTCGCCGGGTAGCGTTGGCGTCACGGTGCGCTGAAATCCAAGTCGCGCCAGTAATCGATGTGAGCGCTCATTGTCTTCTTGCGCGATCGCCATCACCTGCGAGAGCCCGAGCTGGGTGCGGCCATACTCGAGGGTGGCGATCGCGGCCTCGCGCGCAAATCCGTGCCCCTCATATTGCGGCAGAAATGCGAAACCAAGATCCGCCATCGGCAGTGACTCTCGCCGTACGAATCCACAAATTCCCATCGCGGCGCCGGAATCGCGCAACACCACGGCGTACGAGCCGTATCCGTGCTCACGATAGCTCTTGCGGAACCGCGTCTCGATGCAGACCGCCGAGTCCTCCAGGGTCCGAACCTGCCGATCGCCGATGAACCGGAGGAACGACGGCTGATTCAGCAAGTCGAGAATGAACGGTGCGTCGTCGGCCGTCAGCTCACGGAGCTCGGTGCGGCCAGTCGTCGCGAGTGTCATCGGGGTCATGGTGGGAATCGGGCGGTGTTCCGCGTGCGATGGTTGGACACTGTATCGATGGTCACTGTAACGTGGGAGTTGTGCCGGAGTGAACTGTGGCTGAGTCGGTCCATGCAGTCTCTCGGACAGCCCAGCGCAGGGCTTGACGGCGTGATGCAGAGCAGGGTATCCTCGTTCGACAATCGATCGACCGTGGTCATTTGCCGCCTCTTGCCGCCACGCAAAATAAGGAGCTAAAACGCGAGTGCCCGGCGGCCTTCAGCTTGCCGGGCCTTGTTGTCTGCGGACCTTTCGTGCCAATCTCGACAGGTTCCGAGTACACCACGCTGACCGGGCGGCAGCACTCGTTCGCCACGGAGGCGACAATGACCACCACTGCTGCCGGACGCCCCGCCCCAACACTCGGCATCGGCACCCGTGCCGTCCATACCGGACAGGAGCACGCGGATCCCACGACGCATGCTCGTGCGGTGCCGATCTACGCCACGACCTCGTACGTGTTCGACGACCCCGGCCACGCGGCCGACCTCTTCGGCCTGCGCGCGTTCGGGAACATCTACACGCGGATCATGAATCCGACGACCGATGTCTTCGAACGTCGCATCGCCTCCCTCGAAGGCGGCGTTGCCGCGGTGGCGACCGCCAGCGGTCAGGCGGCGCAGACCCTGGCCCTCCTCAACCTCGCCCAGGCAGGGGATGAGATCGTCGCCTCGACGTCGTTGTACGGAGGCACGTACGCGCTGCTGGCACACACACTGCCGCGGCTCGGCATCACCACCCGATTCGTCGATCTGACGCATGGTCCGAACGCCTTTGCGAATGCCATCACCGATCGGACACGTGCGATCTACGTCGAAACGATCGGCAATCCGAAACTCGATGTACCGGACTTCGAGGCGCTCGCCGCGGTGGCGCACGCGGCCGGAGTGCCGCTGGTGGTCGACAATACCTTCGGCACGCCGATTCTCTGCCGACCCCTCGAGCACGGGGCCGACATCGTGATTCACTCCGCGACCAAGTGGATCGGTGGACATGGCACTGCCATCGGCGGTGTCGTGGTCGACGGCGGCCGTTTCGACTGGAAGCAGTCACCACGATTCGAGGCCCTCTATGACACGCCGGAAGGGGCATATCACGGCCTCGTGTTCGCCGACGCATTCGGCGCGGTGGATCTCGGCAATGGGCCGGTCAATGCGGCGTTCGCGCTCCGGCTACGTGTGCTGCTGCTGCGCGACATCGGTGCGGCGCTCTCACCCTTCAACGCCTTCCTGCTGCTGCAGGGGCTCGAGACGTTGCATCTGCGAATTGAGCGGCATGTCGAGAATGCGCTGGCCGTGGCGCAGTTCCTCGAGTCGCATCCGGCGGTGTCATGGGTCAACTATCCTGGGCTCGCGTCACATGTCACTCACGAGGAAGCAAGGAAGTACCTGTCCGGTGGCTTCGGAGGTGTGTTGACCTTCGGCGTCAATGCCGGAAGCGAGGCGACGGTGGATGAGCAGGAAGCCGCAGCGCATACGCTGATCAAGTCACTGCGCCTCTTCTCGTTGCTCGCCAATGTGGGGGATGCGAAGAGTCTGGTGATTCATCCCTGGTCGACCACGCATGAACAACTCTCGGAAGGGGAGCGGCTCGCCGCCGGTGTCACGCCGGATCTGATCCGCCTGTCGGTTGGCATCGAAGATCTGACGGATCTCGTGAACGACCTCGATCGCGCCCTTGGCACCGTGATTGGTGCTGGCACTCTTATTGGCAGTGGAGCAAGCGCATGAGCACGATTCTTTCTGAAGTCCTTGCCGCCAACGCGTTCCTCGTGTTTCACCATCCGAACTGCGGCATGCAGCTGGTCAGCGACGTGAAGACCGGCCGCCTCGACCTCATTGCTGCCGCGTCGGCTGCGGGAACGGCCCGGTGATCCCGAAGGCGTTGGCTCGTCGGGCAGGGCGTCGCTGACGCCGGAGGGGGATCCGCGGTCGGACTGATGCGAGGCGGTGGGGCAGGTGGCCCACCGCCTCGCGTGTTTCGTCGGCGTTTCAATCTGGAGCAGGGCGCGCGCGCAGAGCCTCGTCCCGCCGGCCGCGCGCCACGAACGCTCACTCTGTCGTCGCGTGGCCGGAGTTGAGCAGGTATGCCGGCTGCGCCACTCGGCTCGCGATCGCATCCATCTGCTTGCCGCGCAGTCTTGCCCAGGCGGGGAGTCGCGCCGCCGTAAAACCGAAGACTCCCAGTCCCGCGAGCCCCAGCATTGCGACGCCAGGAATGGTTGCGCCGAGATTGCCCGCGAGAATCGACGCACTCCAGACGACCGCAGCGGTGCCCAGACTGATCAGTGCCATCACCATCGTGGAACGCGCATTGCCCTTCACGGTTCGCAGACGCAGCCGATGCCCCGTCGACGTCGGCTCGAGCAACGCCTGAAGGTTGCCGTTCGTCCATTCGCGGAACCCTCCGTTTACCGCGAGCTTCCCCTTGGCGCGGAACGTGGTGCGGAGTTCACCAACGAGTTGTTCCCATTCGGCATCGGTCACGGTGCGGTTCAGCGTGACGCTGCGCTCGACGCCGATCGGCAGTGAGAGAAACGTCTCCTCCGACTCACGTGGCGTCAGGTCCAATGCCAACGCCGCACGGGTGACGACCGTTGGCGACAAACCCACTTCTCGCCCGATGCTCTGCAGTTCGGCCAGCGTCAACCCGCCGCCGTCGGACTGCTGAACGGCATCAGTGCGCTGACCCTCAGCGGCTTCGCGGAAGATCGTCGCGACTTCTTCGTCGGTGTATCGGCGCTCAGTCATTGGCAGGCTCGCGGACGTTGGAGTGGACCCATGGTCGAGGAACCGCAACGGGCGGCGGAGCGTGCAGGACGCTCCGTCCGATGCAGGGCCGCAGTACTCATTGTACGTAGCGGCAGACTTGGCGGCGGCGGCACTGCCCGTTTGGTGGGGCGTCCCACGCCCGTGCAGCAGCCAGAAACGACGCCCGGGAAGCCACGGCCACACCACACTGTGCCCCCTCGGGGCCGCCTGTTACCCTTCTCGTTCTCTGTTCTCGACCCAACGCCCGAGTCCGCCAACACGAATGACCCCACCACTCCAGCCAACGGTTCTCGGCCCGGTTGAATCGGCCGCGTTGCTCGGGAGTCGTGCGTCAGGCAAGACGCCGGACGTCTGGGTATACCGATATCTACACCCCGACATGGGGTGGAGGCTGAGCATTGCCACCTGTGCCGCGCCGGGATCCGGGCGTCTCTCGCTGGGGGGATTCCGGATCGCGACACCCGAGCGGACTGAAACCGCCGGGTTCGACAGCGATCGCGAGGCAGCAGGACTCGCCGTCGGCATGGAGGAGAAGGTCTGTTGGTCACGGCTGCTCGGCATCGCAGGACCGCTGGTTGCCCGGGACATCTCATCCATCGTGGGTGGAAAGTGCGTCCTGCACCCCACTGCCGACGCCCGGGTCGGGCAGGTACACGACCGGGCACTCCTCGATTTTGGCATCGAGTGTCTGCATGACGCCGAGTCCCGTGGCGGTTTCCGGATCACGACTGGCCAGGATCTTGGCCATGGAGTGCTGTCGGATGGCGTCACGAAATCGCTCGACTACCTGCACGCACGGTTCGCCGGCTGCGTAGTCTCCGACACGTCGCAACCGACCGGCCAGGGGAACTATCACGTGCTCGCCGCGATGCTGCGCGGTGTCGACGTCGACGTCGCCCGGGCAACGATCGGGTTGATCGGATGCGGCAACGTTGGGACGCGTGTGCTGCACCGCCTGCTCGAGCGTGGCGCGTCGATTCGTACGTTGGACGCCAGCGAATCACGCCGCGGCGAAATCGCTGCGATGGGGATCCCGGTGTATGCGCCCGGTGAGAAGGCGGACTTGCTGCGAAGTGAGCTCGACGCCGTTGTGGTGAACGCCGCCGGAGGGTCGCTGGACATGCACTCGCTGGCGCTGATCGCAGCCAATGATCGGTTACGCGTGATCTGCGGTTCCGAAAATCTTGCGATGCCCGACGAACGGGCCGGTGCTGAGCTGTTGCGACGGTCGCGCAAAGCCTACGCGCCGACCGAATTGGGCGGCATGATGGGCTATCTCACGGCAGCCGAGGAGTACCTCGCGCGCGTGCAAGGCGTTCCCTTTGACGTCGCGACGCTGATTGCGGCGGCGTCGCTACTCGAGGCGCCGGTGGCGGCCGCGATGCGTCACCTGCGCGACCATGACTACACGACGTCATTCGAACACTCGCTGAAGGCCGTCTGTCAGTCGACCTGAAACAGGCGTTCTGTACACCGCTCTGGACGATCGTGAGCTGATGCGCCAGTTCCCCCAGCGCTCTGCTACTTCGCCGTGAACCTGGCGATCGCCTGTCGGGTGAAGTCGGACAGCACCAGCGTGCCACTCATCCGCGCACGTTCCGCGAGCAACGAGTCCCAGGCTTCCGTGCCCTGCCATGCAACCGCCTTCATCTGGCGCATCGCCTCTGGATTCGACGCGGCGAGTGTTGCCGCGAGGGCGTCGATCGCCTGATCCATGGCCGCCGTATCTTCATAAACGCGCGCGAACAGGCCATGACTCTCGCACCACGCGGCGTCACGCCAGTCGGCGTCGACGGACATCGCCATGAATGGACCCATGCCTACGCGTCGTGCGATCACCGGTCCGACCACGAACGGCCCGATACCGACGGCCAGCTCGCTCAGCTTCACCGACGCACTTTGCACCGCAAACGCGTAGTCACCGGCCGCCGCGATCCCGATGCCACCGCCGGCGGTGCGCCCCTGCACGCGCACGATCACGAATTGCGGCGTCCGGATCATGGCGAGGATCACCTGCGAGAACCCGCTGAAGAACAGCTCGCCTTCGTCCGGTGTCGAAATGTTCACCAGTTCGTCGAAGGACGCGCCGGCGCAGAATGGTCCCGTTCCGTCACTGCGCAGCACGATGACGCGCGTGTCAGGGTCGCGGCCGACCTCCGCAATGGTCCGGGCAAGCTGTTGAAGCAGCGCCCCGGGCAGCGAGTTGCCCTTCGGGTGCGAGAAACGGATGGTCGCGACGCCATTCGAGATGTCGACCGCGACCTCGCCGCCAGCGACTGAGGCCGATTGTACCGGAGTCCGATGTTCCATGCCCGAAAATACACCGTTGCCGCTCGCAACGTCCATTGTCCAAGCCGCGGCAGCTGGTAGATTCCGGCATGACCCAGACACGAGCGATCGAGACGATGTCCGATGATCCGGCGGCGACGGCGGCATTCGAAGCCCGGATCGCCAACGGCGAGAGCATCGAGCCGAAGGACTGGATGCCTGAGCGGTATCGCAAGCAACTGATCCGGATGATGTCGCAGCACGCGCACTCCGAGATCGTTGGCATGCTGCCCGAAGGGAACTGGATCACGCGTGCGCCGTCGCTGCGGCGCAAGGTCGGCCTGCTGGCCAAGGTGCAGGATGAGGCGGGCCATGGCTTGTACATCTACTGTGGCGTGGAAACACTCGGCGCGGATCGAACCGATATCATCGCGCAGTTGCTCGACGGCCGCGCGAAGTATTCCAGCATCTTCAACTACCCGACACTCACCTGGGCTGACATGGGTGTGATCGGCTGGCTGGTGGACGGTGCTGCGATCGTGAACCAGACGCTCCTTGCCAAGGCATCGTATGGGCCCTACGCCCGCGCCATGATCCGCATCTGCAAGGAAGAAAACTTTCACAAGCGCCAGGGTTACGAAATGGTCTCGGTGCTGGCGGCGGGCACGCCGGCGCAGAAGGCGATGGTGCAGGATGCCGTGAATCGCTTCTGGTGGCCGTCGCTCATGATGTTCGGGCCGAGCGATGTGGATTCCCCCAACTCGGCGGAACTGATGCGTTGGGGTATCAAGCGGAAGTCCAACGACGAACTTCGTCAGCGCTTCGTGAACCTGACGGTGACGCAGGCGATTGCGGTTGGCCTGACGCTGCCCGATCCCGCGCTTCGCTACGACGAAGCGACGGAAAACTGGGATTTCGGCGAGATCGACTGGACCGAGTTCAATCAGGTCGTGCGCGGCAACGGGCAGTGCAACCAGGAACGGCTCGACACGCGCCGGCAGGCCGAGCGCGAGGGGGCGTGGGTGCGGGAAGCGGCGAGTGCATATGCCGCCAAACAGCGCGCCAGCAGCGCCTCGGTCGCGGCGTGACCAGTCCCGAACACGCCGCTGCCGGGCTGCGCGTGGCGGATCTTGCGGCGCAGGCGGCCGCGCTCCCTGCCGATGGCCAGTGGCCGCTGTGGGAGGTCTTCACGCAGAGTGAGCAAGGCGCTCCCCACGAGCATGCCGGTTCGCTGCATGCCGTCGACGAAGAACAGGCGCTGCAGAATGCGCGTGACGTCTATGCTCGGCGCGGCGGCGTGATCTCGCTCTGGGTGGTACCGGCAGCAGCCATTACGGCGTCGAGCGCCGGCGACAGCGGACCGTTCTTTGATCCGGGCGCGGCCAAGGCGTACCGACATCCGCAGTTCTACAAGGCGCCTCGCGGCGTTCGCGTGTTGTGAGCGGCCTGAAAGGTTCGGTCACGCCGCCGGCGGCAGCACCACCGAATGTGCTGTTCGAGGCGCTGCTGCGGCTCGGCGACGATCGACTGGTGCTCGGCCATCGCCTGAGCCAGTGGTGCGGACACGGCCCGATTCTCGAAGAGGACATCGCACTCGCCAACATCGCGCTCGATCTGGTCGGTCAGGCAACGATGCTGCTGCACCTCGCAGGTGAGGTCGAGGGCGCGGGACGTGATGAGGATGCGCTGGCGTACTTCCGCGATGAGATCCATTTCCGGAACTGCCTGCTCGTCGAGCAGCCGAATGGCGATTTCGGCGTCACCATCGTACGCCAGTTCCTCTTCGACGTGTACTCAGTCGTGATGTTCGATGCACTGACGCGCTGCGCGCACGCTGAGCTGGCCGCGATCGCGGCCAAGGCGCTCAAGGAGGTGAAGTATCATCTGCGCCACAGCGGTGACTGGCTGCTCAAACTGGGTGACGGTACGTCTGAGAGCCACGACCGTGTGCAGCGCGCGCTGAACGCGCTCTGGCGTTTTACGCCGGAGCTGTTCGCAGCCGACGACATCGACCGCGCAGCACTCGCGGCGGGGATCGCGCCCGATGTGTCAGCCGTGCAGTCGCAGTGGATCAGCATCGTGCGTGACGTGGTCGAGCGCGCCACGCTCACGATGCCGCCTGACGTCGCGCTGCGTGCGGGACGCACGGCGCGACAGGGTGCGCATTCGGAACATCTCGGGCACATGCTGGCAGAGATGCAGATCGTGGCGCGCTCGCACCCTGGTGCACAGTGGTAGCATCGCCGCGCTCCTCGTTGCCGACCCGTGACGAGGTGTGGGCAATTCTGGACACCGTGATGGATCCGGAGGTCCCGGTGCTCAGCGTGCGCGATCTCGGGATCGTGCGTGCCGTCGACATCGACGCGGCGGGGGCGGTCACGGTGACCGTGACGCCAACGTATTCCGGCTGCCCGGCGATCCTCGTCATCGAACGCGACATCGCCGACGCCATCGTCGCGGCCGGGATCGCGCCGGTTCAGGTGAAGACCACGTTTTCGCCACCGTGGACCACCGACTGGATCGCCCCCGATGCGCGGGCCCGGCTGAAGGCCTACGGCATCGCACCGCCTGGTCGCGCCGAGTCGGGAGGGCTGGTGCAGCTGATGCGCGCGCGACCTGCCGTCCAGTGTCCGTACTGCGATTCCTTCGAAACCGAAGTCCGCAGTGAGTTTGGCACCACCGCCTGCAAGTCGCTCTGCTGGTGCCGCGGGTGCCGACAACCGTTCGAGGCATTCAAGGCGATCTGACTCGCGGATCCAGGCAACGGGAAATGCGGGTCGCACGGTATTGGTCGGCACCGTATCCAACTTCGAAGCGATCAGGTTCGCAGCAGGGTCTCGATACGGTCTGCGATCCTGTCCGCGTCCGGAAGCACGGCGCCGAGCAGCACTTCATGGTACGGCATGGGCACGTCGTTCACGGCGAGCCGCTCGACTGGCGCATCGAGCGTCCAGAATGCGTGCTGTGCCAGCACGGCTGCGATCTCGGCACCGAATCCTGCCGTCAGCGTATCCTCGTGCACGATGAGGCAGGTACCGGTTCGTGCCACCGACGCCAGCACCGCGTCACGATCCCACGGCATGATCGTACGCAGATCGAGCAGGTCGACACGACCGGGGAAGCGATCGGCGGCGTCGAGACAGCGATGCACCATCGCGCCCCAGGTCACCACCGTCACGCGGTCGCCCTCGCGCATGCGATGCGCGCGGCCGAATGGCAGCACGTATTCGTCGCCGGGATAGCGCGCACTGCCATCGCTCGTCATGAGCAGCGATCGATGTTCGAAGAAGATCGTGGGATTCCCACTGCGCATGGCCGTTCGCAACAGGCCGACGGCATCGGCGGCGTTGGATGGCATGGCCACCTGCCACCCGAGCGCATGCGCCCAGGTGACCTCGCCTGAGAGCGAGTGCCACGGGTCACCGACATCCTTGCCGAAGCCGCCCGGCATCCGCACGACGATCGGCGCTGCAAATTGATTGGCGGTCCGCCACCGCATCGTGCCGCAGTTGTTCAGCTGCTCATGCGCCGGGTCGGCGTATTTGCGAAACTGAATTTCGGCCACGGGCATCAACCCGTTCACCGCCATGCCCACCGCACGACCAATGATCCCTTCCTCTGAGAGACTGGTGTCGAAGACACGCTCGCTGCCGAAGCGCTTCTGCAGCCCTTCCGTGACCAGATGGACGCCGCCTTTGCGACCCACGTCTTCACCGAACACGAGCACTTTCGGATTCAGCGCCAGCTCGACTGCCAGCGTTCGTCGGACCGCCTCGGCCAGTCGCATCATCTCGCCGTCAGTCGATGAGGATTCCGTCGAGGCAAGCGACGCGCGTTCGGCGCGCGTCAGCCCGCCGA
>CAYMQV010000173.1:0-2430 GCA_964392395.1 uncultured Gemmatimonadaceae bacterium
GGGCGAGGCCGAAGACGATCATCGCGATGTTGCCGGCCACGAAATTGAGGCCCGCACCGAGCACATGGCGCGCGTTGTCGGTGTTCTCGGGATAGAGGCCAACCACGATCACACCAACACCGGCCAGCATGAACAGCGTGCTCGCCAGCTGTCGCATCCAGCCAGCGGGAAATGCGTCCCGCGTGAGCCGAGCGCCGATGATCATCGTCAGGCCAAGCATGATGAACGACAGATTCATCGCGACGTGCCACGGGGAGCAGACCAGGTGCTCACTGCCGGCCGGATACGGGCCGCAGACGGTGTTTCCGAGATCGCTGATGTAGTCCGACGCCAGGCTGAAGCGCCGCGACCAGGCGGTGGCGACGACGGCCTGCGTGATGAAGAACTGAACGGCGAGCACCCAGGCGATGGCGCCGGTGCGGATGGCCGGCCGGTCGGCGATCGGCATGAAGGATTCTGGCGTAGGCGTTCGGGCGGAAGATCAGCTGACGTCGCTGACGGACAAGATCAGCTGACGTGCAAGCTGGTGCAGCCAGTTCCAGATACGGCGGATGGGTCCTAACAGATGTACGCGCCACCGCGGCTACGGCGCCGGCGCGAGCCCGTTCCACGCCCACGGCGACACACAATCGCCAAGCAGCACCGCAAACAGCCCCGGAAAGATGCGATTGCCCCGCCCACTGTTGCTCATCACGATCATCCCGCTCGCCCGATCCGCAAAACCGATCATATGATTCCGTGTGATGTCGTCGGAGCCTTCCTTGAAGAATCCGAGGCCGTGCGGTGAGCGCACCAGCCCCCAGCCGATGCCATACGACAGCGCGATGCCGTCGTCGCGGGTCGTCGTGAGCGTATCGAGCGTGGGGAACTGATGCTCGGAGCGGATACGGATCTGCGGCGAAAACATCGTGCGGCGTGCGGCGGCGCTGAGCCGGTCACCGCGGAGCATGGCTTGCATGTAGCGCGCCATGTCGCGGATGTCGGTGTCGGCAGAGCCGGCCGCACGGGGTGAGGATCGCCTGCTGTGTCCGACCATTGCTCCCGACGTGTCGTGACCCATCGCCAGGTCGGCTGCGAATGTCGAGTCCCATACCATGCTCGTGCGCGTCATGCCGAGCGGCTGGAACACGCGCTCGCGCATGAGGATCGTGAATGATGTTTGCGTGATCTGCTCGATCACGTACTGCAGCAGGTTGAGCCCTTCGCCGGAATATGCGTACCGCGCACCCGGCTCGAAGTTGATCAGCAGCTTCTCGCCGGGATTCAGGAACCGGAAGTTCGAGAATCCCGACGTGTGACTGAGCAGCATGCGCGGCGTGATCTTCACATGCCGCGGATCGGTCGTCATCTGGGCCCACTTCTCGACGGTGTCGAGGCGCGGCACGTATTGCACCACCGGACGATCGAGATCCAGCACACCATCGGTCACCAGCTGCATCGCGAGGTGCGCGAACATCGTCTTGGTGAACGACGCGGCATACATGGTACTGCCAGTGGTGAGCGGGGCATGTGTGGTGGCGTTCTTCTCGCCGAAGGCGCGCAGGTAGACCACCTCGCCCCGATTGATGATCGCCACCGTCAGGCCGGTCACCCGCTCGCGCGTCATCGCGGCGGTGATGGTGCGTTCGACCGTCTGCGGCGACAGTCGTCGGCCGTCGAGCGTCGTGACAGGCTGCTGGATGACCTGGGCCATGAGCGCCGTTGACAGCAGGGTGAGCGATGCCAGAAACGGTGTGAGGCGCATGTCCGTACCACGCGACGGTGGGCGCAGAGTTTCAGCAGGGCGGGCAGACGCCGTCTGCATCGGGCAAAGGCTGCCAGCGCCGAGGCCGTCCAGCACGTACACTCCCCGGACGTTTCCGCCGCAGCCACCTTCCGCTCATCCGTCGAGCCATGTCACCTGCCTCATTCCCCATCGCCCGCCGAGTGCTGCTCGCGAGCCTTGGCCTCACCGCTGCACTGCAGGCGCAGTCAGCCCCGCGCGCCATGACCCTCCGCGATTGGTATCGCGTCACCACGGTCAGCCAGCCCGCCGTCAGCCCCGATGGCAAGCGCGTGGCGTTCACCGTCACCACGGTGCGTGAAACCGAGAACAAGCGCCATCAGGAAGTGTGGGTGGCCGCACTGGATGGCAGCGCGCCGCAACGCTGGACGTCACCGGGGTACGAAAGCAGCAGCCCGCGATGGACGCCGGACGCCACCCATCTGCTCTTCACCTCCACGCGGCCGCAGGGCAAGGGCAACACCTGGGTGATCCGCGCCGATGCACCTGGTGGCGAGGCGATGCAGATGCCGACGCTGCCATCGAACGGCACGGTGCCGTCGAGCAAACAGTTCGCCGTCTGGTCGGAGGCGATGCCGGTCGATTCGAGCGCCAACGCAGGCGACGTGTTCGCGCGCATGCCGGCATTGGCCCGCCCGCCATTCGAA
>CAYMQV010000173.1:2440-9903 GCA_964392395.1 uncultured Gemmatimonadaceae bacterium
CCCGCCGATCCGGCGCGGTTCGATGGTCGGCACTTCACCGACTTGAACTTCAAGTCGAACGCGACCGGTTTCGTCCCCAGCCGCCGCACGAAGCGCAGCTGGCGCCCCACGCAGCTCTGGAAGCAGCTGTATGGCGACACCGCGAAGGTGCAGCTCACGCGCGACCAGTACTCACATCGCAACCCGGTTGTCTCGCCTGACGGGCAGTGGGTGGCATTCATCGCCGACGCGCGACTGCGGCCGGACAGCGTCGTCGATTTCGAGCGCGATTCGCTCGGCCAGCTGCCGTACGACAAGGTGCGTGATGAAGCAGAACGCAATGAGTCCGACATCTACGTGATGCCGGTGGCCGGTGGCACACCGCGGAAGGTGGCGGAATGGATGGGCGCGGAGTCCGATCTGGAATGGTCGCGCGACGGCAAGCAGCTGGCGTTCGTCGGACGCCCGGCGCGTGTGAAGTCAGCGCGCATCTACGTCATCGACGTGACAGGCGGCGCGCCGCGAAATCTGCTCGGCAGCTGGCAGTACGAGCCCGAGAGCATCACCTGGATGTCGAATGGCACGATCCGTTTCACGTCGTCGATCGGTGGCCGTGCCACCATCCTCGACGCGAACATGACGGGCGGAGCCCCGAAGGAACTGGTGGGCGGACGTCGTCGCGCCACGAACCCGTCGATGAATGACGCGGGCACGGTGATGGCGTACGTGTCGACATCGATGACCCGCCCGACGGAGTTGTTCGTCGCCGACGGCAGTGGCAGCAACGAGACGCAGATCACGCACTTCAACGACGCACTGAACGCCGAAGTGGCGTGGAGCGATGCCGAACGCTTCACCTATCGCAGTGTGGGGAACCTGGAGATCGAAGCGTGGCTGATGAAGCCGTATGGCTACGAGGCGGGCAAGAAGTATCCGGTCGTGCTCTACATCCACGGTGGTCCGCACTCGCAGTACAACGAAGGATGGTTCGACGAATTCCAGAACCTGGCGGCGCAGGGGATCATGGTGCTGTTCACCAACCCGCGCGGGTCGAGTGGCTACGGGGCGGACTTCACGTACAGTACGCGTGGTCGCTGGGGACTCGAGGACTACGATGACCTGATGAAGTCGGTCGACATCATCGCCCGGCGCGCCGACATCGACAGTACGAAGATGGGCGCCAGCGGCGGCAGCTACGGCGGGTTCATGACGACCTGGATCGCCACCAGGACCAATCGGTTCGCTGCGATCCAGACCGACCGCACCATCACCGACTGGACCTACTGGTATGGCGCGAGCGACGCGCAGGGGCTGACCGAGTTCGAGTTCTACGGCAAGCCGTGGGACAACCAGGCGCTCTACGATCGCCTGTCGCCGATTCGCTACGTGAAGAACGTGCGGACGCCGATGCTGCTGGTGCAGAGCGAGGACGACTTCCGGACGGCGATGGGCAGCGCCGAGATCTGGTATGAATCGTTGAAGAAGCGCGGGATTCCGGCGGAGTTCGTGCGGTATCCGCGGTCGAACCACGATCTCTCGCGAGCCGGCGAGCCGTGGCTGCTGGTCGATCGGCTGGGGCGCCTGCGGCAATGGTTCGGATACTGGCTGCAAGGGACCAGGGCGACGGCCCCGGCGGCGGTACCCGTGGGTGGTGCCGGTCGGTAAATCTCCGAAAGTGGGGTATCATTCGGCGTGGCCGCCTCTTCAACTCACGCTGAATGAACAACATCGGTGAAGGACTGACCTTCTACGTGGTCTTCCTTTTTTCAACGACGCTGCACGAGGCCGCCCATGCGTGGGCGGCCAAACTCGGTGGAGACCTGACCGCCTATCACGGCGGCCAGGTCTCACTCGATCCGCTGCCGCACATCCGGCGCGAGCCGTTCGGCATGGTGATCCTGCCCTTGCTGACGGCGCTCACGATGGGCTTTCCGATCGGCTTCGCCAGTGCGCCGTACGATCCGGAGTGGGCGCAGAAGTATCCGAAGCGTTCCGCCTGGATGGCGCTGGCTGGCCCGGGCGCCAACCTGCTGCTGATGCTGCTGGCGGGCATCGCGATCCGCGCCGGCGACTTCACCGGAATCTTCAATGCGCCGAACCGCATCAGCTTCGGCCACATCGTCGCCACCGACGGTGGACCGGTGATGACGGCGATCGCCTTCTTCCTCGGCACCATGTTCTCGATGAACCTGCTGCTGGCGGCGTTCAACCTGTTGCCCTTCCCGCCGATGGATGGCAGTGCGGCAATTCCGTTGCTGGTTGGTGAAGAGAAGGGTCGCGTGTGGCAGAACCTGATCTGGCGCACACCGGCGCTCAACTTCGTCGGCTATTTTCTGGCCTGGCAGGTGTTCGGCTACATCTTCCGCCCGTTGTTCAACGGGTCGCTGGCGGTGCTCTATCCGGGCGTGACGTACGGGGGTTGAGCTGTATCGGCGGAATCGAGTGGCACGACCGTGTCGTCGGCAATGACGAATGTGCGGTCGTAGTTGCGCTGATCGATCACGCCACCGCCGGTGAACTCACCGAATGCGGGCAGCAGGCCGCCGCGCGCGCCAAACGCAAAGCAGGGCAAGGTGAGTTTCTGCCGCGCTCGCCCGCGCAACTGCACCACCGGATGCACATGGCCCGCCAGCACGTAGCCTGATGCGTCATCGCAGGGATGATGATGCAGGGCGAATGGTCCAAGGTGCAGCGGCGCGTCGACGCAGGCGATGTGCAGCGATGCCGGTGGATCTCCGGCGTGATAGTCGTGATTGCCACGTACCAGCGTGATGCTCAGCGCTCGCCGCGTGCCGCGCCACCGTTCGAGCGCATCGACCGTCGCAGGTTGCATCCCGGCACGCGCGTGAAGCAGGTCGCCGAGGATCAGCAGCTGCGTTGCGCCGGAGTCGAGGAGTGCCGCATCGAGCCGGTCAAGCCCGGTGCGTGTCGTGCCGTGCGGCACCGGCACTCCCTGCGCGCGGAATGCGGCCGCCTTGCCCCAGTGGACGTCGGCAACGATCAGCGTACGCGACGCAGAAACGAACAGGCTTCGGTCCGAACGCAGTACGACGTCGGTGCCGGCGAGGGACAGATGGTAGGTCACGCAATGGAATCTATGAGCATCAGTCACGATTTCCCTGCCAGCGCGGCGCGACACTACGCCGGGATCGCGCGTGGCCTGTGCGGCGTTGACCGGTGGAGTTAGTCTGCTGCCTGAGATGCACGCCAGCCGTGGCAGTCGCGCCCCTCGTTGACGGGCGGAAGGAATCACGCTTCGGAGGAACCCCGTATGGACGCCAGCGCCACGTCGGCCGCACCCGCTGAGGAAGTGCTCGGCGATCCATTGCGTGATGCGCTGGTGGATGCCATCGGTGAGGAGTACGAAATCGTCCGACTGATCGGGCGTGGTGGCATGGGGGCCGTGTATCTCGCCCGTGACCGGGCGCTGGAGCGGCTGGTGGCGATCAAGGTGCTGCCGCCCGGTTCGGCCACCGACGCGGGCGTGCTGGAGCGATTCCGCCGCGAGGCGAAGACGGTGGCGAGCCTGCAGCATGTGGGCATCGTGCCGCTCTACGCCTTCGGCGAACGTCGCGGGCTGGTCTGGTTCGTGATGGGGTACGTCCGCGGAGAATCGCTGGCGTCGCGCATGGATCGCGAAACGATTCTCGACGTCGAGACGACGCGCACGATGCTGGCGCAGGTGGCGGATGCGCTCGATCATGCGCATCGGCAGGGTATCGTGCACCGCGACATCAAGCCGGACAACATCCTGATCGACGATACCAGCGGTCGCGCGCTGCTCACGGATTTTGGCATCGCGCGCGCCGACACGTTGCAGGCGGGCACCAGTCTGACACAGGTCGGATCGGTGATGGGCACGCCGCACTACATGTCGCCAGAGCAGGCGACGGCAGAGCCGCAGATCGACGGCCGCAGCGATCTGTACTCGGTGGGCGTGGTGGGGTATCAGATGCTGAGTGGCACGCTGCCATTCGATGGCCGCAGTTTCCGCGAACTGCTGATGCAGCACGTGTCAGCGGTGCCGAAGCCGTTGTCGAAGGTGGCGCCATCGGTGCCGCAGGACCTGACCGATGCCCTGATGCGCTGTCTGGAGAAGGATCCGGCGAAACGGTTTGCTGACGGTCGCGGCCTGCGCTCAGCCCTTGGTGGCGTGGCGTACAACGACGAAACGCTGAGTTACGAACTGGCCGAGCTGCAGCACCTCGTCGCGAAGGGTGTGGTGGTAGTGGTGCTGAGCGTCGTGCTTGCGCTCTGCGCCGTGCTGCGGGGCGGGACGCTGCTGTCGCTGCCGACATGGCTCTGGCTCACGCCGCCGCTGATTGTCCCCCTTTATGGCTTCCAGATTCGGACGGCACGCGAGCGTGGGTATGACTGGACGACCATTCGTCGCATCCTGACGTTGCCGCCGCGCTGGTGGTTTCTCTGGTGGCCGCGCAGCTGGCGGCGAAGCGGGGATGTGTACGATCAGCTCCCGCGCTCGATCAAGTCGGCTCGCATGGTGACTGTCGCATTTGCCGCGTTGCTGCTGGCGGAAGGGCCGCTCATGGCATGGGCCACGGACGAGAGGAGACTTGCGATTCGCGACATGGTCCCGAGTGTGCATGAGTTCTACTCGGTGCGTTGGCTGGCGTCGCTCGACGCGCTCACGGTTCTCGTGGCATTGTTCGCGTTCCTGCTCCTGCTGCCGGCGACTGGCTTGCTCGGCGAGGTGCTGACGCGCCGCGCAGCGAAGGGTTTCGAGCTCGGCTATCAGGACCGTGTCCGGCTCACGTACAAGGCGACGGATTCAGCATTCTGGCGCGATCCGCGAATTCAGCGGGTGTATCGGCAAGGCAGGGGGGAGCGCCGTCCCGCCACACCTCAGGAGTTCGTGACGCAGATCCTGGCGGCGATGGGTACACTGCCGCCGACTGCCAGCGATACCGGAAGCAATGCAGCGACGGCGGCACGTCGGCTGTTGGAAACGCTCGGTGCCCAGGAACGTGAATTGGCGTTGCTCGAGAAGACGGCGCCGCGAGAGCAGTTGGAGCGTCTCGATGCCGAGATCGTGCTCTACGAATCGGAGTCGGGTGATCCCGAGGCGGTAGCGCTGCTGGTGAACCAGCGCGAGGCCGTGGCCCGGTCGCGCGAACGGATGCAACTGATCAGCACGCGGCGCGACGAGAGCGCGGCGCAACTCGAGACGCTCTGGGCCGACGTGCGCCGACTCTCGAGTTCCACCGATGCCGGTGTCTCGCGTGAGCTGGCGGCGAAGATCAGCGGTACCTGCGCCGCGGTGGAACGCAACTACCCCGCCCATCGCACCAACGCCACGACAAGCCGATCGACCGCATCACGACTCGGTCTGATCGTCGCGGCGAGCGCGACGATCATGGTGCCGCAGGACGCGCCGGTTTCCGGCGATGCGCGCGCGTTGCTGTCGCGCGGTCAGCCGGATTCTGCTTTGGTGGTGCTGGCGGCCGCTCGCGGCAGTTCGGCCGACCATTTCGTGTTGATCGGGCAGGCGCACATGCAGAAGGGGGCGCCACGCAACGTCAGGACCCGGTATCTCTCGGCACGGCGCGCCCGCGCCGCATTCACGCGCGCGCTCGAACCCGACTCGACCCGTGTCGATGCACTGGAATCACTGGCATGGCTTGCCCGGTTCCTGCCACCGCTGGCGGGCGGCAACCCGTCCGAGGCAGACCGGATCGTGCAGCGGCTGGAGCGGCAGTCGCCGTATCGTGGTGCGCTGATGCGCGGCTACTTCGACCGTGCGAGCGGTCGGAACGCAGCGGCCGAGTCGACGTTTCGCAGATTGGTCACGACAGCGCCGGACAGCGCACCGGCATGGTTCGCGCTCGGAGACATGGCGTATCGCCTGGGCCGCGCCGATGTGGCGCTGGAGGCGCTGCGCCGATACGCGGTGCTGAAGCCAACCGATCGTGCTGCGTTGTATTCGTTGGGGCAGTTGGCGGCGGTGCACGGCGTCGGGCTGGCCGAGGCGGAGGCTGGGCTGCGCGAATACATCCGCGGGCGGATACTGATGACGGAACCGCCGGTGGATCTCGCGTGGTGGCGGTTGGGACAGGTGCTGGAGAAGCAGGGGAAGGTTGCGGTGGCGCGTGAGGCGTATCAGATGGCGATCGCGCTCGACAAGAAGGATGAAGATTTCAGAACGTCGTTGCGGCAGCTGGAGGCGGCGAGCGCGAATTCGCCGTAGCGCTTCGCTCCGACGTGGTCGATGCGGATCGGGCCAGACTCATTGCGTGCATGAACGACGGCGCCGGCGTCCGGAGTCTCGAGGATCTGGTGGTCGCGATCGTGGTGCCCGTCGTGCGCTTCAAGGCGACGCAGTCGCCGAGCCAGTACATGCGGCTGACACGCGAGGCGATGCAGGCGATGGGGCGGCCGGCGATCGGGGCCACCATTCTCTTCGTACCAGCGTACCGCAGTGTGTTCATGCGCGTCCTGCTGCTGCTGGATCAGATTCCGATCCAGAAGAAAAAAATCGCCTGATCATGGTGGCGGAGTTCTACGTCCAGCAACTGGCCAGCTGGGAGGCCATGGTGACGGCGGCTCACCCTGACGCGGAAGAGCCGGTGCTGACGTTGTCCGAGTTCGCCTCGGACGTGATCGAGACATCGATCCGCATACTGGCCGCGCCGGAGCCCGCGCGGAGCGGTCTTTTTCAGAGTCGCTTCTTCGGCGCTCCGGGTTGAGTGCGAGCCTGATCGGCGCGAGTTGAGGGTTGGGGCCTGGTGGCAGCGGGGCCGCTGGCCTGTCCCACGATCGGTATGCGGCATCGTGCACTCCCGAACGCGCATGAATGCGCAAGCCCCGCGAGCAACCGTGACATTACCAGACGGTAGCACGACCGTGACACGAATGCCCTAGCTGGATGTTCAGTGCGCAGGGAAGTTCACCACGTGTCCACGACGTCGTGGACGGCGATCTCCCCTTCGCCAGTCAACGAATCAATGCGCGTCGTCGTCTCTCCGGTCATCGTTGGTGACCGGATCTGCAGAATCACCTCGCCGGTACAGTCACTCCTTGAAGTCGAGGAATGGGCCGGCGAGTGGTGGGAGCCAAGCTCGATTCCGCTCACGATCGCCAGCAGGTCACCGACGGCTGAAGCGTCGGTGCTGCGCGCACGTGGCGTGCCGGAAGCCGACTGTGTCACGAGCGAGCCGCGACCCGCGCAACTGGACATCGAAGCCTCGATGCGAACGGGTGACCCGGAACGTCCGGCGCAGATGCGTTTCGACGAGGATGTGCGCCGCGGCACCGGCTCGCGTAAGCGGAAGTACCCGGGCAATGCGCGGTTCCGTCGGGGCACACAGTCGACGGCGGAAGCGGAGCGTCGGCGTGACGCGATGGTCGAGTGGAACGGGCCGTGGCGTCGTGCGACCGATCGACCACCTCCGGACGCGTCAGCGTAAGTCGCACGCCTGTCCAATCGCGTGCGCGCCTGGTAGTCAGCGGATACCAGTCCGTGACAC
>CAYMQV010000174.1:0-9890 GCA_964392395.1 uncultured Gemmatimonadaceae bacterium
AAGATCATCGTCTTGAAGTCGCCGGGTGGGCTGCGGGTGCCGCGGCTGCCAGCCGGCAGTCCGCTGGCTGGCGCGGCGGGACTGGCGCTGTTCATCGGTGTGCCGCTTCCCGAGCAGTTCGTCGGTTTCTTCCGGACGCCCGGCATGTCGATGCCCGATGGTCAACAGGGCGCGTCACCGATGGCGCCAGGCACGATGGTGCTTTCGTCCAACGCGCTGAAGCTGATTTTCGGTGTCGAGGCGAGCACGCTCACGCCCGGGCAGTCAGGAAAGGCATTGACGACGGATCTGGCCTTCACCGAGACACCGGCGCCGGCGCACAACATCGTGGCAATGATCCCTGGCACGGATCCACTGCTGAAGGGACAATTCGTCGCGCTCGGCGCGCACAACGATCATGTCGGTTTCAATCATGCCCCGGTGGATCATGATTCGCTTCGCGCCTTCAATCGGGTGGCGTGGACGTTGGCGGGCGCCTACGCCGGATTGCCGCCGCTGAATGCAACGCAGCGCGCGTCCATCCGCGTCAACGTCGACAGTCTGCGCGCAATTCGTCCCGCACGAATGGACAGCATCAGCAACGGCGCCGACGACGATGGGTCCGGTTCGATGGCCGTGCTCGAGATTGCCGAGAACATCGTACGATCACGCGTCAAGCCGAAGCGATCAATCCTGTTCGTGTGGCACACCGGCGAGGAGAAAGGGTTGCTGGGTGCACAGTGGATCAGTGAGCACTTTCCGATCGCGCGCGATTCGATCGTGGCGCAGATCAACATCGACATGATCGGTCGTGGCGACGCCGTGGACGTGAAGGGCGGCGGTGCGGCGTACGTCGGCGTGGTGGGGGCCAAGCGCCTGTCGAGCATGCTGGGCGCGACGGTGGACTCGCTTGCCAAGGCATATCGCACGCCGATCGCGCTGGACTATGCGATGGATACCGACGGGCATCCGGAAAATATCTACTGCCGCAGCGACCACTATCAGTATGCCCGCTTTGGCATTCCGGTCGCGTTCTTCTTTACCGGACTCCACGGCGACTACCATCAGGTGACGGACGAGCCGCAGTACATCGACTATCCGCACTACAACCTGCTGACCAACTACATCAAGGACCTGCTGGTGACCGTCGTCAACGGGGCCAAGCCGATCGTCGACAAGCCGAAGCCCGATCCGAACGGGCAGTGCCGTCAGTAAGTCCCGGAATACGGTCGTGACCGTCCGGGCGCAATCGGGCGCAGTGCCGCGACTGCATTAGTATTCCCAATGCGCGGCACCGCCTCACTGGCGATGCCGCGCGTCCTGCGTCTCCCGCCTGTTCTCCATGTCGCATCTGCTTACCGCGGATGGTCTGATCGGCCTCGCTACGCTCTCCGTGCTGGAGATCGTGCTCGGCATCGACAACATCATCTTCATCTCGATTCTCTCGAGCGTCCTGCCGAAGGAACTGCAGCCGCGCGCCCGTCGCCTCGGGCTCGCCGGGGCCTTCGTGACGCGGATGATGCTGCTCTTCAGCATCACCTGGATCATGCGGCTGACCGAGCCGCTCTTCTCGGTGCTCGGCCACGGCATCTCGGGCAAGGACCTGATCCTGATTATTGGCGGGCTGTTCCTGATTGCGAAGGCGACCACCGAGATTCACGAGAAGCTCGAGGAGAAGGACGAAGCCGAGTCAATGCAGAAGGCGCGGGCGGCGGGGCGCGGCCTGGTGGGCGTGGTGCTGCAGATCATGGTGATCGACATCGTCTTTTCACTCGACTCGGTGATCACTGCCGTCGGCATGGTGCCGCATATCGAGATCATGGTCGCGGCGAATCTGATTGCGCTTGCAATCATGCTGGTCGCGGCGACCCCGATCAGTGATTTTGTCGAGCGTCATCCGACCGTCAAGATGCTGGCGCTCTCGTTCCTGGTACTGATCGGCACCAATTTGGTGGCCGAGGGCACCGGGTTCCACATCCCGAAGGGTTACACCTACTTCGCGATGGCATTCTCGGTCTTGACCGAAATGCTCAACCTGAAGCTGCGCAAGAAGAGTACGCCGCAGAGCTGACGCACCCCTCGTTCGTGCGGCACACTGCGGCGTCACGCCTGTCGTTTGTCCGTCGGCGGGAACTTCGAGCGAGTCGGTGCGCGATTGAGGACGCGGTTGTTCAGCGGCGTGACACTGGTCACGCGCACTGGTGTTCCAGCTTCCGGCGTCGGTACCACGACCTCGAGGCGATTCGAGACCATGAACTCCGCGGTGGTCCCCGGAGTGCTGTTCATGGCGCCGCGTGATTCGACCAGTGCGCGCAACCGGTTGCTGCGCCCATGGAGCACCTGCGAGGCGGCGCTCATCTGCTGGCAGGCGGCGCTCTGCTCCTGGGCCGACGCGTTTGCCTGCTGCGCGCTCGTTGCGTGACCGACGGCATCCGCGGCCACGATCCCCAGTGAGTGCTGCACGCTGGTCATCTGCGTCGAGTTGAGCGCCGCGATCTGGCTCAGGTTGGCGGCTGCGGCAACGGTCCGTTCCGCCGATGCCGTGATGCTCTCCAGCGCCGTTGCGACGTCGCGACCGACCGTCTCGATCTCACCCACCAGCCCGGCACTGCGCTGCATCGTACTGACGGTTTCGTTCACACCCTTGGTGATGGCGTGCGTCAGTCGCGCCACGTCGTCGGCAGCGCGTTGCGCGGCCTCGGCCAGCTTTCGAACCTCATCGGCGACGACCACGAATCCGCGACCGGCATCCCCGGCGCGCGCGGCTTCGATGGCTGCGTTGAGTGCGAGCATGTTGGTCTGCTCCGCGATCCGGCCAACCGAAGTGACGAACTGTGCGATGCCTTCCGTGACACCATGCAGCGACTCGGCGGTGCGGCTGGCGGTCTGCACCGACGTACGGATGTCGAGCATGAGGGAGAGCGCCTGGGTGATCGTCGCACGCTTCTCCATGGCTTCGCGCTCGATCGACTCTGCCAGCGACGCGACCGATCCCGCTTCCTTCCGCACCTGGATGGCGCGCTCGCCGTTCGCCGTCAGCTCTGCGTCGATCTTCTTCAACATGCCGACCTGATTCTCGGCGCCCCGCGTCACGTTTTCCATCACGTGCGACACTTCCGTCGCCTGGTGGGCGATCCGATCGCTGACCTGCGAGAGTTCGCTCGAGGAGCCCGCCAGCTCGGATGCGGTTGCGCTGGTCGCAGTGGCGAGGATGCCAAGCGACGTGCCCGCTTCGTTGAGCGCAGTGGCGATTTTCTGGAATTCACCAGGCATGCGGGTGTGAGACCGCGATTCGTATGCGCCGCGGCTGAGCGCATCGGCGTGCTGCACCAGCTGATGCAGCGGCTCGTTCACCGATCGCAGCGTGGCGCCGACGAGCAGTGTGCCGACGATCATGACACCACCAAAGACGAGGAGCACCGCCAGCGCACGTGTTTCGGCTTCGCTTCGCATCCCTGCCGCGACCAGCGTCACCTGACGTTCGGTCAGCGCGCCGAGTCGGTCGATTCCGCCAAGCAACTGCCGCACGGAGCTGGTCACGCTGGACTCTTCGCGGCGTGCCGCGACGGTGTCGCCCAGCTCGAGATACCGATGCGCCCGGGCGTACGTCACCTCGACGGCAGACAGCGTCCGGTCGACCTGTGCCACCAGCGCGATGTGGTCGGACTCCCGTGTCGACTGCCCATTCATGGCACGGGTGATGCGGTGGGTCTCGAACATCAGGCGCCGGAACGTCTCTTGTGCGGCGGCATCGCCGTCGCGCAGATAGTGCGTGGCGGCCTGCATCTCCTCTGCGACGGCTGCCGAAAGCGACGAGGACAGTCGTGCATCGCGCCGGATCACGTCGAGCGCATCGGCGGCCGTGGCGGCAGACGAATGCAGCGAGTTGTACGCCAGGACACCGGCGCCGGAGAGCAGCAGGGCGAGCACGAGGAATGCCCGCAGCAGGCGACCGCCGATTGTGGTCGGCGCGACGAGTCGTTCCAAGGTGTGGGTCACTGCATCACTCCGTACGTGCGCGTTTCGCCATCGATGCGCAGCAGATGCATGCTCCGCCCGATGGGATCGCCGGTTTTCGAGAATCGGACGGCGCCCGTGGCGTAACCGCGGGTGTCGCGCATCGAGGCCAGTGCCGCACGCGTGCCACCTCGCGACCCGCCTTTGGCTGCGGCGCGGGCGAGTGCGATGGCGGCGTCGTACGACAGCGCGGCGTAGGCGTCGGGTTCCAACTTGTATCGGGCGCGGAACGCAGCGACGAATCGCCTGGCCTCGGCGCGCTGTTCGGTACTGGAGAAGGGCAGCGCGATCATCACGTCGCGCACATCCATGCCGGTTTCGATACCGCTCCAGCCGTCCCCCGCAATCACCGGCACTGTGATCCCCGCCGCACGCAGCGCCTTCAGTACCGGCGGTCCGGACACCGTGCCGACGGCAAACACGAGATCGGGCTTCTGCCGGGCAATCGCGGCGACATTGGCCGCGATGCCGCCCCCGGATGGGTCGATCGGTTCGAGCGCGACGGGCGAGAGCCCAAGTCCGCTGAGAAATGGCTCGACGAGGCCGCGACCGTACGAGGTGTTGTCATAGATGACCGCCACACGGCGTTTGCCAAACTGCGTGCGGGCCATCTCACCGAGGTGGCGACCGGTCATCGAGTCACTCGGATTGAGCCTGAACAGCCATCGAGAGGCACCACTCAGGTCGGGCGATGTGGCCGAGGGCGAGAGTGCTGCCAATTCCCCGTCATACACCCGCGCGGCAGCCACCATCGCGGTGGAACTGAGATGCCCGATGACGCCGACGATGCGGGAATCATCGACAAATTCACGGGCGATGTCGGCGGCGAGTCCGCCATCGGCCTGATCATCGCGAAAGGTGACGTTCACCAGGCGGCCGTTGATGCCACCCTGCCGGTTCATCTCCTCGATCGCGAGCTCGATGCCGCGATGCGCCATGTTGCCGTAGGTGGTTTCCCACGCGCCGGCGGCGCCGAGTTGCAGCTCGCCGCTGCCGCGAAGCGCAGGCCGCTCACAGGCCGAAATCGAGAGGCAGCTCAGAATCGCGAACGCGCGTCGAACCGGGACGGTGACCATGCGACGGAGTGGGCGGGGTGGGAAAGGATCGTCCCCTGCCTGACGAGCCCATCCATATCAACGTCACGCGTTGCTTGCGTGGAGACACGTGCAGGATTCTCCCCTTGCTCACAGGAGACCCTGCGCTGGCGGCGGAAGCTCCATCGGCCGCCGTGCGCTGCAGCGCGACCGTTCAGCGTTGGCTTTGACCGTTGGGCACGGGCGCTTACCGTCGGGAACTGCGCGCGGCAGGCTGTTGCTGGGTCAGGCAATGGAGCGTACCCAACCCCCAGACCAGATCGACCGCATGGATGCCGACAATGGAGCGCCCGGGAAAACAGTCGGCCAGCAGGTTGAGCGCGACGCGGTCGTTCGGGTCGTTGAATGTCGGCACGATGACGACGCCGTTCGCGACATAAAAGTTCGCATAGCTGGCCGGCAGGCGCACGCCATCCATGAGCACTGGCCGCGGGTACGGCAGCTCCACGACGCGGAGTGGGCCGGCAGGGCCACCGACGCGCTGCAGACGGTGCATGTTGTCGCGTGAGCGACGGTGGTTGTCGTCATCGGCCGGATCGCGTTCGACCGCCAGCACCACTGTGTCGGCAGACGTGAACCGCGCGATATCGTCGACGTGGCCGTGGGTATCGTCGCCGACGCAGCCTTCGCCCAGCCAGATCGTGTCGGGACAACCGAGCCACTCGGCAAACGCCCGCTCATAGTCCGCGCGACCCAACCCGGGGTTGCGCACCTGGATGTCGGTCAGCAACCACTCCTCCGTCACCAGCAGGCGTCCGCGGCCGTTGACGTCGACGCCACCCCCTTCGAGGACGAGGGCGCCATTGCCGTCGGCGCGTTGCGCGCGCGCGATCGGAAGGCCGCTCAGGTCAGCCACATGCTCGGGCACCTGCGTGTCGTGCAGGTAGTTCTCGTACTTGGCCCACGCGTTGAAGCCCCACTGCACGAGCTCCACCGACCCGTCGGGCCGGTGGACACCGGTTGGTCCCGAGTCGCGGACCCAGACGCGATCCGTGCGCGCAACATGCAGTCGTACGTTGTCGAGATTCACCGAATGCGCCGTGAGCATCAGGCGCGCCTGCTCGCGGATGTGTGGATCGTGACAGAGGACATCGACTCGTTCGTACGCCGCGAGGGCGCGCACAATTTCGGCGTACACCCACGGAATCGGCACGAACTTGCCGGGCCAATCCGGTTCGTGCACCGGCCATGCGATCCAGGTGGCCGCATGCTGCTCCCACTCGGCCGGCATGCGCCGTGTGGGCGATGTCAGCGGCGTCACATGAGGCATCTGCCACGCATCAGAGGCCACCGAGCCACCGTTGCGTGATGGGGGCATACGCATCGATGCGGCGATCGCGGAAAAACGGCCAGTTCCGCCGTGTGTCTTCGATCAGTGTTCTGTCGCAGGTTGCAACGAGCACCTCCGGATCGGTGCCGGCCTGCACGAGATAGCGGCCGATCGGATCACAGATGAACGAATTGCCGAAAAACTCCAGACCGTCGGTGCCCGGTTCCGGCTCGAAACCGGCACGATTGGCGGACGCGACGAACACACCATTGGCGATCGCGTGGGCGCGTTGCGCCGTGCGCCAGGCATCGACCTGCGCGGCGCCGAACGTCGCTTTCTCCGCTGGGTGCCAGCCGATGGCGGTCGGATAGAACAGGACTTCGGCGCCAAGCATTGCCGTGATGCGCGCGGCTTCCGGGTACCACTGATCCCAGCAGATGAGCACACCGATCTTCGCGAACTTCGTCTCCCACACGCGAAAGCCATTCATGCCAGGGTGCCGATCGGCGCGGAGATCTCCGGTCACGTCACCAGGCGTGAAATAATACTTCTCCTCGAACATCGGATCGTGCGGGATGTGCATCTTGCGATACGTCCCGAGCAGCGATCCGTCCGCATCGATGACGGCGGCCGAGTTTTTATAGATACCCGGCGCCTGCTTCTCGTAGATCGGCACCACGAGGACTACGCCCAGTTCCTTCGCGACCGCTTGCAGCGACTCCACGGTCGGCCCCGGGATGGGTTCGGCGATGTCGAACCGCTCGAGTTTCAGCGACTTGCAGAAGTACGGGGCGTTGAAGAGTTCCTGGAGCGAGATGATCTGCGCACCGCGGCCGGCCGCTTCGCGGATCCTCTCGGTCGCGGCGGCTAAGGTGGTGGTACGATCACCGGTGACGGCCATCTGGACGAGACCCACGGAGAACGTGGATGAAACGGTCATGAGGTCGGGGGGCGGTCGAAAGGGCGCGCGGGTGCCGCGCGCGGGAAATGTACCTCGGGCTGCTCTCGTCGCTGGCGTTGCGGGCCGTGCCGTGACGCCGCTTACGGTGTACCAAAACGCAACAGCATGTGCCAGAACGATTCAGAGCCGCGGCGAACGCATGCGGCACGGTACGATCATAAAGTATTGTGGGACAACGAGTTGCGATGCTTTGACCGAAATGCTCCGGCTGGCCCCGCGGTTGCACTGTTCGACGTCGACAGCGCATCCGCAGTCACCAAATCATCTCCAACGAGGCCTGATCATGAATTCCCGCTCCCTCTCGCGACGCCGCGCCTGGATGCCGGTGACCCTCCTCACCGCCCTCGCCGCCTGCGGCGGGGATCCGCTCGCCTCCAATGGCGGCGCAACCAGCCTCTCGGTCTCGTTTGCGAGCGCCGGCATGGTGGCCAGGAACGCCGCGGGCAACGCGATCCTCGTTGGCGCATCGGGCGACACGCTCGTCGTAGCCAAGGTCCAGCTGGTGCTCAATGACGTCGAGCTCCGTCGGGCCGATGTGACGACCTGCCCCGAGACGATACCGGTGAGCACGAACCGTGAGCGCAGTGCCGACGATGGTGGGTGCTCGCGGCTCGACCTCGGTCCGATGCTCGTCGACCTGCCACTCGACAGTACCGGCGCGTCCAAGCTGGCCGTCGCGATTCCCGCCGGCGCATACCGCGAGATCGAATTCGAACTCGACAAGGTGCGCACCGGCAGCAGCGCCTCGGCAGCGGAAAGCCTGTTCGTGGTGGCGCACCCGGAGTTTCGCGATGTGA
This sequence comes from uncultured Gemmatimonadaceae bacterium, assembly GCA_964392395.1. Taxonomy (GTDB): domain Bacteria; phylum Gemmatimonadota; class Gemmatimonadetes; order Gemmatimonadales; family Gemmatimonadaceae; genus JACMLX01. The sequence continues at coordinate 8,119 of CAYMQV010000174.1, forward strand.
CGGTGCGGGTAACCGGGACGTATCGTGGCGCACCGTTCACCTTCACCAGCCGAGTCGAAGCGGAAGTGGAGTTCGAGTTCGAGCCCGCGCTTGTCGTCGAGGCTGGGGTGAATGACAACATCACGGTGTCGCTCGATCTCGGCCGGTGGTTCCGGGGTGAGACCGGCGCCTTGCTGGCGCCGACGACACAGAATCAGTCCCGCATCGAGCAGAACATCGTGACATCTTTCGATGCCTTCGGCGATCGCGATCGCGACGGCAAGGAAGATCGCGGGCGTGGTCGCGGGCGGAGCCGCACGAGTCAGCCTTGATTCAGCGTGCCGGCTGATCTGCGCCATCGTTTCACCCGGCACGATCGCACAGTACCACTCAATTCCGTGATATCGCTCGTTGTCTTTCAGTGGTCGAACTCGTTCGAGACGCTGTGGCCGGAACTGGCCACCGCGTCCGGCGTGCGTCTGGACGTGGCGCAACCGACGCCTGTACTGCTCGAAGCCTCCGCATCGCGTCGCGACGCCATCACCCTTCACGCAGTCGGTGGAATGGAGACGTCGGCCATCGAAGCGATCGGACGACACGCCGTCCCGGGGAGCACCGTGCTGGTTGGCTCAGCCCTCGATCATCGCGTCGCGGTGCGCGCAATTCGGTCGGGCGCCGAAGAGTATTTCGCGATGCCTGGTGATCTCGAGGCATTGCGCACCTGGCTCGGTGATACCGCCGGCGATTGATGGAGGCGCGCGCCGGCTCAGACTTCGCTGCGCGCGAAGGGACGAAGTATGCCTTTGACGGGATACTCGGATCGAGTGTCGCGCTGCGTGGTGCGCTGGCGCTGGCGAGCCGCGTCATTCCGCACGCGAACGTCACGGTGCTGCTGACCGGCGAAACGGGCACGGGCAAGGAGCTCTTCGCGCGCGCGATTCACTACAACGGCCCGCGCAAGAGCCAGCCGTTCGTCGAGATCAACTGCACCGCCATCCCCGGAGCACTGCTCGAGAGCGAGCTCTTCGGGCACGAGGCCGGTGCCTTCACGGATGCTCGCACGGCGAAGCCAGGATTGTTCGAGCTGGCCGATGGTGGCACGCTGTTTCTCGACGAGATCGGCCACCTGCCGCTCGAGTTGCAGGCGAAGCTGCTGCGCGTACTCGAAGAGCGCACGCTGCGGCGCGTCGGTGGGACCCGGAACATTGCGTTCGATGTGCGGATCATCGCTGCAACGCACGTCGATCTGCAACGTGCCGTCGATCGCGGCGAGTTTCGTGAAGATCTCTGGTACCGGCTCAATGTGATGTCGATCGAGCTGCCGCCGCTGCGCGACCGGCTGGATGATGTCGTGGAGCTCGCCGAGTGTTTCGTCGCTCGGTTCGCGCGCGAATACGGCATCGAGCCGCCGCCGACGCTGTCGGCCGGTGCCATGCGCGTACTGACCGCCCGCGCACGGCCGGGAAACGTTCGCGAAGTGCGAAACGTGATCGAGCGTGCGTTGCTGGTCTCGGATGGCCAACGCGTGGAGAAAGCAGATCTCTCGGGCGGTGGACTCGCCCCCCCGAGTCTGCGCAGCGCGCCCGCCGGCGGGGAACTGGATTGGCCGTCACCATTGGGGAGGCTCGTGCGCAGCGCGGGGCTGGCCATGATCGAGCGGTGCGGTGGGAACAAGAGTGAAGCGGCGCGTCGCCTCGGCATCAGTCGGCAGCGCCTGCAGCGTCTCGTCGATGTTCCTGTCGAGGGCACGTCAGATCATGACACCTCAGAGGAGTATTGATATGTCCCGCATC
>CAYMQV010000175.1:0-5591 GCA_964392395.1 uncultured Gemmatimonadaceae bacterium
TTCCACGACGGCCGTGACCGCCTTGTCGATGCCGCGCTTGAGCGCCATCGGGTTCACGCCGGCCGTCACGTTCTTGAGGCCTTCACGGAAGATCGCCTGCGCGAGCACCGTCGCCGTCGTCGTGCCATCGCCGGCATTGTCCGACGTCTTGGTGGCGACTTCCTTCACCATCTGCGCGCCCATGTTCTCGAGCGGATCGGCCAGCTCGATTTCCTTCGCGACCGTCACGCCGTCCTTGGTCACGGTCGGCGCACCGAACTTCTTGTCGATGACGACGTTCCGACCCTTCGGGCCGAGCGTCACCTTCACAGCATCGGCCAGCTGATCGACACCGCGCTTGAGTGCGGCACGCGCGTCGACGTTGAAATGCAGTTCCTTGGCAGCCATGTGTATCTATCCTCGAAAACGATTAAGCGAGGACCGCGAGTACATCTGACTCGCGGAGAATGAGCACGTTCTCGCCTTCGATCGTGACTTCGGTGCCGCTGTACTTGCCGTACAGGACACGGTCACCGACCTTCACGGTCATCGGAGCCAGCTTGCCGTCTTCGTACTTACCCGGACCAACGGCCACGATCTCGCCCTGCTGGGGCTTTTCCTTGGCGGTGTCGGGGATGTACAGCCCGCCGCGCATCTGCTCCGCTTCTTCGAGCGGCTTCACGACAACGCGATCGGCCAACGGGGTGACCTTGGCGCCGATGGCACTCTTGGTGGTCATCGTCCTTCCTCCAGACCTGACATGTGACTGAGAGAGCGCACGGACCAGGACACGCGCGTCTTGTTAGCAGTCGCCGCCCTTGACTGCTGACGGAGGAAAGATAGTCAGCGCGACAGGCCAGTCAAGCGAGAGGGCGCCGGGCGGACGGAGTGGCAGCTCACAAACACAACTCCTTCAACTGCAGCATCTTACGATGTTCTGCCGGCATTCAGGAGCGTCCCGCCTGTCCGGCTCATCCTGCCAGATCGGCGGAGAGCAGATCGTGGGCGATCTGCAGTCCTCGCAGCGTGAGGTCGGCGTCGAGGACCTCCAGCACCGGGCAGAATGGGGCGAGCATGGCGGCCAGCCCCCCGGTTCCGATGACCAGCGGCTCCCGGCCCGTCGGCCACTCCGCGCGGATCCGGGCCACGATCCCGGTGATCGCGTCGACGGTCCCGAACACGACGCCCGAGCGGATGCACTCTTCGGTCCGCCGCCCGATCACCCGGCCGGGCGCACGCAACTCCGTCGCCGGCAATTTCGACGTGCGACGCGTCAGCGTGTCGAGCGATGTCAGCACGCCCGGCGCGATCACGCCACCGAAAAACACGGCGTCCCGCGTGATGCAATCATACGTCGTCGCCGTGCCGAGATCGACGACGATGCAGTCGCGCTGATAGATGCGGCTCGCCGCGAGTGTATTCAGCAGACGGTCGGCACCAACCGTTTGCGGTGCATCCACATCGAGCGTGAGCGGAAGCGGACTGTTCGCATCGACCACCAGCGCCGACACACCAAACCCGAGCTGAATTCCCTCACGCAGCGGCGCAGTCCCTGCCGGCACGACGGAGCCGATCGCCGCGCCGCGCACGCTCCCGACGGTCACGTCCTCGAGGGCGAGCAGAGAGCGCAGCAGGACGGCAAACTCGTGCGGGGTCCTGGCCGCGCTCGTCATCACGCGCCAGTGCGCGACGATCCGACCGCCGTCCGAGAGGCCGATCGTCGTTTCGGTGTTACCCACGTCACAGACCAGCAGCATCGCGCTACTCCGTCAGGGAAGTGCTGAAAATGAGTGAACCGGAAACAGCCACACGCTCACCGGTCGCAGTACGCAGGCGAATCCCGCCACGGCTGTCGATCCCCACCACACTGCCCGGCAATGGTGATGTCACTTCCCGCCCGAGTGCAAGATCGCGGCGCGAAAACGCCGCCAGCTCGCGGTCCGAGAGCTCACCCGCGATCAAGCTTGCCGATAGCACCGCGCAGACGACGTCCACCAGCACCGCTGAGGGTGCGACGCTGGAACCGAGGCTCGCCGCCGCCGGTTCCGTGCCCGCGTTCTGCAGATTCACACCGACACCGACGACGATCCACTCCAGCTGCGTGCCACGCCACCGCGCTTCGGCAAGGATGCCGGCCAGCTTGCGACCGCCAAGGAACAGATCGTTGGGCCACTTCAGCTGAGTCGGTTCCGATGTGTACCGGTCCAGCGCATCCGACAGCGCGAGACCGACGCGAAGACTGAGGACACCCGACGGCGCAACGGCGGCTTGGCGGAGCAGCACACTGGTCCAGACACCCGCGCCCCGATGTGACGTCCATGACTTCCCTGATCGGCCCCGGCCTGCGCTCTGGGCTTCGGCCACCACCACCGTGCCATGCGGCGCGCCATCACCGGCGCTCGCGTGGGCAACGTCCATGGTGCTCGGGCAGTGATCGATCGCCACCACACGCGCCGCACCGGCTCGCGTGCAGAGCACCTCACACGCGATACCATCGTACGCCGGCAGCTCGGTGCCCGTCAGGCTCATCCCTGTCGCGTGTAGATCAGGGTGAGAATCATCAGGCCGAGGATCACGCGATACACGGCGAACACGCCGAAGCTCTTCGACGAGACGTACTTCAGCAAGACGGAGATCGCGAGCCAGCCACTGATGCCTGACGCAAGAATACCGACGACGATTGGCAGTGTGACGCCTTCGCGAAGCGCCTCCGGTACCTTGACCACAGCGGCGGCGGCGGTAATCGGCATCGACATCAGGAAGCTGAACGTTGCTGCGCTGGTGCGATCAAAACCAAGTGCACGCCCGGCAGTCATCGTGGCCCCGGACCGCGACACACCCGGCACCAGCGCACAGACCTGTGCCAGACCGATCATCAGCGCATCGGTCAAACGCAACCCTGCCAGCGGCCGCTTCTGCGGCGCCCAACGATCGGCCGCCCAGAGCAGAAGCCCGAGGACAATCAGCGTGAACGCCGTGATGAGCGGATTGCGAAAGACCGTCTCAGCATACTTCTGCAGGAGCAGGCCAGCGATGGCTGCCGGGATGGTCGCGATGATGATATACACCGCGCGCCATTGCTCGTCTCCTTCGATGCGCCGTGTGCGAAGGATCTGGAGCCCGGCCTTCGTCAGATCAATCCACTGCTGGCGGAAATACCAGAGCACGGCGGCCAGCGTCCCGAGATGCAACGCGACATCGAACGCGAGGCCGGGATCCTTCCACCCGAAAATGAAGGGTACGAGGCTCAGGTGTGCGGATGAACTGATCGGCAGAAATTCGGCGAGGCCCTGGACTATGCCGAGAACGAGCGCTTGAAAGAGGGTCATAACGGGGGGAAAGGACATTGCGCCGTCGGCATCTGCCGCCGGCGGACGGAAAGCTCAGCGACCACTGACTGCCTCGGCCGCCGCGACCCGGAGTCGCCGGCGGGATGCCGCCACCGCCAACGCGTCTTCGTAGATCGCCTCATACTGCCCGATGACATGGCTTTCGCTGAACCTGAGACGCGCATCGGCGGCCGCGGCCACACTCATCCGATTCCAGACGGTGCTGTCGGAGAGGATCCGGATCGCGGCCGACGCCATTCCGTGAGTATCGCCGACCGGCAGCAGGGCGCCGGTCACACCCTCCTGAATGACCTCGGGGATGCCACCGGCATTGGACGCCACCACAGGGACACCGCATGCCAGCGCCTCGAGCGCCGAGAGTCCGAATGACTCGTTCTGCGATGGCAGGAGAAACAGGTCGGCCGACGAAAGCAGCGGAGCGACGTTATCGATACGACCGAGAAACTGTACCCGGTCGGCAACGCCGAGCACCCGCGCCTCTTCCTGCGCCATCCCCCGGTCCGGCCCGTCGCCCACCATGACCAGCGTGGCGGGGATCGCGGCCGACACCTTGGCGAAGATGCGGATGACATCGACCGTTCGCTTGACCGCACGGAAGTTGCTGACGTGCATCAGCACCTTGCCCGGCGCGGCCACCATCCCGGCCAGCGCGCCTGGATACCGACGACGGTCGTAAACCATCGGGTCGATGAAGTTGTGAATGACGTCGACCGTGCAGCCGGCACACCCGAAGGCGTTGACGGTCTCGCGTTGCAGATGTTCGGACACCGCGGTGATACGATCCGATTTTTCGATCGAGAACTTCGTGATCGCCCAATACGACGGATCCTGACCGACGATGGTGATGTCGGTACCATGCAGCGTGGTGACCACCGCCACGTCGTCGCCAGACTCGCGCAGCATCTCACGCGCGATCCAGGCACTGGTGGCGTGCGGGATGGCATAGTGACAATGCAGCACATCGAGCCTGGCGCTGCGGACGACTTCGTGCATGCGAACCGCCAATGCCAGATCGTACGGCGGATACTCGAAGAGCGGGTAACGCCCGACGTCGACTTCGTGGAAGAACACGCGAGGCAGGAATGCCGGCAACCGGAACGGCTGCGCATAGGTGATGAAGTGGATCTCATGCCCACGCGATGCGAGCGCAATGCCAAGCTCGGTGGCCATGGCTCCGGAGCCACCGTACGTGGGATAGCAGGTGATACCGATTTTCACAGATGCTCCGACGGAGTGGCAGAGTCCAACCAGGTTGACGCGCGAGAGAACGCATCCGACGCCGCCGGATCGAGCGCCGTCACGCGGCCGGCGGGTAGCTGATGGCGGAACCACGTCCGCTGCCGTTTCGCGTACTGTCTCGTATCAACGATGGTGCGATCGATCGCGTCGCGACGAGACATGCTGCCAGCCATCGCATCACGAAGTACAGCGTAGCCACACGCGTTCCAGGCGGGCGCGTCGGCGGGCACGTCCTGTGCGAGTTGCTCGATTTCCTGCTCCCATCCGGCCATCAGCATCTGTCCGACCCGGTCCGCGATCCGCTCGCGCAGGGAAGTCCCGGGATCCACCACCAGGTAATGGCCCCGGAAGCGTCCCGGTCTGGCGTGCTCCTGCAGCCAGAGGCTCAGCGGTCGCCCAGTGAGGTGGTGGACTTCGAGCGCACGCAGCAACTGCGTCCGACCAAGATGTGCCCGACTGGGATCGACCGAGGCACAGCGCGCCCGCAGTGTGTCCGTGCTGAGCGAATCGAGCATGCTCAGCACCTCGCGACGATCATCCGGATCCAGCGGCGGCGACTCGAACAGTGGAGACTCGAGGGCGCGCAAATAGAATCCTGTCCCGCCGACGATGATCACCGGGACACTCCGCATGGCGGCGTGGTCGAGCCAGGCGGCAGCACTTTCGCTCCATTGCGCGGCCGAGTACCGCTCGACCGGGTCGATGATGCTGATACCGCGGTGCTCCACCAGCTGCAGATCCGCCTCCCTCGGCTTGGCCGTGCCGACATCGAATCCGCGGTACACCTGACGGGAGTCGGCGCTGACGAGCATCGCACCAGAGCGCTCGGCGAGCGCCATCGCGATTGCGGATTTGCCAGCCGCTGTCGGGCCACAGATGATTGCGACGTCACGCACGTCCGAACCGCCGATCCAGTTCGTCCCAGCTGAGCTGCACGATGGTGGCACGTCCATGCACGTCGTGCGCCGGGAGCGTCGTGCGCGCGAGGGCAACTTGGTTTGCCTTGCCTTCCTTTATTCGTTT
>CAYMQV010000175.1:5601-9879 GCA_964392395.1 uncultured Gemmatimonadaceae bacterium
TCCTCGCCAGGTCGACGAATAACGCGCGCATCTCGGAGACAGACAGCAGATCGCCCGACTTCACGGCGGCCTTGCATGCCACCGTCATCGCCAATCGCTCGTGCCGGGTCGCGGTACTCGCGATTCGGTCCCCGGCCAGGGACGCCAGTGTTTCGCGCAACGCCCGCTCTGCGTCAAAGCGATGGTGCGGCATCGGAACGCTTTGCACGACCAGCGTCTGTCCACCGAACCCCTCGATACCGAATCCCAGCGCAACGAACGCATCGCGGTGCGCCTCGAAGGCATCGGCTTCGGCGGCGCTGAGGTGGAGCGTCAGCGGAAAGAGCAGGGTCTGGATAGTCACATCACCGCCGGTGAGTCGCGTCATCAGTCGCTCGTACAACACACGCTCGTGTGCCGAGTGCTGGTCGATCAGGACGACGCCATCGTCACGCTCGAAGAGCAGATAGGTGCGTCGCAGCTGCAGCAGCGGTGGAACCTCGACCAGCGTTTCTGGCGGGGTTGGAGGCTCCGTCAAGTCGCTGCCGGCCGGCAAGACCTCGGTATGCGCAAAGAGCGGCGGCGCCGCGGGAACCGTGCGCAGGGCACCGACGTCCATGGTGGACGCACCGGGTGACCACACACGTTCTCCACCGAATCGCGATGAAAAGAGCGGTGCCGACGCTGCAACGCCGAGCGCACGGCGCACAGCGCCTTCCACCACGCGTTCAACGCCCCATCGGTCGTGAAAACGAACCTCCGCCTTGGCAGGGTGCACGTTCACATCGACCGCGTCTCCGGGAACCCGCAGGTCCAGCGCCAGCGACGGTCGCGTACCAGCAGCGATGGTCGACTGATATGCGGCTTCGGCGGCGCGCACGATGCCGGTATCCCGGATCGCACGTCCATTGACCATCAGAAAAACACGTCTCGCGCCCAAACCCACATTGCCGGGCTGCTCGATCAGGCCGCGAACATGAATCGCGCCTCGCACGTCGTCCACGTCGAGCATGGAGTGCGACGTGATGCCAGACCAGACGCTCGCGAGTCGCTCGCGCCAGGTCCGGGCAGGGACCGCCGAAAACACCGGCTTGCCATCGTGCGTGGCGGAAAAACGCACGTCGCGGCGCACCAACGCAATCGATGCCAGCAGTTCTGCAATCGCGCGCCATTCTCCGCGCGCACTCTTCAGAAATTTTCGGCGTGCCGGAACCGCGTGAAAGAGTTCCGTGACCGTGATGGTCGTGCCGCGCCTGCGCGCGATCGGTTCGGTGCGCAGGTGCGTCCCCTGCGCCACCGTCACCCGTGTGCCGCCGCCATCGACCTCAGACGTCTCGAGCACGAGTGACGAGACAGAGGCGATGGCTGGCAGCGCTTCACCCCGAAAGCCGAAGGTTGCCACACCCACGAGATCGTCCGCCGTGCGGATCTTCGACGTGGCGTGACGAGCCAGCGCCAGCGCCGCCTCGGCTGGTGACATGCCGACCCCGTCATCCCGGATGCGAATCAGCCCGCGCCCGCCGTCCTCAACCTCGATCCCGATCTCCGTGGCACCGGCGTCGAGCGCATTCTCCACCAGTTCCTTGACGATCGAGGCCGGACGCTCGACCACCTCGCCGGCAGCGATCTGGTCCGCGACGGCGGATGCGAGGATGGCAATGCGATTCATGAATCAAATCTAGCGCTCTGCGGCGGCCTCGCCGGCCGATCTCGCTTCGGCCAGGGCAACCGTGCGCCCGTCTGCCAGTGCGAGCGATCGGAGGGCGTCCGTCTCGACCCAGCCACTCCTTCCACCCGAGACTACGACCTGCAGCCAGGACGCGCTCGAATCAATGACGACAGCCAACTCGCCGGCGCGAGCGCGGGCAGCCGCCTCACCCGCCAGCACGGGCTCTGTCCGCAAGGCGACATCGCGGCGGATGACCACCAGACCATCAGCGAGCGCAGAACGCTGCGCCGCGACCGCCAGAACGGCGCACAGGGCAACCACGACGCTCGCGAAGACGAGCGCGCTGTTGCTGATCCTCCTGTTGCTCCAGCGCCAGACGGCCCCAGCGAGCGAGAGGACGATCGTCGCGCCGAGCAGCAGTGACCACGCGGCGTTGGCGGTGATCGGCACCAGCGCAACGCGAAGGTCAGTGGACGTCGATGTGTTGCGGAGGCGGTCCACGGCCGGATTGTGACGCGGCGCAAGCCGGGCGCTTCGCTGCCATGCGAGCACAGCGCCCGCAGTGTCGGCCTGCATCCACTGTGCCGCGCCGAGATTCGCCCACGCCGAGGCACTCGTCGGTGATTCGGCCACTGCTTCGGCGAAGCCGACGGCAGCCTCGGTGTAGCGCTGCGCACGATAGTCGCTGACCGCCTCCGAGAACCGACGCGGTTGGGCCGTCAGCCCTGCCGAAAGCACTGCCCCTGCACCGCCGATCAGCACCAGTGCGCGCAGTGTCGCCTTGAGTCGACTCCGCACCTTGCCGGACAATTCGTCACGCAGCTGTTCGTGGACCGCCTCGGATTCGTTCGCAAGCGTGCGAAGCACCTCGTCGGCGACGGGCGCCAGATGGCCGAAGGTCAGGAGATCAAGTCGCATCAGCAACGCGCCGGCCGCCTCGGCGGCATCGGGTGTCACGCCGGCAAGTCGAAGCCGGCGCACGACATCCGGTACGGCGAAGGGCTCGTCACTGCGCAGCTGGACCAGTGGCGCGAGCCGTTCGATGAAGGCGCGGCGCATGTTGGCGGACGTCGACGGCGCGCCAACGGGACTGCCGCGGGGCATCCGGCGCCGTTCGCGGGACTCCCGGCGCGGGATGACCTTCCACAGCCGTCGCGCGGAGAGCGCCAGCCACGGCAGACCAAGTGCGGCGAACAGCAGCCGGTACCACCAACGTTCCGTGACATCGGATGCCGTCTCCGCGCTCCATCCCTGCAATTCGAGTGGAGGCTGCGCTGCCTCATCCGACGCCTCGGAGATCGTCGTCCCTGGTGCCACTCGGAGCGCACCAAGGGCAGCCGTTGCCTCCTCGTAGACGGCGCGAACGGGATTGAAGAACGCATACGTGAGCGTGCCGAGCGCGAGATCGCCGTCGCGACGCGGCGTCAACAGGAAACGAAACGTCTTGCTCCCGCGAACGAGCAGGTCAGTGGTATCGACGGCAATCGACTCACCAGCGGCACTGACGGTGACGTCTGCGATCGTGAAATTCGGAGCGGGCAGCAGCTTCACGTTGCCGACCCCCTCGACGCGGACGGAGAGCTGGACGGCATCTCCGACGCGACCAGCGCCGCGGTCGACCGTTGCGCTCATTGCATACACGCCGACGGCGCCGGCAAACGATACCGGCCGGCCCTCCACCGGCAGCTCGCGTACGACCACTGAGCGTGCCGGAGTCGACGTCGACTGCCGCTCCTGCCGGCCGAACATCGTTCCTGCAGAACCGAGCGTGTAGCTCAGTCGGGCGGGCGGAATCACGAGCAGCCCCGCACGCAACGGAAAGAGCGCGCGAGCGAAGATGAATGGTCGATAGCGTGCACCGCCGACATCGCGGCTCGGCAGTGCGTCATTGGCGACCGGCAGCTCGTACGCCACCGCGCCATCAACCGACGGCCCCACGTACTCCGGGTTGCGCTGAAGGCGCGCGCGCAGTTCATCATCGATGAAGATGCCGACCTGCAGCGTCACCTGTTCACCAGCCCAGACGGTGTCCGGGGTGGTTAGCGAGTGGAAGTTCACCACCGTGCTGCGAGACACGGGCGCACGCGAGACGATTGCCGGCACAGCGTTCGTTGGCGGCGGGCGGACGATGATTGTCTTGCTCAGGCTGACTGCTTGCTGCGTACCAAGAGTTGCAACGACGGGTGACAGGGTGAGTGTGCCGGGTGCGGCGGCTCTGAGCATGTATCGCGTTTCACGCGTGGCGACCGCTTGCCCGAAGCCGCCGCCGAGTCGCGTGACGTCAGCCACGAGTTGGAGTACGGCACCGCTGGCACCTGGCGACGACAGCCTGGGCGCGGTGTTGCCCGGGGCAGTAGCGCGCACCGTCACCGGTACCGCGGTGCGCGCAGGAATCGTATCGGCAACCTGCACCGAGACCGCAATCTGCAACAGCACTCCGAGAGGCGCGCTCACCAGTCACGCCCCACCGATGCTTCCCGCCGCTGCCCGTCACGTTGCCGACGCGTCTGCACGTCGCGCTCATCACGCGCTGCGCTGTTCAGCACGGCCTCGGCACGTTGCTTGTCGAGTTCCTGCTGACGCTTGTTCTGTGGTGTCATCGGTGGTGGGGGTTGCTGCCCACCACCGCC
>CAYMQV010000176.1:0-9820 GCA_964392395.1 uncultured Gemmatimonadaceae bacterium
GCAGACCTTTGCGCGCCGTGACCAGCGGTGGCGCGGGGGCATCACGAGTTGGCGAGTCGGTCAAAACCATCGCCCTCGTGGGCGTGCGCGGACCCCACTGCCGAAAACGCGCATTCCATGGCCCGGGGCGGTGCACCCCCCGGGCCATGATCAACGCTTCATCACTCTGACAGCGGTACCGGCTTCGTCGTGATGGCAATGACGCCTGCCACCGCCGCCGGCAGCGGTGACACCGCCCGTGCCGCATCGCCTTGCAGCAGCTCGATGCGCGCCACGGCGCCCTCTGCCAGCCGCGCCACTTCCTCGGCACTTGCCACGACACCATCCACCAGCACGACGCCCGCAAAGCGCACGGTGCTGTCCGCGCCGACCACCTCCGACAGCCCGTTGATCGCGGCCGCGGCCGTCGTGATCTCGATACGGGATGGAGCGTTTCCGATATCCGAGGCAATGCGCAGCGACGCGATGCGCTCCGCACCAAGTTGCGCTGCGACGGTGGCGGTACCTGGCGTCCCATCGATCATCCAGGAGAGGTTGGCTGGCCCACTCTCTGGCGCTCCGGTCGGAACCGCATCAGTACACGCACCGATGCCAGCGAGGAGCGCGGGCAGCACGAATCGAATGCGCTGCGCTCGCCAATCGTATCCGCTCATCATCGACATGCAGCCTCCGTTGCGGTGAGTTGTGCCATCAGATCAGCGACATTCCGCCGGCCATCCTTGTTCGTATCGAGGATTGGCTCCCGTCTCGCATGTGCCAGCAACTGCGCCACCGCTGCGTCACGCGCGCCTTGCCGCGTGCAGCTGGCAACCGGTGTCGTGGTGCTCGTACCGGCACCTGTGGTCACGACGATCCATCGTGTCGAGGCGTTGACGGTCAGCTTCTTTGCGGCGGCATCGAACAGATAGGTCGACAGCGGATTGGCGGCAAAGTCGGCGGCGCTGGTGGCCAGCCGAAGTCGGCTCGACGCGGGTGGTGCGCTTGGCGGTGTACCAGACGTCCCCGAGCGGAACACGCCCGAGACATGGCCTGTCACCGGCAGCACGACGGCAAGCATCGTCGAGGCGGCGAGTTGTGGCCCGAGCATGTCATTCAACAGGCGCACGGCGTGACCTTTTGCCGCCGCGCGTTCGATTTCGTACTGCAGCCCGCCATCGAGCACGACCGAATAGCCGAACATGCCGCCGGTGAACCGCAATCCGTCGCTGCGACGCATTGCGGTCGACTGGTAGTACCGGGCCTGCACCGCCGCCAGATCGCGCACATCCAGTTCGCTGTACGTGTAGGCTCGTGGACATTTCCACGACGGAGCAGTTCCTCCATCGTCAGCAGGCACCTGCACGATGCTGCAGCCCGCGCCAGCGAAACGTTGTGATGCCATGTACGAGCCGCGAGGCAGAAGCGCATCATCGCCAAACGTCGTAATCGTCTCCTCGGCCAGCAACCCTCCAGGGCGGGCGCCGATCACTCGTGCTGACGTGACGTACAGCATCGCTTGCGGCACCTCGGCAATGTCGGTCGGTGACAGCAGCGACCCACCGGCGAAATTTGCGAAGACTGGTGATTCAAGACGCACGTCTGACCCGTACTGAAAGTGTACGGCGGCACCCGGGTATGGACGACCGGTGGTCAGCGTGCCGACGAACACCGGCGCGCGATACGTCACCAGATTGCCGACGCCACGATTCTCGGTGTGCAGATCATTGTCCGCGGCCACCATGCGATCGACGATGAAGCGTCCCGACTCTTCCGGCCAGAAGCCGATCGCGTTGTGATACACCACCGCGTCGGCGATCACATCCGTCGCGGGTCGAGGCGCTTCGCTGACGATCAGCACGCCGGCCGCCAGATCGAAGTCGCCCGGGCCGACACCCTCCTGCCCCATCGACGCATGCGCCACGTTGCGGCGGAACGTGATTGCCTCGGCGCCAATCCCATCGTAGTTGAAGCCACTGTCGAAACTGCCAGCCGCGGCGTTGTTCGTCACCATGTTCTGGCCTGACTTGAACCAGTAGTTCGACGGCAGCCGATCGTTCTGCGAGGCCAGCTCCGGCTGCGTCGGCAATGGGCTGGGCTGCCGATTCACCAGCGCGAGGTTGCGATCGAGAACGTTATTGGTGGTATTCTCCGTCTCGACGACGACGTTGTGACCAACGGTGTTGAACACCACGTTGCCGACGACCTGCACTCCGCTCACGGCGTGCAGCACGATACCGCGCTGGATCGACCCGTCGATGGCGCTCTCGCGCACGTAACTGCCCGTCGCGTTGCCCATCAGATGAAAGTGCACCGGATAGCGCCCGAGCTGGTTCAGCTGGCCCATGCGGCGGAAGCTGACGCGTGCGATCTGGACAGAGGCCTTCGACGCCGAATTCATGAACATCGCGTGACCGCCGATCCTGCTGGCTTCCGATGAGGCGTCGCCCTGCACCACAATGTTGTGCGACAGGAGGCCGACTTCCGCCCGCACGTCGACGCTGACATCACCCACACGACGCACTGCGCCCAGGTGACGATAGGTGAGCGGCTGCGCGAGTGTGACGCTCGTGCCAGCGATACTCCGGATCTCGGCCGTGTCGAACTCCTGCATCTTCATCGAGGACGTGGCGATCACGATGCGGTCACCAGCGCGCCATCCGGTGGGCTCAGTCAGCGTGAGTTGAGCGCTCCCGGCCGCGACATCAGCGGCAAGCTTCGTCCACGCGGTGGTGACAGGACGACCGTGCAGCGACAGCGTGCCGCCATGCACTGCCAGCACCTTGTTCCCGAAGTGCATCAATGCCGGCGTGGGCGCGCCGACCGAGGTGCCGGAGAGCGTGATGGTTGCCGTACGTTGAAACGGTACCGCCGCCGTGCCGATCTCCAATCGTCCGCCATCCACCAGTACGTAACCCGCCGTGATCGCAACATCGGCGTCGCCAGCGACCAGCGTGCCGAGAATCGTGAGGCCCGCCAGTGGTGCGGTCGGGACATCGAGCACAATCGTGCGATTCGCGGGAATGGTCACTCTGGCACCCGCTGCAGGCACCTGGCCACCCCAGGCGGCGGGATCGGACCACCGGAACGACGCGCTCTGGGCCAACGTGCGACCCGGTGAGCAGAGCGCCACGAGACAGCCCAGCGCGCTGATTTGCGCTTGCTGACGGTGTCGTGACAAATAATGTGTAATTCTGGTCGGCATCGTCGCTGTCCCGGAAGATGTTGCTTCAGGGGACTGCAAGGAGGATGCCAGTGCCGAGCTCGAGTGTATCAATCCTTTTCGTCGGGGTTGCAGCTCTGAACGCGCACTGCGAATGGTCGCTGCCGTCCATCGCTGAGGTGTGCGACCTCAGCGATGGAGCGCGATTCATGGACGCTTCGATGTCGGGACCGGCTACGATCCAAGCGGGACCGACGACCCAGCGAATTGACGGACGATCATCGCCGGGGGCGGGCGCCGCTGGCGGGCTTGGCAACGGGCTTGGCGACGGGCTTGGCTTTACCCTTGCCAAGTCCGATGGCAAATCCGGCCCGCACGACCGCATTTTGGCCGGTGCCTGACGTCCCCGTGAACGAGCCCGCACTTTGCCCGTCGACTGTCAGCGTCGCGTCGCCGAACCGGATCGCGCCGAGGGTGAGGCCGATGTCGAGGTTGACGCGAGGCGTGAGTTTCACGAGCATGCCGCCACCGACGTTGCCCTGAAACCCGTTGGCGCTGAGTATGGATTGGCCCGCGCCTCCGGTCTGCAATGTCAAGTCTGCCGACTGCTCCAGATACGAAAAGCGAGCCGAAAGATACGGCGCGTACTTCGCGCTTCCGACTTCGAACACCCGGCGCGGCTCGAAGAAGAGACCGTTGAGCGAGACCGTCTGACCGGCGATTTCCGACAGGTCATGGATGGAACTCTGGATGCCCACACCGTAGGACCACAGGCTAGGCGTGAGGCGGACCTGCAGTTCACCGCCGTACCCATTGGCCAGTCCCTGGTAGGCGTCCCCGAACACGCCGACCGCGATGCCCGAGAGCTGCACGGACCAGCGCTGAGCCGACTGCGCAGCGGCGGGCGATGAGACGGCAGCGATGGTGATCAGTGCGGCGACGGTGGATCGAAGTGACATCTCGTGGTGCCTCGCGTGGGGGACGGATCGGGGGAAGTACGTGGCGAATTGCGCTGGTGTCGTGCGTTGCATCCCAGTACGCGATGATCTCCTGCGAAAGGGATCATGCGTCGGTCGGCAGGGCCAACGCGTGAGGCAGCTGCGATCACGGTTGAGCAGCCGATGATCCGAATCTATAGGTTTCGGCGCGTGTCACGACGAACGGGTCCCGTTGCCCGTTCGCGCTGACTGGCCGTTCCCACTCCGCACCTGAGGACTGACTCCCATGCACACGCTGTTAATCCGGCACCTGAAGGGTTCCAAGGCAGGCGAAACCGAGACGTTCGCGCTCAGCGCGTACTCTGAAGTCCTGATCGGACGTGATCCCGCCTCGGCGGTGCGGTTCGATCCCGCACAGGACGATCTCGTCGGTCGGCACCACGCGCGCATCACGCGCGACGGTCCCAACGCCACCACGTTCACGCTGGCGGATCTCGATAGCCGCAACGGCACTTACCTGAACAAGCAGCGAGTGAGCGGGACGCTGGTGATTCAGCCTGGCGACGTCGTACAGCTGGGTGCCGGTGGTCCGGAGTTCGAGTTCGACCTGGATCCGCGTCCGGAACCGGCACTGAAGGCCACGCGGCTTGGTATGGCGGCCAGTGCACCGGTCGATGCGACGCGGATCGCGCCGATCGCCGTTGCCACGGCCCCTGCCTCGGCGCCGGTGGTGGCGGTGTCGGTCGCGAGTGGCATCGGCAAGGCGACGGTCGAACGGATGATCACGGACACCACCAGGAAGTCACGCAGCATGAACTACATGCTGGCGGGGGCGCTGGGCCTGGCCGTGGTCGCCGGTGGCGCCTGGGCCGTGAGCCGCCCTGCGCCGATCGATCAGACCGCGGTCGTGAGCGACGCCGTGAAGGCGGCGCAGCTCGCGGCGGCGCGCGATGACAGCGTGCGCCGCGCCAGTGACAGCAAGTCGGCGCCGATGTCGGCGGTGGACATCGGCACCCGCTTCGGGCCGGCGGTGGTGCAGGTCTACTTCAGCTGGAAGCTCGAGTATGACGGGCAGCCGGTCTTCCATCGCTACGTGGAGAATGTCTACAAGAACAAGCTGGGGGAGCAGGCCCAGATCGTGGAAGGGGGGCCGAAATTCGTTCCCGCGTACGTCTCGGTGGGCGACGGCATCGTCGAGCCGGCGCTGACACTCTCGCAGGGCCAGGGGAGTCCGATCGGTGTGGCAGGCAGTGGGTCCGGGTTCGTGGTGACCACCGACGGCTTCCTGATCACCAACCGGCACGTGGGGGCCAACTGGATGGCGCCGTATCGTTTCCAGCAGGGTGACGCTGGCGTGGTCATCTCCAACGGCAGCATGGCGCTGAACAACGAAGGCGTTCCCGTCGTCACCGCGCCGCCGGAGAACTGGATCCCGTCCGAAGCGCGGCAGGCGGGTCCGAAGGGCATCGTCGGGGGGTTCGCGGGGCGTCATGAATACCTGAAGATCGGGTTCCAGGGCAGCGTGAACTACATCGATGCGTCGACCGTGGCGACGTCGCCTCGCGCCGATGTCGCGATGTTGCTGGCGAAGGTGCCGCGTCCGCTGACGGCATTGTCGCTGAACGATAATTATACGTCCGTGAAGCAGGGCGAGCAGGTGACGGTGATGGGCTATCCCAGCGTCTCGGACGTGACGTACGCGGTGGTCAAGTCGATTGACACGTTCAACCGGGAATCGCAGTCGAAGGTGGTGCCCGAACCAACCCTCACCACCGGGACGATCGCGAAGGTCACCAAGTCGAGTGATGCGAACGGCACCGGACCGATGGACATCTACACGCCATCAGGCGATCGTTTCCAGCTCAACATCAACACCACCGGCGGTGGGAACAGTGGTGGACCGATGTTCGATGCGCAGGGCCGCGTGATCGGCATCTTCTTCGCCGGCCGAACGGCAGACGTGTCGGTGTCGTTCGCGGTGCCGATCAAGTATGCGCTCGAGCTGTTGAACGTCGGTCCTACCGCGCGCTGACGGAGTCCGCACTCATGGACAGCGGCGTTCCGTCGCGCACCGCCATCGGCCCGTACCGCATTCTCGGGTTTCTGGGTGCGGGTGGGATGGGGACGGTGTGGAAGGCGCAGCATCGGGCGCTGGGTCGCGACGTCGCGATCAAGCGGCTCTCCGATGCCGCCGGCGCCGGTGTGCCGCTGGAGCGGTTCCGGAGTGAGGCGCGTCTCCACGGCGCGCTGAACCACCCGCGCATCGCGCAGCTCTACGACTTCCTCGAGGACGAAGGGGTCCCGTGCATCGTGATGGAGTACATCGATGGGCCGACGATCGAGGCGCTGCTGCGACAGGGCCCGCTCCCGGTCGACACGGTGCTCTCGATCATGACGTCCCTCGCGGATACAGTTGGATATCTCCATCGGCGTGGCATCCTGCATCGTGACATCAAGGCCTCCAACGTCAAGCTGCGGTCAGATGGATCACCCGTGCTGCTCGACTTCGGGATTGCGCGGGCGGAGGGTGATCCTCGACTGACGCGGACGGGCATGATCATCGGCTCGCCGCACGCGATTCCGCCGGAGCAGTTCGATGGGTTGGCGATGGATGCTCGCGGCGATGTCTGGGCGCTGGGGGTCTTGCTGTACGAGATGCTGACGGGTCGCCCGCCCTTCAGCGGCGACTCGATTGCCGCGATGGCGACGGCGGTCTCGTTCGGGACGCCGCCAGTACCGAGTTCGCTGGTGTCGTCGGTGCCGGTGCGGCTCGATGTCATCGTGGCACGGTGTCTCGAGCGTGACCGCGACCGGCGCTATTCCTCGGCCGATGCGGTACTGGAGGCGCTGGGCGCGGTGCCCCCTCGGGGGGCTCGACTGGGCGTAGACGGACTGGGGGTCGCTGCCGCCTGGCCATCGTGGCGAGGGGGTGGCGTGCGCCGTGTTGGCATCCTTGCGGTAGCGGTGGCGGGAATGCTGGGCGGGACTGCGGTGTGGTGGCGGAAGACGCCGGCGGTGCCCGTGCCCACCGCCGGCGCCGCGGGCGCCATGTCGTCCGATGTCACACGGGCGATCGTTCCTGGCGTCGTGCCCGGTGCGGTCGTCACGCGCATCAGTGTCGCGGAGGGGAGCGCCGATGTCCTCATCGATGGGCGTGTGGTCGGGGCAACGCCGTATGAACACTTCGCTCCCGTCGGCGCGTCGGTCTCGCTGACACTGCGCCGCACGGGATTTCATGATGAAGCGGTCACCTTCATCGTCAGTGACAATCAACGGGAGTACACACTGGTGCTGCAGCGCGACTCGTCCACCCCCGCTTCGCCCGCACTGTTCGGACTCGTCGCCTGGTTTCGTCGGCGTCGTGCGGTGCCGGCTGCTGCTCCTCGACGTTCAGGAGCCAACGTGACCGGCGAACGTGTCCTGATCGAGGCGTTGCAGTTTCGATCGGCTGCACTGACGGACGTCGGCTGCGTTCGCAGTGGCAACGAAGATGCCGTGCGAGTGGTCCATCTGCCCGACGGCGCCGTCGTGGCCGCCCTGTGCGACGGGATGGGCGGCCACGCCGCCGGTGAAGTGGCGTCCGATCTGGCCGTGACGACCATCGTGGAGCGCGCTGCCACGCTCGAGAGCTCAGCCGCACTGGTGGCCACGATCGACGCCGCGAACAGCCGGATCCGCACTGCAATGCTGCGCGACGCCGCGCTCACCGGCATGGGCACGACCTGCGTGGTACTGCGGCTGCACGGACAGTCTGCTTTGTGTGCGCACGTAGGCGACAGCCGCGCCTACCTGGTACGTGACGGTGCGATCTACCGCCTGACCGAAGATCACTCGAAGGTGCGGCATCTCGTCCGCGACGGTCAGCTCGCCGAGCAGGAGGCGCGGCATCATCCCGACAAGAATGTGATCCTGCGAGCCCTCGGTCCGGCGCGGCGCGTGGAGGCGTCGACCTGGTCGACGCCGCTGGGTCTGCGTGCCGGTGATCGCTTCCTGCTGTCGTCGGACGGGCTCCACGACCTTGCCGATGACGACGAATTCCTGCCTGCGCTCGCCCATGCCGCACCGCAGCAGGCCTGCGCGGCGCTGGTGGCGCTGGCGCGCGAGCGCGGCGCGCCGGACAACGTCTCCGTCTGCGTCGTGGATGTCGAACACCGCGCTGACGACCTGCGCATCACCCGCACGGCGGGAGTTCCGGCATGATCGGTCAGGCGTTCGGCAACTATCGCGTCACGTCCCGCCTGGGCGAAGGAGGCATGGGCACCGTTTACCGCGCCGTCGACACGATGCTCGATCGCGATGTGGCCCTGAAAGTGCTGCGCCCTGAACTGGCGCGGCAGGCGGCGCTGGTGGAGCGTTTTCGGGCCGAGGCCGTGGCGCTGGCGCGGCTGCGTCACGAACACATCGCGGCGCTCTACGGGCTGGACCGTCAGGGCGACGAGCTGGTGATGGTGATGGAGTACGTGAGCGGTGAGACGCTGGAGTCGCGCCTGGCACGGGATGGCACGATGCCGTGGCAGGAGGCCGTCCCGGTGGTGCGCGCCGTGCTGGCGGCTCTCGGGCATGCGCACGTGCGGGGGGTCGTGCATCGCGACATCAAGCCGGCGAACGTGATGATCGATGCCGAGGGCGTGGTGAAGGTGATGGACTTTGGCATTGCACGGCTGATCGGCGAGAACCGGCAGACGCGCGCTGGGGTGGCGGTCGGCACGCCGTCGTACATGGCACCGGAGCAGCTGCGCGGCGAGGATGTGGATGGGCGCACCGACCTGTATGCCGCCGGCGCGCTCCTGTTCGAGCTCCTCACGGGGCGCGTGGCTTTCCAGGCTGACAGCGACTACGCGCTGATGATGCAGCAGCTGCATGAGCCGGCGCCGGCGCCGAGCGCCCTGCGAAAGGGTCTGCCGCGCGCGCTCGATGCGATGGTCGCGCGCGCGATGGCCAAGCTGCCGGCCCAGCGTTTCAGTTCCGCGACGGACTTCGCGCGCGCACTGGAGTCGATCGCACCCGACGCGCCGATGGCGACGACGGAGCCGATCCGTGACGTCGCCGCGGCGGTCGTCGCTCGGGTGCCGCGCGACTGGCGCGTGTATGCCATCGGCGCGTGCGTGGCGGTGGCGGTGTCACTGGGCGCCGCTACGCTGCGCCGCTCCAGCCCTGTGCCGGCAGGGACGCTGGCCCTCGCGGACAGCGCCCGGCCGCTGGTCCCCATCGGATCGTCGCTGACCACCGACGCGTCCAGCACGATTGGAGGCAGCGCTCCTCGGCAGAGCGGCGATGGCGATGGCGGTCGTGTTGGCGGCGGTCCAGTGACGGCCCCGACCGTCACGGCGGAGCGCATCGCGGATCCGGCGCCGGCGACGCGTGTCGAGCCCGTACGAGCCCGGGGCCGCGACGCGCCGAAACCGCCGTCGCCTCGATCACCGGCGCCGACGCCAGCTCCGGTGCCCGAGAAGCCCGCGCCGCGCACCGTCGTGACACCGAATGAGCCGGCGCCGACCCGCGTGGTGGTGTCCGCGCCGCCGGTCGTGCGTGAACGCGAGGAAGCGGAAGCGCCGGCGGCGGCCGGAGAGCGTGCGAACGAGCTCTTGCGGCGCTGTGTGTCCGCCATCGCCGGCAACGATGGTGGCGCGGCCGAACGTGTGCTGAGCGGCCAGAGCGCCGGCGTGCTCGCGGCCGTGAGCGAAGGGCGCATCATGTCGGCATCGCTCGGCAGCGTCGACGTGGCGCCCGGAGACGATCACGT
>CAYMQV010000177.1:0-3369 GCA_964392395.1 uncultured Gemmatimonadaceae bacterium
CCCCACGCCTTCGATTTGCCCCCTCTCCGACCGGATACCTCCATGTCGGGGGCGCCCGAACGGCACTGTTCAATTGGCTCTGGGCTCGAAAGACCGGGGGGAAGTTCCTCCTCCGGATCGAGGACACCGACAAGGCCCGCAGCACCGACGAGAGTACCGCCGCGATCTTCCACGGGCTCGAGTGGCTGGGGCTGGACTGGGACGAGGACGTGGTCTTCCAGGGCGCCAACGTCGCCCGCCATAAGGCCGACGCCGAACGACTGGTCGCGAACGGTTCCGCCTACCTCGATTTCACCACCGTCGCCGAACTGGAGCGACTCCGCGCCGACGCTGATTCCCGAAAGGAGCCATTTCGATTCGATCGGCGCCTCGCCAGCTGGTCCCCTGACGAAATCCGGCAAAAGCGCGCCGACGGCGAACCGTACACCATCCGATTCCGCGTGCCGGAGGGCACGACCGCCTGGGACGACATCGTCCATGGGCGCATCGCCTTCGAGAACAAGGAGATCGAGGACTTCATCGTCCTCCGCTCCGACGGCACACCGATCTACAACCTCGCCGTCGTCTCCGACGACATCGCGATGGCCATTACGATCGTGATGCGCGGCGACGATCACATTTCGAATACACCAAAGCAGATCCTGCTCTATCAGGCGCTCGGCGCACCACTGCCGCAGTTCGCCCACGTGCCGATGATCCACGGCACGGATGGCAAGAAGCTCAGCAAGCGTCGCGATGCGGCAGCCGTTGGCGATTGGGAGTACAAGGGAATTCTGCCGACGGCGATGGCAAACTTCCTCGCGCTCCTTGGCTGGAGCCCTGGTGGTGATCTGGAGGTCATGATGCCGGACGAGATGCTCCGACATTTCACCCTCGATCGCCTGCACCGAAAGGCCGCCATCTTCGACACGCAGAAACTCGAGTGGATGAACGGACAGCACCTGTCGCGACGCCCGCTCGACGAAGTGGTGCCGCGCGTGATCGACGCCCTCCTCCGTCACGACGTCGCGACCCCGGAACGCCTCAACGCGGATCCCGCCTGGACGGCCCACCTCGTCGATCAACTCCGCGTGCGATCCCGCACGGTCGAAGAAATTGTGAAGCAGGCACGACCATATCTCATCGACGAGCTCGTCTACGACGATGAGGCGGTCGCGAAAGCATTGCTGAAGGATCGCGTCGCCAGTGCCGACATTCTCTCCGCGACACGGGACGCACTCGTAAACGCGCCGGCATGGACTGCGGAGGCGCTCGAGCCGGCCCTGCGAACACTCGCGGAATCGCGTGGCCTGACGGCGGGGAAGATCTTCACCCCGCTGCGGGTTGCGGTCACGGGACTCTCGGTCAGCCCGGGCATCTTCGATGTCCTCACGCTGATCGGCAGGGACCGGAGCCTCGAGCGTCTCGCGCGCACGCTGGACATGCTGGCGACAGCGCCGTAGGCGGGCCCACTTCGGGGCTCCCTGCGTCACATCGCAGGGAGCCCCATGAGCAACGCACTGACGCCGACGGAAGAGAAGGTCTACCAATATCTGATCGAGTTTCTGGCGGCGAACAGCTACCAGCCCAGCATCCGGGAAATCGGTCGCCAGTTCGACATCAAGTCGACGAAGACCGTGTCGGATGTCCTCGGCAGTCTGGCCCGCAAGGGATACATCCAGCGCAACCAGGCGCGATCGCGGGGACTCCGAATTCTTGGCACGCACCAGAGCGGCGGCAGCCGCTCCCTCCCCTATTACTCCCGCGTGTCCGCCTTCGGTGCCGCGATCACGGCCGAGCATCGCAGCGATGCGCTCGTCATCGATCGACGTCTTGCGCCGTCGGACTCCGCCTTTTTCCTCCGTGTCTCGGATGACGGCATGGCGGCGCTGAGCATCCATCGCGACGACACCGTGCTGGTCAGTCCGGATTTCGCCGCGCTCGATGGTGATCTGGTCGCAGTCCGAGCGGGCCACGGGGCGGTCGTACGGGCCGTCCGACAGCGCGGCAACACCATGTCGCTGATCGCCGCTGACGACAACTTCGATCCGATCAGCGTGCCGCCGGGCGACGATCAGGTGATCATCGGCTTCGTCTGCGCGGTCTTTCGCGCCACCCTCCACGCCGACGACGCGATCGATCCGAATTCGGAAGCGGCGGCGTGACGACCGCTCCGCGCGCTGGAGCGTGATGCGTCAGCGATCCTGCGGCTGAATCGGAACTGGCGCGACCGGTGGCTCCTGCCCGTCACGCGCTTCCTTCCGCTCGCGGTCGCGACGCTCACGAATTCGCTTCACGCGATCATTGAACGTTTCCGCATTCAGCGCCACCTGCGCGCCAGCCTGGATCTGCTGGCGCATCAGCCAGGGATTTTCCTGACGAATGATCGACGTCGGATTGCTGCCAATCCGGTTGAGGGGCAGCAGCGCCAGCAACGGTGCCGGCAGCGTGATGTTGCCGAGGACAATGCCGCGCTGCGACCAGCCGTACTTCTTTCCGCCGCGAGTGAACGTCAGATCGGCGCGGCCGTCTTCCGTGACGCCGCTGCGTGGCGCGCTGGCCACACTGTCGGCGTACTCCGCGAACCGCTCCGCGATCACGCTGTCGAGGCGTTCCTTCGGCGTGAGCATGACCCTGGCCGGTTCTGCCGGACCCGGATAGAGCCGCGGATCGTACGCCGGCACGATCCCGCGTGCGATGCCCGACCCGCGGCCGGTGCCGTAGCCGGATCCGGTCCCGCCGCCCGCGCCCCCCAGACCGCCGCCAGCGTCGGGACGCGTCATCGGGACAACCGCGGGCGCCACCAATACGCTCGGCGGCCGTGTCCGCGTCGGCACCACGGCACCATTCACCGGTGCACCGCCGCCTGAGGCATATCCTCCGGGCGGCGTGACGGCCACCAGCTCGATCTTCTCGCGCTGCCCCGCAGCCTGTCCGATCAGCCAGACCGCGATGCCGCTCGAGCCAAGCACAACGCGAAGCAGCGCCACACCGACCATCAGATGCAGTGCAACAGAGATCGCAATCGCGCCTTTCGATCGTGGCTCCGGCTCGCGAGGCTTGAACATCATCAGACTGCCGCTCCAAACGACGCAAGCACACGACCCGCGCGCACTGCCGCTTCGCGCAGCCGGTCCGGTGAGGCGATGAAGCTGATGCGGAAGAAGCCCTCGCCACCCGCGCCGAACCCGGTGCCGGGCATCACCACCACCCCTTCGTCATCCAGCAGGCGATCAGCAAAAAGCTGCGATGGAATGCCATCGGGAAGCGGAATCCAGAGATACATCGCCGCCTTCGGCACATCGCAGCTGAAGCCGGCGTCGCGGAAGGCCTGCACGGCGGCATCCCGGCGCGCCTGAAACACCGCAACATTCTGCGGCACGAAGTCGG
>CAYMQV010000177.1:3379-6445 GCA_964392395.1 uncultured Gemmatimonadaceae bacterium
CCCAACTCTCGATCGCGGCGACACCGGCCTGCTGCACCGCCATGAACGCGCCCGTGTCGACGTAGCTCTTGACCTTCGACAGCGTGGTGATGATCTCGGGCTTCGCACAGGCCCAGGCGCAGCGCCAGCCGGTCATGTTGTACGTCTTCGACAACGAGTGAAACTCGATGGCAACGTCCCTCGCACCGTCGATCTCGAAAATGCTCGGCGGTACATACCCGTCGAAGCCCATCTCCGAGTACGCGTTGTCGTACACCAGCAGAATGTCCAGCTCCCGACAGCGCCGGACCACCCGCTCGAGATAGTCGCGGGGGGCGATCGCGGCCGTCGGATTGTTTGGATAGTTCAGATACAGGATGCGCGCACGGTGCAACACCTCATCCGGCACCTCATCGAGATCGACCAGGAACTCGTTCTGCGGGCGCAGCGCGTAGTAGTACGGCACGCCGCTGCTGAGCAACGTGCCACCCTTGTACGCGTTGTATCCCGGCTCCGGGACGATCGTGACGTCACCCGCGTTGACGTAGCCGAGCGCCAGATGCGACAACCCTTCCTTGCTGCCGAGCAATGGAACGATTTCCGTCGTCGGATCGAAGCGCACGCCGAAGCGCCTCTCCATCCAGCCACTCACCGCATCGCGATACGCCGGATTCCCCAGCCCGAACCCGTAACGGTTCATGGCCGGAATTCTCGATGCCGCCGCCAGCGCATCGACCGCCGCGGCCGGTGGCGCCAGATCCGCGTCGCCCGCGCCGAGATCGATGACATCCACGCCGCGGGCTATCAGCGCGCGCTTCTTGATCGGAATCAGCGCCAGCGGGTAGTCGGGCAGCGAGTCGAAGCGATGGGAACGCGGAGGCATCAGGATTCGGCGACGACAGGATTGGAGACAGTGCTGTACCCGACCACTTCGACTTCCACCGTGTCGCCCGGCAGCAGCGGGCCGACCCCGGCCGGCGTGCCGGTCGCCACCACGTCCCCGGCCTCGAGGGTCATGACCTGAGAAATGTAGGCCAGCAACGCCGGCACGGAAAACACCATCTCGGCACCCGTGCCCCGCTGACGAACGACACCGTTGACCCTCGTGACCACCTCGAGACGGTCGAAATCGGGAATTCCGGCCCACTCCGGCCCAATCGGGCAGAACGTGTCGAACCCCTTTCCCCTCGTCCACTGCGGGTCAGACTTCTGGATATCCCGCGCGGTGACGTCATTCAGCGCCACGATGCCCCGAATCGCCGCCAGGGCCGCAGCCTCGCTGGCGCGCCGGATGGGGGCCCCGATGACGACCCCGATTTCCCCCTCATGTTCCACCTGCCGGGACATCTTCGGTGAGACGATCGCCTCGCCAGATCGAATGATGGCACTCGACGGTTTGAGGAAGAGGAGCGGCTCGGCCGGCACCGCGTTGCCCAGCTCCTTGGCATGCTCCCGGTAATTGCGACCAACGCAGACGATCTTGCCTGGACGAGCGCTCATGAAATGTGGGATCAGGGAGTCGACAGCGTTTCCGCCGCGCGGGCGGCGTAGAAGTCAATGATACGACGTTCCGCCTCGGCCCACGGCCGAAGCACCCGCTGCGCCGGCGGCAGGGCGTCGAGCAGGTCGCGCCCATATCGCTTGGTCACCACGCGAACATCGTCGAGGACGATCACCCCGCGGTCGGTCGCCGTGCGGATCAGTCGCCCGACGCCCTGCTTCAGACGCAAGGTGGCATGGGGCAGCATGTACTCCATGAACGGGTCCCCGCCGCGCGCCTCGATCGCGTCACACTGCGCCGAAACCATCGGCTCCGTCGGCACGCGAAACGGCAGCTTGTTGATCACCAGACCGCGCAGCGCATGGCCTGGGACATCGACCCCTTCCCAGAAGGTCGCGGTGCCGACCAGAATCGCGCGCCCCGACTGTCGGAAGCGCTTGAGCAGCGTATCCCGACCATCTTCGCCGTGCACCAGCAGCGGCCATCCATGGGCGACCGCGGCGTCGCGCAGCAACCCTGACAGGGCGCGCACATCGCGGTGGCTGGTGCACAACACGAACAATCCGCCGTCGCTCGCCTCGGCGACATCGAGCACATGCCCCACCACCGCGCGCTGATGCCCCACCGGATCGAGATTGGGCGCCGGCGTATCGCTCGGCACCACCAGCATCGCGTTCGCGCCATAATCGAACGGCGACGGAAACTGCGCGGTTTCCACCTGCGTCTCGGCGTCATCCAGCCCGAGCCGGCCGAGAAGAAAACTGAAGTTGGCATTCGGCGTCAGCGTCGCACTCGTCACCACCGTACTGCTCAAGCGGCCGAACAGGTCATCGCGGAGGATGGGCGCCAGATCGAGCGGAACACTGTAGAGCAAAACGGTCGGCGTGGTGTTTCCGCGTGCGCTCGCGCCATCGGTGCGACCACGCAGCTCTGCCCAGCGTACGAAGCCCTTGGCGGCGTCCGGCGGATCGAGCGTTGCACGCAACGCATCCACCTGTGACGAGGTACGAGAACCGACGCCACGCAGTTCCTGCAGCAGCCCGAGAAGCGCTTCATCGCGTTCGTCCTCGGTTTCGAGACGCTCGCGGATCAGCCGCAGGTTCTCACCGATCGACTCGAGGGCCGTCACCAGATTCCGGAGCGCGGCCTGCAACCCATCCCGCCAGACCGCTTCCGTGTGCAGGTCGGGAGTGAGCCGGAGTGTCGCCACCTTGCTCTCCTGCAGCCAGACGGCGATCCGATCGAACAACTGTGCTGCGTCGCCGCGTGCGTTCTCGACCGCCGGCCGGAGCCGCGCCCGCAACAGGTCGAGGCTCGCCACGCTCAGCAGGTCACCGCGCGCCATCAGCCGCGTCTCGAGCGTGGGCAACAGGCCCTTGGCTTCGCGCCCCCCGCGACGCTCCAGGCGATTGAGCAGCTTGGAGACCGCACGGTTCGAGACACTGCTCCCGAGATGATTCGCCGCCGCATCCTCGAGGTGATGGCCTTCGTCGACGACCAGATGCGCGTACGCCGGAAGCACGGCGGCTTCCGCCCAGTTCTGTGATGCGCGGCGCACGGCAATGTCGGCCAGCAGCAGTGAATGG
>CAYMQV010000177.1:6455-9671 GCA_964392395.1 uncultured Gemmatimonadaceae bacterium
AGTGAATGGTTCACGACCACCACGTCCGCCAATGCCGCAAGACGGCGAGCCTTGAACACGAAGCAGGCATCGAAGTGACTGCATTTCAGTCGCGTGCAGAGATCGCCCTCCGCCGCGACTTCATCCCACACATCAGGCCGCGGTGGAGTTGGCAGATCGCTCAGTGAACCGTCGCTGGTGGCCTTCGCCCATTCGCCCAGCAGTCGCAGCTCTTCGCGCTGCGGCGCCTCGAACAACGACGCACTGGCAGCGTCGGCCTGCGCCAGTCGCGCCAGACAGAGGTAGTTGCGCCACCCTTTCAGCAATGCGAACCGTACCGGCTGGTCACTGAGGAGGTCGGCCAGCAGCGGCAGGTCCTTACCGACCAGCTGCTCCTGCAACGTGATCGTATTGGTGCTGACGACCGTCCGTTCCTGATTGGCCGCCGCCCAGCGCAGCGCGGGCACCAGATAGGCCATCGACTTGCCGACGCCGGTTCCGGCTTCGAGCAGTGCCACGCCGCCCTCGGCGTAGGTCCGCGCGATGGTCGTCGCCATGTCACGTTGCCCGTCGCGCGATTCATACGAGCCGAACCCACGGGCGAGCGGCCCATCCGGGCCGAAGTCCCGCTCGATCGAGGACGCCGGAATGACCGTCTTCTCAACGATGCGCGGCACTTCCGTCACGACGTACAGATCGGTGACATCGTTGTCCGTGATGCCGAAGCCGATGCCATCGTCATGCAGTCGCGCCGCGATGTTCAGATCCGCCTCACTCGGCTCGAGCCACCCCGACGGATGGTTGTGGACGAGCATCTCACCACGCTGCGCTACACCGGGCAATGCCAGCACCTGCGCGGCCGTCCCGCGCGCAACGGCACGGGCCGATGTCAGCGTGCCGGTCGCATCCACCGCGCAGACGAAACAGACTTCGCGTCCGCCGGCCAGGCGGATCGCCACCCGCATGGCCGCGGCTGCGGCCGTCGCAATGCGAAAGTCGGGTGGGGTATCAGCAGACCTGGCAGCCTTGGCGCGGCGCGTCATGCTGCAATCTACGCACCCGCCAATCCACCGGGCGCGACACGACCCTAGGACCGCAGGATGGTCGTCAGGTCGGCCTGAACGATCCGCTGCGCGCCGACGCGCGCCACGCCGCGACTGCGGCAGATGCCACGACGAAACTGACGCAGCTCGACACTCAGATCCAGGATATCGCCTGGCATCGCATCGGAGCGGAACCGCACCCGGTCGATCCCGATGAAATAGCCGATGGCGCCAGATTTGCCGTCGAGCAGCGCCACCAGGATCGCCGCCGACAGCTGCGCCAGCGCTTCCACGATCAGCAGATGCGGCATGGCATGCACGCGATCACTGGCGCCCGCGCCGATCAGCGAGGACTCACTGCCGGTGACCGCCTTGGTGCCCGTGACGCGCCGACCCGGCTCCCGCACCGTGATGGTATCCAGCAGCAGGAACGGAAATCGATGCGGCAGGAGCGCGAACGGATCGATCACTGTCGGCGCCGCCGCTGCCGCTGCCTCGGGTGTCATCACGTCTTGCGCGGCTTCTTTTGTGCGGCCGGGAACAGCACGTTGTTCAGGATCAGGCGGTAGCCCGGCGAGGACGGATACAGCGACAGGTCCGTCGGCGCCGCGCCCACCTCATGCTGCGGATCTTCGGGATCATGGCCGCCAAGGAAGGTCCAGGCGCCCTTGCCATAGCTGCCGTGCATGTACTTCGCGAGTGGCATGCCGTCCTCATACGCCAACACCCGCGTCCCCGGCTTGAGCGTCGACTTGGTGAAGCTGGTGGTCACGCCGTAGTAGTCCTGCAGCACACTGCGATGATTCTGCGTCAGCATGGTCGGCACCGGATCCAGTTTCGCGGAAAACGCAAACAGGCTGAACGTCCCCAGCGCTCGACGCCGGCCCGGCACGTTGACCTGATGCCCATCGATGTCGCTCATGCTGTTGATCAGCGGACTTGGTTCGAGGTGCGCATTCTGCACCGCGAAGGCGCGCGACCAGTCCATCTTCTGGTCGGCATCGGCATCCATCGGCGTGCCATCCGCAAAGCCACTGGAGATATCGACGTTGGCGCCGGCGATCGCCAGCTCGAGTGTCTCCGTCGCACCACACATCGCAAACAGGAATCCGCCATTCTCGACGTAGGCCCGCATCTTCTCCGCGACCGCCTTCTTCAGCGCCGGCACGTTGTTGAAGCCAAGCTGCCGCGCCTGCGCCACCGTGCGGTTCACCTGATTGATGAACCAGGGGCTGCCGCGATAGGAGATGTAGAACTTGTTGTACTGACCGGTGAAGTCCTCATGGTGGAGGTGCAGCCACTCATACTTCGCCAGGTCGCCGGCGATCACCTCCGGGTCCCACACCTTCGTATACGGAATCCCCGCGTAGTCGAGGGCAATCGTCACCGCATCATCCCACGGATTGGCGCTGGGTGGCGAATAGATGGCAACCTTCGGTGCCCGCTCCAGCGGCACCGCATCGAAGTTTCCGCCCGCCATCTCGGTCCGGATCGCGGCCAGGGCGCCGACATCCAGCGATGTCAGCGACACCCCGTCGATCCCGGCCCGGCGACGGGTCGCCGGCGTGTCGAGCAACAGGAAAGCGCCACCCCGATAGTTCAGCAGCCACTCGGCTTTCTCCGTGCGCTGGAGCGCGCTGTACGTCAGGCCGTAGGCCTTCAGATGATTGCGCTGCGCGTCGTCCATCGGCACCAGCAGATGCTGTGCCGCCAGTGGCGACGCGGCGCTCATGGCGAGCAGCGTCACTCGAAGCCAGCGGCGAATCAGGATGTCTCCGCCATGCGACGAGCACTCTCGAGTTCGCGACGCGCCTGCGGTGCGAGCGCACTGCTGGGATAGGTGAGCAACAGATGTTCCAACCGGGCAATGGCCGTGCCACCATCGCGTGCACGAAGCGCGGCACGCGCCCATTCCAGATCCCCCTCCGCAGCCTCGGGACTGGTACTGAAATCACTCACGATCCGCGTCCAGAGCGGCACCGCGCGCGCATCATCGCCACTCGCCGTCAAGAGGCGCGCCGCCATCGCCAGCACCAGTGGTGCCGCATCGCCGATCTCGGTTGCGGTGTTCAGCAGCTGTGTCAGCGCCGTCGCGGTATCGCGCCGCGCCAGCGCCGTGAATGCGGCACCAATCTCCTTCGACGTCGGCAGGGTCGTGCGTGACAGGAGTGCCCGCGGCGACAGGAGGAGCGTG
>CAYMQV010000178.1:0-6796 GCA_964392395.1 uncultured Gemmatimonadaceae bacterium
ACCCTGCGCGAGCTGATCCGTGACACCACGGATCTCGTCGAACGGCACTTCATCGAAGCAGCGCTGGAGCTGACCGACGACAATCGGACCTCGGCCGCCGAAGTGTTGGGGGTCAGCCGGCAGAGCCTGTACGTCAAGCTCCGACGGCACCGGCTCCTCGACAGCTAGGACAACCGGCTCCCCGGCACCGAGTAACCGTGAGCGAGATCCGGGCCTTGCGGATTGTCTATTTTCGCCGCACTGTCAGAAAATGTTGACACTCGATTCCGTCAGCCATGGTTTACAGTCGGCTCCTCGGCGTTTCCCGAGTGCCGGCGCCGTGCTGGAGCTGCTCAAGCCGGTTACGTGGTTTCCACCGATGTGGGCGTTCGCGTGCGGCGTCGTGAGTTCCGGTGTGAACATGCAGGGACGATGGTGGATGCTCGCGCTCGGCATTGCGCTCACTGGTCCGATTTCGTGTGCCGGGAGTCAAGCCGTCAACGACTGGTTTGATCGCCACGTCGACGCGATCAACGAGCCGCAGCGCCCGATCCCGTCCGGACGCGTCCCCGGATCGTGGGGGTTGATCCTCGCGCTCCTGTGGAGTGCCGCAACGCTTGCGGTTGGCTCCGCCTTCGGTACCGCCGGCCTGATCGCGACGTGTATCGCCGTCGCGTTGTCGTGGGCGTACAGCGCACCTCCGCTCCGGCTCAAGGCGGATGGCTGGTTCGGCAATGCCGCCGTTGGCCTCACCTACGAAGGCCTCGCGTGGATCACGGGCGCGGTGGTGATGCTTGGTGCCTGGCCGAATGAGAGGATCGTTGTGCTCGCGCTGCTCTACAGTGTTGGGGCGCATGGCATCATGACGCTGAACGACTTCAAGGCAATCGATGGTGATCGCCAGTCTGGCGTCGCATCGTTGCCGGTCCAGCTCGGCGCGCAGCGTGCGGCGAAGCTGGCCTGTATAGTGATTCTCCTGCCTCAGCTGCTTGCACTCGGGCTGCTCGTCTCTGCATGGCATCGGCCAGTGCACGCGGCCGCACTGCTGGTACTCATCATGGTGCAAATGCGCATGATGCCGACCTTTCTCCGCGCGCCAGTGGAGAAGGCCCTCTGGTACAGCGGCTTCGGCGTTCCAGTGTCCGTCCTCGGCATGATGGTCTGTGCGCATGCGGTTCGGTCGATCGGGGCCGCGGCATGACGGGCATGGGCGCAACGCCTGCGAGCCGCGAGCACTTCGGCTTCCTCTCGGTGCTGCGACTGGGTGTCGTGCAGGCGTGCCTCGGTGGATTGATCGTGCTCATCACGGCCACGATGAACCGAGTGATGGTGGTTGAACTCGCGTTGCCCGCGATGATTCCGGGCGCACTGGTGGCGCTGCACTACGCCGTGCAACTCTGGCTGCGTCCACGCATGGGGCATTTCGCGGATCAGCACGGACAGCTCACGCGCTGGATTGTGCTTGGCATGGCGATGCTGGCGGCAGGCGTGGTCGCGATTGCGATGCTGCTGCCCGTGCTTCGCTCCATGCCTGCGCTCGGCTATCCACTGATCCTGCTGGCGTTCGTCCTCGTCGGCCTCGGGGTCAGTACCGCCGGAACGTTGCTGCTGACACTGATGTCACTCCGCGTACCGGCCGATCGACACGCACGCGCGGCGGCGACCGTCTGGTTGTGCATGATCGTCGGCTTCATCCTCTGTACCGTTGTTGCGAGCAAGCTGCTCACGCCGTTCAGTTTTGACACGCTGGTGCGCTGCACGGTGATTCTCGGGACGGCGGCGGTGGCGCTGACCGCGCTGGCCCTGCTCGGTCTCGACGCCCCGCAGGCGAGCCCCGCGCGCGAGCGGGCAGCGGCGGTGCCGTTTCAGGCCGCACTGGCGGTCGTCTGGGCTGACCCGATTGCCCGACGCTTTTCGTTCTTTGTCGGACTCTCGATGCTCGCCTACAGCACGCAGGATCTGATTCTCGAGCCTTTCGCAGGCGCCGTCTTCGGCCTGACGCCGGGAGAAAGCACGGCGATCAGCGGCGTCCATCAGGCCGGATCGCTGCTTGGCATGCTGCTGACGGCAGCGCTGTCGACGCGACGCGGCACACTGGCGGGCTGGGCGCGGGGCGGCTGCATCGCCTCGGCGGTCGCCCTGGTGGCCATCGCTTTCACACCGGCGCTCGGCAGCCTCGTGCTCCTCCGGGCGTCGCTCTTCGCGCTTGGCGTTGGGAACGGCGTCTTCGCGATCGGGGCGATCGGCTCGATGATGTCGCTCTCCTCGGCCGTGGATCAGTCGCAGACCGGCGTGCGCATGGGTGTGTTTGGCGCGTCGCAGGCGATCGCGATGGCGGCGGGTGGGATGCTCGGTGCTGGTGCCAGCGATGTGATGCGCGCGGTGTTCGGTTCCGATCGACTCGGCTACGGCAGCGTTTTCCTGATGGAGGCCGCGCTCTTTGTCGGTGCGGCGGTGTTGGCCTCGGCCGCGCGGCAGGCCGGACGCGCAACATCGGCAGACGGCGTGCTGGCCTTGGCTGGATGAGCGACATGCCCGCGATGCAGATGCAGCTGGCAGCAGGATTCGACACCAGGCGAGTGCCGGGTGCCCAGGTGGACGTTTCAGCGGCTGGAGTGGCGGAATGAAGATGTTCGACGTGGTGGTGA
The DNA here is from genome assembly GCA_964392395.1 of uncultured Gemmatimonadaceae bacterium. Lineage (GTDB taxonomy): Bacteria > Gemmatimonadota > Gemmatimonadetes > Gemmatimonadales > Gemmatimonadaceae > JACMLX01. The sequence continues at coordinate 2,628 of CAYMQV010000178.1, forward strand.
TTGGAGGCGGTCCGTCCGGCGCGACAGCCGCCAACGATCTGGCGCTGAAGGGTCTGTCTGTCGCGCTGATCGACAAGGCCGGCCGAGTCAAGCCCTGTGGCGGCGCCGTGCCACCGCAGGCGATGATCGATTTCGACATTCCGGACGAACTGCTCGTGGCGCGCGTCGGGACGGCGCGCATGGTCTCGCCGCACCGTCAGAAGGTGGACATCCCGGTCGGCAAGGGCCACGTCGGCATGGTGGATCGCGGCACGTTCGACGAGTGGCTGCGCGTCCGGGCCGCCTCGAATGGCGCCGAGCGGATCACCGGCTTCTTTGATCACTTCAGCTATGACTCGGACGACCGGCTGCTGATCCACTTTGCGGCAGGCTCCTCGCGTTCGGGCACGCTGGAGACGATCAGGACGCGCCATCTGATCGGCGCCGATGGCGCGCTGTCGGCGGTGGCCCGGCAGGCGATCCCGATTGCCTACGCCGGCGGCAACCGCGTTACGGCGTACCACGAGATCGTCAGGTCGCCAGCGGTCGAAACCGACGACTTCCAGGCTCGGCGAGCCGACATCTACTACGACGGCCGGTACTCCCCTGACTTCTATGCCTGGGTCTTTCCGCACGGCGAAGTGACCAGCATCGGCACCGGGACGTTCGAACAGGGCTTTGACATGCGCGCCGCCGTGGCCCGTCTTCGTGAGGAGACCGGGCTGGCCGATTGCGAGACGATTCGCAGGGAGGGAGCCCCGATTCCGCTCCGTCCGCTCAAGTGGTGGGAGAACGGGAAAGACGTCTCAGTTTGCGGAGATGCGGCCGGGGTGGTAGCGCCGGCGTCAGGTGAGGGCATCTTCTACGCTATGACCTGTGGCCGATTCACTGCTGACGCCGTTGCCGAGGCGATCCATACCGGGAAGGCGAGCAAGCTGCGCGCAGCGCGGCGCCGTTTTCTGTGGGAGCACGGGCAGGTGTTCAAGGTGCTCGATGTGATGCAGAACTTCTGGTACACGACGGACAATCGTCGCGAGCGGTTCGTGACGATGTGTCGTGACGAAGACATTCAGAAGCTGACGTTTGACGCCTACATGCGAAAGAAGCTGGTGCGGGGCAAGCCGTTGGCGCACGCACGCATCTTTTTCAAGAACATTGGACATCTGACAGGCCTGGCGCCGGTTGAGTAATGCCCGGGTATTCGGTCATGGCGATTGTGTTCGCCGCCTGCGGCGTGGTTCTGACCGCGGCGGGGGGTGCGCTGGTGACGCAGTTGGGACCATGGTATTACGGTCTGAAGCAACCGGCCTGGAAACCACCCGACTGGCTCTTCGGTCCGGTCTGGACGACCATTTTCCTGCTGATGGGGTTTGCGTTCGTGGTCTCGTGGGAGCAGTTGCCAACCACCGGCGGTCGTCTTCGTCTCTTCGGCTTGTTCGCACTCAACGCGGGCCTGAACACGATGTGGAGCTTTCTGTTCTTCGGTCGCCGTCGACCCGATTGGGCGTTGGTCGAGCTGGTGCCGTTTTATGGCAGTCTGGTACTGATGATGATCACGGTCGCACCGCTCGACCGGCGCGCGCTCTGGGCGCTGGTGCCCTACCTGTGCTGGGTGTCGTTCGCAAGCGCGCTGAACGTCTATATCGTCCGGCGCAACGCTCCCTTCGGACCTCGGTGAACGCATGCTGATCTGTCTCGCGGTCGACTATCGCAGTGCGGACGTTGCCACCCGCGAACGCTTTCATGTGGCCGAACAGCGGCTGGGCGAGACGTACCCGGCGCTCCTCGGTGGTGGTGTGTCGGAACTGGCGCTGGTGTCGACCTGCAATCGCACCGAGCTCTATGCCTGGACGGAATCGAGCGGGCAGGCCGCGCTCGAAGACGCCGTGGATTTCCTCAGTGCGGTCTGGATGCCCGACGTCACCGAGCGTCAGGCGCTGCTGAAGGCGATCAGCATCCGGATCGGTGATGAGGTCGGCCGACATCTGTTGCGCCTCGCCGCCGGCCTCGAGAGCCAGATCCTCGGCGATGGACAGATCCTTGGCCAGGTCCGCTCGTCGTATCGCACCGCGTGTGAAATGAACACGGTTGGCCCGATGCTGCACCGTCTGTTTGAAATCGCGTTACGCACCGGACGGCGCGTTCAGTCCGACACCAGCCTCTCGACCGGCCGCAACTCGATCGGCGCCGAGGCGGCGTCGGTTGCGCTGCAGCGCTTTGGGTCATTGACGCATGCGCGGTGCCTGATCATCGGCTGCGGCAAGACCGGGACCCGGGCGGCCCGGCAACTGGCCAAGCTCGGCGCCGTCGACCTGGTGCTGATGAACCGCACCATCGAACGGGCGCAGGAGTTGGCGGAGAGCCTTCGTGGCCGCGTCGCACCGATGGAAGCCATGCACGTCGAGGCGGCCTTTGCCGACGTGGTCATCATCGCGACTGGTGCTGCGACGCACACGTTGCTCGCCGAACAGTTGCAGCGGGCGCGTGTCAATGTGGGGTACGACACCGCTCCGCTGCTGTTGCTGGACCTTGCGATGCCGCGCAACGTCGATCCGCGGGTCACTGCCCTGCCCGGAGTGACGCTGGTCGATCTCGACTCGCTCCATCAGCCGATCGTCGCCGCCGAAGCGGCCCGCCTGTCGGCCGTGCCGGACGCCGAACGGATTGTGGACCATGAGATGCGGTGGCTCCGGCATTGGCTCGCCACTGGTGCGGCGCGCCTTGCGATCCGCTCACTGCATGACGCGCTGGTCGACCTCTGCCGACGCGAAGTGGCCTTTGTCGCTGGCGACAACGTGGCCGAACGCACCGCAGAGCGGATCGTGGCCAAGCTGCTGGCCCGGCCAATGAATGTGTTCAGCGATGCCATCGCACGAGGTGAGAACGTTGACGATCTGGCCGTCCATCTCGACCAATTGTTTGCGAATACGCCGCGCCGCGGTGTGCCCTCCGACTTCTCAACGATGCGGATGACGCATGATCGAGCGTCCGCATTCGTTCCACCGAACTCCTGACCCGTGCCATGACGAGCAAGCCGTCCCCAGCCCTCGCCACCGACAGCCCCTCGTCCACGCCGCGGCGCAGCGACCTCTTCCTTCGTGCCTGCCGACGTGAAATCGTCGAGCGACCGCCGGTCTGGATGATGCGACAGGCGGGGCGCTACCTGCCGGAATACCGCGCCGTCCGTGCCAAGGCGGGCGGGTTCCTCGAAATGTGCCGCACGCCGGAATTGGCAACGGAAGTCACGTTGCAGCCCGTGGACATCATGGGGGTCGATGCGGCGATCATCTTCAGCGATATCCTGGTGGTGCCGCAGGCGATGGGGATGGATCTGACCGTGGACGAAGGCGTTGGCCCCGTGTTTTCGTCACCGCTGCGCAACGGTGACGCGATCGCTCGTTTGCATCACGTGGTGCCCGAAGAAGGGCTTGGCTACATGCTCGATGCCGTGCGCATGACGCGCCGCGAGCTCGACGGCCGTGTGCCGCTGATCGGGTTTGCAGGCGGACCGTGGACGCTCGCCGCCTACATGGTCGAAGGGCGCGGCACGAAGCAGTTCGCCGTTGCCAAGCGTATGCTGTACGAGGCCCCGCAGGACGCGCACGCGCTGCTCAACAAGCTGGCGACCGCCGTCGGCAATTTTCTCGTCGCACAGGCCGCGGCAGGCGCACAGGCGCTGCAGATTTTCGAAAGCTGGGCCGGTGCCCTGGCTCCGCACGAGTTCCGTCAGTTTGCGCTGCCGTACCTCGCACGCGTTGCCTCGATTGCGCGCACCGCAGGGGTACCATTGATCGTTTTTGCACCGGGTGCGGGATGGGCGATGGAAGAGCTGGCACAGGCGACGATGGCCGACGTGATCGGTGTCGACTGGCAGATCGGTGCGGCCGAGGCCCGGAAGCGAATGGAGCATCTGCCGGTGGCGCTGCAGGGGAACCTCGATCCATGCCTGCTCTACGCACCGCCCAGCACCATCCGTGCCCGCACGCTCCGCATGCTCGAGGAGTTCGGTGGCCGCGGGCACATCGCGAATCTCGGCCACGGTATTCTGCCGGACATCCCGGTGCAGAATGCGAAGGCCTTCATTGATACGGTGCGTGAATGGCGTGCACCGCATGCGGCCGTGCCGGTGCTGCGGGTAAAGGAACGCCTCGCGTCATGACCGCACCGGCGTCGCCGAGTCTCGCGTCGCC
>CAYMQV010000178.1:6896-8806 GCA_964392395.1 uncultured Gemmatimonadaceae bacterium
GCGTCGCCGAGTCTCGCGTCGCCCGAACACGCGACGCCCGGTGATGCGCGGCGCGCCCGTGCGATTGCGTGGATCGCCGGCCTCCACGAGGATGTCACCGCACTCTTCACGCGGCTGGACCGCGGTGGCACGTTCCGCGAAGATCGGTGGGACCGCGCCGAAGGGGGCGGTGGCCATTCGCGCGTGATGATCGAGGGCGCGACCTTCGAGAAGGGTGGGGTGAATCGCAGCGTGGTGTATGGTCGGCTGCCCGCCGCGGCGGCCGCGAAGCTCGGAGGCCGCGGTGTGTCGGACGGCGAATCGCTCTTCTTCGCGACCGGGGTCAGTCTGGTGTTCCATCCCCGCAGTCCGATGATCCCGACCGTGCACCTCAACGTGCGCTACTTCGAGATCAGCGATGACGACGGCAATCTGCGTGACGCCTGGTATGGCGGCGGGACCGACATCACGCCGATGTATCCGTTCCCTGATGACGTGCAGCACTTTCATCGGACGCTGGCATCGGTGTGCAACCGCTTCCATCCCTCGCTCCACACGCGCTTCAAGCCGTGGTGCGACGAATACTTCCGCAATACGCACCGCGACAACGAAACGCGTGGCTGCGGCGGCGTGTTCTTCGATCATCTCCGACCGGGCGAAGATGAGAGCGGCATGGATCCGGAGACGACGATGGCGTTCGTCGATGCCGTTGGCCGCAGCCTGATCGAGGCCTACGGGCCGATCGTCGAGCGACGCCGACAGGTGGACTACGGCGACCGTGAGCGGTCCTTCCAGCTGGTGCGACGCGGGCGATACGTGGAATTCAACCTGGTGCATGATCGCGGCACTCATTTCGGCTTGCACACCGCCGCGCGCATCGAGAGTGTGCTGATGAGCATGCCGCCGCTGGCCGCGTGGCCATACGCCCCGACCTGGCCAGCCGACAGCTTCGAGTCCGCGCTGCTGCGCATGCTCGAGCCGCGCGACTGGCTCACCGACTGATCGCTGTGTCGTCGGCTCCCCACGTCATCGTCTGCGGAGCCGGGGTGACCGGTCTCACCACGGCGTGGCACCTGCGCCGTGCAGGGGCGGACGTGACGCTGGTCGAGGCCAGTGACGATGTCGGTGGTGTGATGCAGAGCAGCCGCCGTGACGGCTATCTCGTCGAGCATGGGCCGAACTCGTGCCAGCTCACCGGCGAGTTGTCCGCATTGCTCGATGCACTCGGGCTCAATGGACTGATGCGCCTCGCGGCGCCACAGGCACAGCGCCGATTCATCGTTCGCGATGGTCGCGCGCTCGCCGTGCCGATGTCGCCGCTTGCCATGCTGCGCTCGCCGCTGTTCAGTCTCGGCGCGAAACTTCGCATTTTGTGCGAACCGTTCGTCCGCCCGCGCACCGATGCGTCCGACGAATCCGTTGCGTCGTTCGTTCGACGTCGGCTCGGCGTTGAGCCGCTCACGTATGCGGTGGATCCGTTCGTCTCAGGCGTCTACGCTGGTGACCCCGAGCGGCTCAGCATTTCGCACGCGTTTCCACGACTGGCGGCGCTCGAACGTGAGCATGGGTCACTCGTGCGCGGCATGATCGCCGGTGCGAGGAAGGCGCGCGCCGCGCGTGGAGACAGCGGGCGTGCTCCGGCGCGGCAGTCGATCGTCTCGTTCCCTGATGGCATGGGCACGTTGCCCCACGCGCTGGCTGAGGCACTGGGGGGCGGGAACATTCTCCGACGCTCGCGCGTGACCGCCATCGAGCCAGGCGACGGCGGCGCGAGTCTGGTCACCGTCGAACGCGGTGCCGACACGTTCACCCTGCCGGCCGACGCCGTTGTTTCCACGCTGCCGATGCATGCGGTTGCGTCGATCCGGCTTCCGGCAGATGCCGCGGCAGCGGTTGCTCAGATGACATCACTGCCATATCCGGCGGTGATC
>CAYMQV010000178.1:8816-9625 GCA_964392395.1 uncultured Gemmatimonadaceae bacterium
GGTGATCTCTCTGGCGCTGGGGTTCAGACGTGCGGAGATATCGCATGCGCTCGACGGCTTTGGCTGCCTGATCCCGAGTGCCGAGCGGCGAGTGACGCTCGGTGTGCTCTTCTCGAGCACGCTCTTCGCGAATCGTGCACCGGACGGGCATGTCTTGCTCACCTGTTTCGTGGGCGGCACGCGCCATCCGGAACTCGGTACCGCGAGCACGGAGTCGTTGCTCGGTATCGTCCTGCCGGAGCTGGCGGAGTTGCTCGGCGTCGCTGGCGCACCGACGTTCGTGCAGCGCACCACCTGGCCCCATGCGATTCCGCAGTACGATCTCGGCCACGACGCGTACGGGCACGCGGCGGACGCCATCGAAGCGATGGTGCCCGGGCTGATCATCGACGGGCAGTTTCGTCGGGGCGTGAGCGTTGGCGACTGTGTCGCGGCCGGCGCGCAGATCGCGCAGCGGGCGCTGACACTGGCCGAGGTTCGCCGGAGGCACCGAAGCGCCGGCGGCGCGCCACCAGACGCGGCATCGCTGGAACGCGACGTGCCAGCCAGCGTTGAACTGAGCCCGCAGCAGCGTCCGACTGCCGCCGGTTAGATTCACGGGTATGACCGACGCACTCGATGTCCTCGCCATCATGGCGCATCCCGACGACGTGGAGCTGGCGTGCGGCGGCACGCTGCTGGCGAGTGTCGCGCGCGGTCGCCGGGTCGGTATCGTCGATCTGACGGCGGGTGAAACCGGCAGTCGTGGCACCGTGGATATCCGGGCGTCTGAAGCGCAGGAGGCGGCGCGCATCCTCGGGGTCTCGGTG
>CAYMQV010000179.1:0-7095 GCA_964392395.1 uncultured Gemmatimonadaceae bacterium
TTGCTGGCACGCAGCGCATCACCGATCGCGAGATCCACCGAGCGAAAGGCGGCCGGCAGCGCCATGTACTCCTGAAGCAGACCGTATGGCGCCAGCGTGGGCGCGCCACCCTCGAGCAAGCGCTCGTCGGCACCGAAGCCGCCCTGCGTCAGCATCTGCCGCGGTACTTCGATGCGCGGCGCATCACCACCACGGGCGGCCTCCGGTGACAACGCGCGCACCAGGATCGCCGAGGTATCACGGCACAGCACTTCGTGCAGTGTCGACGCCACCGCGCCATCGCCGTGCAGGTGCAGCCGCAACGATCGCAGTGCCAGCGACGACAGTGGGACGCCCGGGAAGGCCTGCAGCTGAATCCGCAGTGCACCGATGGCGTCGGTTGCTCGCACCGGTGGCACGAGCGCGTCGGGGGTCACCCATCGTGCATCGGCAATCGTGAAGGGCCACAACTGCACGTTGGCCGCCGTACGGAACGTGCATCGCATGCCGCCCACGGCGCGCGTGCGGAGAATCGAGCCGCGGGGGACCAGGACACCCTCTGGCATCGACGCGCGCTCCGGATCAGCGACAAACTCCGCAATCGACATCGCAGGAACCGGTCGCACGAGCTGCGGCGCGACGATTGCGAGCAGCGATTCGGCCACTTGCGAGACGTCGTCGTCGAGCTTGAGATGGATTCGCGCCGCGAGAAACGCAAACCCCTCCAGCAAGCGCTCCACGTGCGGGTCTTCGCACTTCGTCGCCTCGAGCTGCAGGCGTCCTGCCACTTTCGGGTAGCGCACCGCATACTCGGCGCCCAGTCGACGCAGATAGCCGAGCTCACGCTCGTAGTACCAGAGCAGCTCGTCACGCATCGTCACTCGCCCCTTCACGGACCACGTACTCGCCGCGCCCCGTTTCGAGCACCGTATCGTACACCACCCGTTCCGGCGCCGGGTCCACGCGCAGCATCCCCTCGATGGAAAACCGCAGATCCGGACGCCCCGACATGCCGGGATCGACATGTGCACGAACGCGAACCTGCGCCAGCCGCGGCTCGAAGTTCGCGACGCACTCTTCCACTTCACGCACAAGGCGCAGGAGTGTATCGCTGCCATCACGTGACATCGAGCTGAAGTCCGGCACCCCGTAACGCAGCAGCGAGCGACGGGCTTCCGGCATTCCGTCATCGATCGACACCAGATCACGACGCGAATTGAGCAGCCATTCCAGATCGTGCCGCACCGCGACACGCAGCGCGAGGATGCTCTCTGCTCTGGTCGGCATGATCTCGCGGGTGTCGCCGGGCTGATCATCGGTGAGACGATCGAGCAGCGACGCCTGAACGGGCCGCGCCACGCTGTCGCTGTTCGGCAACCGGATCGCTCCGGTGCCGCTCCAGCTTCCGCTGTTGCCGCGATCGCCTTCCGCCATGGTCACGTGGCAGCGAGGGCGAGCGCCGCAATCGGATCGAGCAGACAGATACGCAGATAGAGTTCGCGGCGCCGGCCCGCGTCGCCGTCGGTGGCATCGAGCGCACGGCAGGCGAGCACCAGTGCCTGAGCCACGACGCCGCCATCCTCCCACGACGCGAGCTTGTGCGTCTCCAGCTGCTCCAGCTGCTGTTCGACAATCGGCATCGCGACATCGGCACGACCGGCATCCACCAGCACCGTGACCAGTTCCAGTCGACGGAGGAATCGGGCGCGTTCGTTGCGTTCCCGCACCACATCGGCCATCAGCAGGGCCACGCCGCGATCGAGGCGGCCGCCTGCCATCTCGGCCCGTGCGCGATCGAGCATCGGGCGATGCGGCGTGAACGGCATGCCTTCGAGGGTCGACGGTTCCGAAACTCGCGCGCTGCCGCGCCGCAGGCCGGCGCGTTCGAGCCACGCCAGCGTCTCCGCGTTGGCGACCGGCGTCTCGTCGAGCAACATCGCCTGTGGCAACAGGGGAAACGTCGTGAGCAGCTGCCGCAATGCGGTGCGCATGACCAGCACCACGGGCGCGAAATCATCACCGAGAGCCTGCGCCGCGTCCAGCGCCCAGCGCTGCGCGTCGAGCCACGCACCACCACCCGTGGCGCCGAGGAGTTCTTCGACGCCGTCGAGCAGTTCCTCGTGGCGCTGCTCGAGCATGAAGCCCTTCAAGCGCGCGCGCTCCGCGGTTGGCGGCGCGTGCAACAGCGCGGGTGATGGTACCTCACCACCCAGCTCGGTGGTACTGAGCGATTGCCATCGGAGCGCGCGCAGCAGCGCATACGGGACGGGGTCCGTGGGACGCGCACGGCGCAGGTAGCGCGCCGCAACGACCACGCGCGCACCGGCATCAGCCTCGCTGGTTGGAATCGCACCGAGGGTCGCTGTGACGCCGGTGACAGTGCCAGCTTCGAACGCACTTTCGGCGGCACCGGAGCGGTCGTCATCCGGCTCCTGCAGCCGGCGCCGCGCCAGCAATGCATCGGCGGAGCGCTGCACTGACTCGAGCGCATCGAGCAGGCGGCGGAAGCTTGGCGCCTCTTCGATGAATCGATCGTTGCCGAGCGCATCGAGCGCATAGACCTCGGCCGTCGTTTCGCTGATCGTCTGCGAGAGTTCGATGTACCACGCCTTGGGCGTGGCATCCACCGACGCCAGGATCTGCTCGATCACCGGCTCACCCTTCTCTGCGTGCGCGTCGCGCGCTTCGCGGCGCGCGTCATCCGAGCGCGTCTCCTCTTCGCTGCCGATCAGCAGCGCGGCCTCGTACTGGCGGAACCCGTGTTTCGCGGTGTTGCACGGCGCCGCGCGGAGCGACTCCACCAGCTTCATGCCGATGTAGTCGAGCGGCCCGGCGCGCAACGTGGGATCGTCGTCCTCGAGCTCCGGGAACAGGGTGTCCCAGAAGTTCTCCAGCAGCCCGTGCGTCAGTGCCACGCCATCACGGAGCCCGATCACCCCTTCGCGCTTGAGCATCGACTCGGTCCACCACGACGCCAGCTGCAGATCCTTCGAGATGGTCGACAGCACTTCGGTCGTCAGCTTCACGACCAGTGCGTGATCGGCGACCTTGCGTGCGCGCTGCCACGCCCCCTGATCGGCGTCGTCGTCTTCGCGCCGCGCGTCCCTGATCTTCTCGTAGATCGGATCGTCACGAACCGACCGGCCGGAGGGGTTGTCTCCGGGGATCGGGGCGAGGAGAGGCGAGAGGATGTCGTCGCGAGCAGGCATGCGATCTGGAGCGAGGGCGGAAGTGACGCGCGGCCGGATGACCGGCACTTCACGCGACGGAACTACAGCGCCGACAGTGCGCTCGTCAGGTCACGCGGACCGGGGACTGACTGGTCAGGCCGCCGGCAGCAGCGGCGCTTCGATGAGCAGATCGCGCAGTTCCAGCAGCGAGAACTCCTCACCGTCGACGAGCCAGTACTTCAAACCCACGGGCGCTTCACCGCCGTTCGACAGCGGCGCCCAGTCGGTCACGCGGCCCAGTCGGACCATCTCGTCGGGCTGCGCGGTCGTGCCGGCAGCGATCACCGGCAGCAGCACCTGCCCCAGCTCCATGCCCTTGAACCCAGGTCCGGTCCGTACGTGCACCGTTGGCCACAAGGTGTCACGCACCGACGTCGGAGCCTGCATCGTGATCTGCGCCACGTGCGCCAGCGGCAACCACAGGTACTTGCCGGCAGCAAAACATTCCAAGCGCGCGCCGATGCGCGGATCAGCGTCTTCGAGGGACTCGAACGGCTTCCCGTTCAGCGTGCCACGGATGGCGGGCGCTGGATCGAGCGGAAATGCGTTATCGGCAAACAACGATTCGCGCTCCCGCTGCGCCCGTATCGCCCCCTTGTACAACAGTGCCCCGAGCTCGGCCTCTTGCGAGGCCGAGCCGAGCACATCGAGCTGCTTCACGGCGCGTTCGTAGTCACCGCTGAAGCAGAGCAATTCAAACAGAAATGCACGACGCCGGGCATCGGACGGATGGTGCCGCAATTCGATGCCCAGCGCCTCGACCGCCTCGGAGAGGCGTCCGGCGCGAAACGCGTCCAGGGCGGTCATGGTGGGGATCACGGCTTGGCGTTCGTGATGATGCTCCACTTCTGCACGACCGGGCTGCCGTCCTTGTTCTTCTCCGTGACCGGCGGCGTCTTGTAGGTCATCGCCATCTCTTCGTAGGCGAAGCTGATGCTCTCGCTCGGCTTGTCGCCGCCACTCGAAATGCTGTGGCCAGTGATGATGGCGTTCTTGAGTTCATACGTCAGGTAGACCAGCGATCCCTTCTTCGTATCGCCCGACGTGCCGGTGAAGTCGATCTGGACCTTCGTGATCGTGGTGCCGAGGCAGCAGTTGATGAAGAGCGCCGGTGACATCGAGTCGAATGCCTTGGTCAGCACGATTTCGCTCAAGCTCGGGGAGCTCTTCTCGACGCCACCCTTCGTGATTGAAACACCCAGACCAACGCCGAACTGGAACGAATTGCACTCGGAGGCTCCGAGGGCCTTCACGAGAACGTCAGTCGCGATGCCCTCGAGGCCGGCCTGCTTGCCACAGCTGAGATAGATCGACATGGTAATGTGCCTGAATCGTGATGAAGAGTGGTGTGACGGAGACGTGCAGGACCTGCATCGCGGGCAGCGGGGCCCGCCCGACTCAGCCGCCGGCCGGCGGCGGCAGCTCGGCAACCAACCGCATCGAGATCGAGAGCTCGTCGAGCTGGAAGTGCGGACGCATGAACGCCACTGCACGCAGCACGCCGGGCTTGCCGGGCACCTCGACCACATCGATCCGGGCTTCCTTCAACGGCCGTTCCGCCTTCGTTTCGAACGAGGCGTCGTCGTTGGAGACCACGTACTGCTTGATCCACTGGTTCAGGAACGATGTCGCTTCGCCGGCGGTCATGAACCCACCGATCTTGTCGCGCATCATCACCTTGAGGAAGTGTGCGAAGCGCGACGTGGCGAAGATGTAGGGCAGCTGCGCCGAGATACGCGCATTGGCCGACGCCTGCGGCTGATCGTAGACCTTGGCCTTCTGCGCGCTCTGGACGCTGAAGAACGCGGCGTTTGGCGTCCCCTTCTGGTGTACCAGCGGTACGAAGCCGAGGTCGGCCAGTTCCTTTTCTCGACGATCGGTGACCGACACCTCGGTCGGGCACTTCATCACGGTCTCGCCGGCGTCGGTCTGGAAGTTGTGCACCGGCAGACCCGTCACGAGCCCGCCGCTCTCCACGCCGCGGATGGCCGCGCACCAGCTGTACTTCGCAAACGCGGCGGTGACCTTGGCCGCGAGTGCCCAGGCGGCCGAGCCCCACAGATAGTCGTTGTGTTCGTTGCCGTCGACGTGTTCGTCGTAATTGAACGCCTCGATGGGTACCGTCTTGGCACCGTAGGGCTCACGCATCAGCATGCGCGGCAGCGCCAGCGCCACGTAGCGGGCGTCGTCCGTGTTGCGGAAGGCCTTCCACTTCGCGTACTCGGTGCTGTCGAGCACCTTCGCCATGTCGCGCGGCTGATCCAGCTGCGCGAAGCTCTCGAGGTTGAACATCTCGTGCGACGCCGCGGTGAGGAACGGCGCATGCGCCGCCGCGGCCACATTCGAGATCTTCTCCAGCAGCTCGATATCCTGCCCGCTCTTGTCGAACTCGTAGTTGCCGAGGATCGAGCCGAACGGCGCACCGCCGAAGACACCGAACTCCTCCTCGTACACCTTCTTGAAGAGCGCGCTCTGGTCGAACTCCGGCGCCCGCTGCAGATCGCGCAGCAGTTCCTTCTTGCTGACGTTGAAGATCTTCAGCTTCAGCATCTCCGACGTCTCGCTCTGGTTGAGCAGGTACTTCAGGCCACGCCAGCTCGCCTCGAGCTTCTGGAACTCGGGGTGGTGCATGATCTGGTTGGTCTGCAGCGACAGCAGGTGATCCAGCTGCGCGATGCGCGCGTTGATCATCGTCTCGGTATCGCGACCGACGGTCACGGCGCCTTCGAGCACTTCGGCCACGAAGCGGGAGACGATGTCCTTGCCGCGCGTCTGTGACTGCGCGTCGGCCCCGAAGCGACCTTCGGCAACGATCTGATCGAGCAGCCCCAGTTCGCGGACTTCAGCCTGCGGTGCGGCGCCAGCGGCGCCCTTGGTTTCGGCCATCAGATCAGCCCTCTGCCTTGTCGAGGCCGAGTTCGGCCTTCAATGCGGCCAGCTTCGCATCGTCGTGCAGCGTCTCCTGCAGCAGCTCGTCCAGCTTCTCGTTGGTCTGCAGCGTGCCGCGCAGGTCCGCCAGCTTGGTCCGCAAGTCGAGCAGCTCGCGCAACGGCTTCACCTGTCGGGCAACGGCGTCTGGCGCAAAATCGTCGAGGCTCTTGAAGGTCAGGTCGATGCCGAGCTTGGGCGCACCCGGATCTTCACTGAGCTTGTTCTCCACCGAGAAGGCGAGATGCGGCTTCATGCTCGCCAGCACATCATCGAAGTTGTCGGGGGTCACCTCGACGAACTTGCGATCCTTGACGCGCGCCAGCGGCTCGACCGGCATGCCGGTGAAATCTCCGAGAATGCCCATGACGAAGGGCAGTGACTTCTGCTCGATCGCGTTGCCCGCCTCCACATCGTAACTGATGTTGACGCGGGGAGCGCGCACCCGCTCGAGTTTCTTCTGCGTGCTGTCGGCCATGACCAACGCTCCGGAAGTAATGGAAAAGACGTTCACACGAGGAGTGAACGCTGGAGCACGAACACGCAATGAAAAGTGCCGGGCACTGTCTGAAACTGCCCGCATTCAGACGGTGACCGCTCTCCCGATTCCGTCTCGGCTGCCACATTGTGCTACCGGGCACACCCGGCGTCAATGGCGCGATTCCTCCGCGAGCGTCACAGTTCGATCTCCGGTGCCCGCCGCCGCCGACACGCCTCACACGATCGGGTGAGGGCGGCACGGATTGGCCGGACGCGCCGCCGCCATGCTAGCTTGGCTCGATGCCGCATGCCCATCCTGTCCTCTGGTCCAAGGGCACGCTCCTCGCGCCGCAGCACCTGCAGCAGCAGGATCGTGCGCACGAAGAGGCGCTTGCCTTTCAGCTTGCCACACTGACGTTCTGCCCGTGGGGCCTCGCGCGACTCGAGCTCGATCGCGCGAGGCCCCACGGGCAGAACG
>CAYMQV010000179.1:7105-9599 GCA_964392395.1 uncultured Gemmatimonadaceae bacterium
GGCCGTGACGGCGCGGTTCCCTGACGGACTGGTCATTGACGCGCCGGCGGGCGATCCCTCACCAGCGCCGCGGCCGATTGCCGACGCCTGGGCCGCCGACCAGACGTCGCTGGTGGTGCACCTGGCCGTGCCGGAGTACCGGCCGGGCGGGCGCAACGTCGCCGCCCTCGGCGAACGGGCGATCGCACGCTGGCATGGGGACGAGATCCAGCGCCGAGACGAGGTCACCGGCCTCGGCGAACGACCGATCAGCGTCGCACGCGCCAACCTGCGCCTGCTCTTCGAGGGCGAAGCGCTCGAGGGCTACACCACGCTGCCGCTGATCCGTTTGGTGCGCGATGCCACCGGTGTCACCGCGCTGGATGCGTCATATGTGCCGCCGATGCTCGACATCGGCGCCAATGAGTACCTGGTCAGCATCACGCGACGCCTGGTCGAGCGCGTCGCGGCCAAGGCCACCGCCGTCTCCGGCACGCGCCGACAGCGCAATCAGGGGCTGGCGGACTTTTCCGTGACGGACGTGGCAGGCTTCTGGCTGCTGTACACGCTCAACACGCACCTGCCCGCGCTGCGGCATCTGCATGAAGTCCGGCGCGGGCATCCGTCAGATTTATGGGAGACGATGATTGCGCTGGCCGGCGCACTGACCACGTTTTCGGCCGCCCCAACGCCGTTGCCGACCTACGATCATCTGCGGCTCGGTGACGTCTTCACGCTGCTCGACGCGCGCGTACACGAACTGCTCGATACGGCGGTGCCCGACACCGCCGTCGCGCGCCCACTGCGCGTGGTCAGACACTCGGTGCATGCGGTGGCGGTCGAACAGGCCACCTGGCTCCAGGCGCCGCAGTGGTACCTGGCCGTCGCGTCGTCGGTGCGACCGATCGACATCGTGAGCAAGGTGCTCAGCGGCTGCAAGATCGCATCCTCCGATGTGGTCGACACGCTGATTCGTCAGGCGCTCGCTGGCGTCGAACTGACGCACGTCGCGCAGCCACCAGCCGGCCTGCCGATCAAGGTCGATCAGCAGTACTTCGTCCTTCGGCGCAGCGGACCGGCCTGGGAAGCCATCGAGCGTGCGCGCAACCTGGCCGTATATGTGCCGGCCGACCTCGGTGACGCGCGTCTCGAACTGGTGATCCAGCTGCGCTGAGGCCGACCGTCGGCTCAGCGTGCCGTTCAGCGTGCCATCGTGTCGCGGTTCCCGCCCGCTGAGTCGGCGCCGCCCGTTTTCGCACTGTCGGCCGTGGCTTTGGCGTCGTCCATCGACGGTACGGCGGTTGGCGGCGTGCGAAACGCGAAGTACAGAATCAGAACGAGCGTCAGGAGAATGACGCCATTGATCATCAGAATGACGGGCATGGTCAGGCGCGATGCAGGAGCCGCAGGCACTGGCGCCGATACCGGGTCGCGCGGAGCGGGAGCCAGCACCGGCTTGACCTGCGCTTGCATGACCATGGTGTATTCGCTCACCGGTGCTGCACGCGACGGACTCTTCCCCGCCGACCCGGCGCCCGCTTCCGGGAGCCCGAACATCGGCGGCGCCAGGAGCGGTGGCAGTGGCGGCGCACCACTGGGTGCCGCCGGAGTCAATGCAGGCGGCACGAATGCGGACAGCGCGCCCGGTGATCGCGCCGGGCCCGGGCCTGGCGGGGCGGCGGGCACGGACGGAGGCGCGAGCGGCGGGAGTGAGCTCACACCGCCAGAGATCGGTGCCGATGCAGGTGGGCGCGAACCGACGGCGGGAAACGGTGCAGCCGGGGCCGGAGGCGGTGAAAAGACCGGCGGTGGCGCCAGGGGCGGCGACGGTGGCGCATACGCGGGCGGGGCGACGGCCTGCGAGGCAGGCGGCGTGTACGCAGGCGGCGTGTACGCAGGCGGCGTGTACGCAGGCGGCGGCGGAGGCGATGAGAAGGGTGGCGGCGGGCTGCTCCGCTGCGCGCCCGGGGAAAACATCGATGTGAACTCGCCGGGCGCGGCGGTTTTCGGTGGTACCGAAACCGGTGGTGGCGGAGGCGGTGACAAGACCGGTGGCACCACGACGGGCGGCGGCACTGCGCGCAGCGGCGCCTCGGGAACGGGCGCTGCCATGCGCTCGATCGTCGCGGCCGCATGACCGATCCGAACGTCAGGCGAGGGAGCGAACGGCGGCGGAGAGAACGGCGGTGGAGACGGCGGTACTGGCTGCGACACGGGCGCCGGCGAAGTCGGCTTGAACATCTGCGTGAACTCGCCCGGCGGTGGCGCCGCTCTCGGTGGCGCAGCCACCCGTACGGGCGCCGCTGGCTGGGCCGGCGGAACCGGGGCGCCGAGTGTTGCCGGCAAGACGATCCCGACTGCGGTGGGCAGTGGCATCGGGAGATCGAACGCCACGGTCGGTGCGTGCATCGGGCTCGGCGTGGGTGGTGCAACCGGTATCGGCGCCTGTAGCGCGCCGGCGGCCGGCAGCGGCAGTGGCAGCGGTGGCGGTGGCACGAACGCGACAGGCGGGGAG
>CAYMQV010000180.1:0-691 GCA_964392395.1 uncultured Gemmatimonadaceae bacterium
TCTCGAGACACGCACGCACGGCAGCCAACACGCCAGGCGGCAGATCGCGTCGCAACGCAGCCAGATCAGGCGGCGGCGAGGCGACATGCTGGCGCATCACGCTCATCGCCTTGGCCACGCCGAAGTCGAGCACCATGACGGAGCCCGACTGCACCATCACGTTCGCCGGCTTGAGATCGCGGTGCACGATGCCGCGTGCATGCGCGTGGTACAGCGCCGACGCGAGGTCGCGCAACCTGCGGGTGATCTCGCTGCTGCGCTGCGGATGTGCGTCGTCGAGCAGCGAACGCAGCGATCTCCCGTCGATGAACGGCGTGATGAAGTACGCAGCGCCATCCACGTCGCCGGCAGCAAACACCGGCACGATGTGCGGATGCTGCAGGCTGGCAGACAACAGGATCTCCTGCGGAAAGCGTCGCACTTCCGCCCCGCGCGACGCATCGGCAACCACCTTGATCACCACGCGACGCTGCAACGTCACTTCGTGCGCAACAACGACGCGACCCAAGCCGCCCGCCGGTAGTTCCCGCTCGATGCGATAGCCATCGCCGAGCACCTCGCCAAGGCGCGCCAGCAACTCCGGCGCCGCGGAGGATGCGTGGCTCGTTCGGCACGCATGGCCAGCAGTGGATCGATGCGCGTCGCGCGCCGCACCGGAACAATGGCGGAGATGAGTCCGAGCGCACCAAGG
>CAYMQV010000180.1:701-9447 GCA_964392395.1 uncultured Gemmatimonadaceae bacterium
CACCAAGGACGGGTCTTCAGGTTGGCGGTAAGCACATCCTGCAGCGGAGTCACGCGCGCCGCGACACCGTCGAAGTCGTCCTGAAAGATCGCGCGCAGCTGCTCGATGTGGGCACTGAGTTCGCGTTGCGCCGCGTCAGGCGAGACGTCCGCGCGCAATCGTCCGATCACCTGCCAGTTGTGCGCCGTATGCGAACTGCTCTGCCGCTCGAGTTCGAGCGGAATCCACAGCTGCACCGCGGCCGGAAAGTCGAACGATGGCGGCAACACCGCGATCACCTCGTGCACGCGATCGAGCCGCAGCTGAACGCCGGCCAGCGTCGCCGGCGCGCCCATCCGATCGCGCCAGAAGGCGTGACCCACGACGACGACCGGTGTCGCACCCTCGCGATGCTCCTCCGGCAGTGGCAGCCGCCCCTGCCGCGCACGCACACCAAACACGCTGAAGAACTCGGCGGAGACGGCGGCCGTCTGCACACGCAGCGGCGTGGACGTGCCCAGCACCGTGGCAGTGAACGCGCCGTACGAGGCGAGTGCGTCGAAGGATCGTGAGCGGGCGCGAAGCTCGACGGCGGTAGCCCACGCGAGGTCGGCGTGACCACGCTCCGTCTTCTCGCTGACACTCACCAGGCGGTTCGCACCGGGATACGCGAGTGGCTGCAGGATCGCCCGGTTGAGCAGTGAAAACACGGCCGCGATCGCGCCGATGCCGATGGCGAGTGTGAGGACAGCGGCCGCCGTGAACATCGGCGACTTCCGCAGCAGCCGAACGCCGCCCGCCATGTCCTGCCAGAGCGACTGCCAGCGGAACTGCCGCCACGACTGGTATCGCCGACGCCGTTCAATGGTGCGGCAGGCCGCCTCGATCGCGGCGCGATCGCCGAAGAGCGACGTGGCTTGTGCACGCGCGTCGGACGCCGGCAGGCCCGTCGCCACGAGTTCAGCCGCACGCTGGTCGATATGGAAGTCGAGCTCTGCGCGCACATCGTCGTCCACCTTCGGTGTACGCGACAGCGGCAGCGCGGCATCGTCGTAGCGGCGATCGCCCCCGGAGGTCACGAGAGTGCCTCGCGCGGCGCCGCCTCGAGGACCCGCGCAAAGGCGCGCACATATCGTTGCCAATCGGCCACTCCCTCGCGCAGCGCCGCAGTCCCGGTGACAGTCAGCGTGTACACGCGCGCGTTACGTCCCGTCCCGTCCAGCCGCTTCCACTCCGCAGCGACAAGCCCGCGTTCTTCAAGCCGTCGAAGTGCCGGATAGAGCGCGCCTTCCTCGATGTTCAGGTCGTCGCCGGCCGTCTGCCGGATCCAGCGCGAGATGGCGTAGCCGTGCGCCGGCCCCCAGCTCAGCGTCTTGAGAACGAGCACGTCGAACGTGCCCTTGAGGAGATGGAGTGGCGTGTCGGTCTTGGCGAACCGGTCGGGGCTGACGAACCAGGGAGGTAGCGCAGTCTATACCATAGACACTCAGGTAACCGACAGGGTTGGAACGGTGGGATGAACGGCGCGCGAAAGGGGACTGGCGGCCTGTCGGCGAGGAAACCTCGTCGCGAAAGGGCACGTAGGATCCTTCGCTGGCGGTTTTCCACCCACTCGGAGTGACAAATGACTCGACGCCAGAAGATCTGGCTTACCGTCGCGGGGCTGTTTACGGTGGTCAACGTGGCCTCGGCGGGCTACGCGATCGCGCTGGGCGAAGGGCCGCACGCGGGATCCCACGTCGTGCTCTTCATGATTGGAGGCTACATCACCTGGCGTCTGTTCTCCAAGGGTCGCACGCCGGCCCCCACCGCCCTGCCGCTGAGCGAGGAGCGCATGGAGCAGTTGCAACAGGCCGTCGATGCCGTCGCGATCGAAGTGGAACGGATCGGTGAGGTGCAGCGATTCAACGACAAGCTGCAGGCGGAGCGCGTCAACGCGAAGGTGTGAGAGCCTGTGCAGATCGAAATCGTCGCGACGGGATCACTGAGCACGAGTGTGCGCGACGAACTACTCGCGCTGCTGCGAACGGCGTGTGACGAGGAGTTGTCCACCTCTCTGCAGGACATCGGCCCGGGCCTGCACCTGCTCGGCCGAGTAGACGGCGCACTGATGCCGCACGTGATGATCGTCCCTCGCGCCCTGCAGGCCGCGTCGATCGGTTCGCTGCATACGGCCTACATCGAACTCGTCGCGACCGAGCCGGAGGCTCAGGGTCGCGGCTACGCGAGCACGCTTCTGCGGGAGTCCGTAGCGCTCATGGGCGATTTCGATATTGCCGCATTGTCGCCATCGGCCGAGTCGTTCTACGCGCGTCTTGGCTGGGAAAGCTGGCGCGGACCACTGCTGGTGCGAACGAAATCGGAGGTCATTCCGTCGCCGGAGGAACAAGTCATGATCCTTCGACTGCCACGAACGCCAGAGTTGCTCGATCTCGATGCACCGCTGTCCATCGACTGGCGAGCGGGCGAGGTCTGGTGGACGCGAGAGCGAACGGAAGGCGCCGGGCGCCGCTGCGGCTGGGGGTGCCGCCAAGTGCGCGCGAGCACGGCCCACGGCCGACACCAACCCGCCGGAGCGCCGTATGGCACACTACACGCTGCCCGAACTACGTTTCGGCAGTATCCTCCGAAACATCCGTACTCGGCGGCCCCTCCGCTGCGCCCCTCCCCACCTCCGATACCCGCGACGTACATGCACGCCTCAAGCCTGCGCACACTGCTCGCTCTGGCCGCCACGGCCGCTCTTGCCGCCTGTGCCCCATCGCGAAAGCCCGACACTGCCCCCTCACCGGCCTCCGACCCCCGCAACGCGCTCAAGGCGGGGTTGTTCGACGCGGCCGAGTACACGTCCAACCTGAAGGTGATCGCGAAGGCCGTCTCGCCGAAGGGGTTTCTGGGCGAGACCAACTCGGACCTCGCGTTCACCGGCAACTACGTCATTCAGGGCAATTACAACGGCCCGGTGATCTGGGACATCAGCGTGCCCAGCCAGCCCCAGCTGGTGGTCGCCTACGAGTGCCCCGCCTCACAGAACGACGTCTCGGTCTACAAGAACCTGATGTTCATGTCGGCCGAAGCGATGAACGGCCGCATCGACTGCAAGCCCGGCGGCGTCAAGGAGCCGGTGAGCAACGAGCGCCTGCGTGGCGTGCGCATCTTCGATATCAGCAACATCCGCGAACCGAAACTCGTGGCCAATGTGCAGACGTGCCGCGGTTCGCACACGCACACGGTGCTCGAAGATCCGAAGGACAAGCAGAACGTGTACATCTACGTCTCCGGATCGTCGGGCATTCGGTCCTCGGAAGAACTCGCCGGTTGCGCGGGCGATGCCGCGAGCGGTGACGCCAGCTCATCGCGCCTGCGCATTGAAATCATCAAGGTTCCACTCGCTGATCCGTCCAAGGCGGCGGTGGTCGGTAAGGCCAATATCTTCGCGGGCCTGCAGGCACCGCCGCGTCATGGCCCGTCAGACGCGGACAATGCGGCCGCCGCTCGCGGCATCGAGACCGCGCGTCGCACTGGTGGCTTCATCGCGAGGAATCCGCAGTCGGGGCAGGAATCTGAGGTCCCGCGTCGCATGGTGACAACGCTGCTCGATAGCACGGTGAAGGCGCGTGGCGGATCGGGTGCAGCAACCGCCGCTGACAGTGCCGCACTGCGCGGCGCCATTCAGGGCATCATGAATCGTGTGTACGCCGCCGCTCCCGCACCCACCGCGCGTGCGGCCAGCGCGACTGTGTCGGAAGGTTCGCAGTGCCACGATATCACCGTGTATCCGGCGCTCGGCCTGGCCGGCGGTGCGTGTGAGGGACACGGCCTGCTCATCGACATCAGTGATCCGGTCAACCCGCGTCGTCTCGATGCCGTCGCTGACTCGAACTTTGCCTACTGGCACTCGGCCACGTTCAACAACGATGGCACGAAGCTGCTCTTCTCCGACGAGTGGGGCGGTGGTGGTGGGCCGAAGTGCCGCGCCGGTGACAAGCCGGAGTGGGGCGCCAACGCGATCTTCGCGATCGAGAATGGCAAGCTCAAGTTCCTGAGCTACTACAAGCTGCCATCGTATCAGACCGAAACGGAAAACTGTGTCGCGCACAACGGCTCGCTGATCCCGATTCCCGGCCGCGACGTGATGGTGCAGGCGTGGTATCAGGGCGGCATCTCGGTGTTCGATTGGACCGACGGCGCGAAGCCAATTGAAATCGCCTCGTTTGACCGAGGCCCGATTGACGCCGAACGTATGGTGAGCGGCGGTTCGTGGTCGGTGTACTGGTACAACGGCGCGATGATCAGCTCCGAGATCGCACGTGGTCTCGACATCGCCGAACTCGTGCCGAGTGAGTACATCTCGCAGAACGAAATCGACGCCGCCAAGACGGTGAAGTGGGAGTATCTCAACGCGCAGGGACAGCCCAAGATCGTGTGGCCGCCCAGCTTCGCGCTGGCCAAGGCGTTTACTGATCAGCTCGAGCGCAAGGGCTGCGTGAGCGCGGATCGTATCGGCGCCATTCGCACCTCGATCTCGGCGGCCGAACGCGCGTCGGGTGCGGCGCGCAACTCGGCGCTCACGAAGCTCAGCACGGACATTGAAAGCGAGCGCGGCTGTGATTCCAAGAAGGTTGATATGCTCAAGAAGGCGCTGCAGGATTTGCAGATCACGGTGATGTAATTGCACGCGTCACCGGCCTGTGTGCCGGTGAGCGCCACACGCGAAAAGCCCCGTCTACTCGCACCGCGCGAGTGGACGGGGCTTTTTGATGTATGTCGGCCGAAATAATGCCAGCCAGCACCGTGGCTCTTCCGTGGCTCTCCACATGGCCGCTCTTGAGCGCAAATTGCGCGTGCCAGGAGCGCGCGTATCTCACTCTGGGATAACTGCGTTGCCGTCGATGTATGGCTACGTTCCTGCCGAACACAGAACGAACGTCTCTCGGAGAGAACGCATGAGATTGCAGATCGGCAAATTCAGTGCCGCAGCGAGTACAGCAATGGTGGCAATATCGGCATTCGACCTCGGCGCGCAAACCCCGCGCATTGAAATCGAGTTGGAGGCCGGCCCCGCGTGGGTGAGCCGAAACGAGGTGCAAATCCCCAACAACGCCTCGGCTACGCGCTTCTCGTTGAATGACGTCACTGGCTCGGGGCCGTTCCCGGCCGGCCGCGTGTACGTGACGTGGAACGTGAATGAGCGACACGGATTGCGCGTGCTCGCGGCGCCACTGTCGATCACGGAGACGGGCATGCTGCCCGGTTCAGTGAGTTTCGCCGGTGGCAACTACACCGCAGGCACTCCCGTCGATGCAACGTATGTCTTCAACTCGTACCGGCTGACGTATCGCTATCAGTTCCGTGATACAGACCGCACGCGCGCCTGGGTTGGATTCACGGGCAAGATTCGCGACGCCACCGTGCAGCTCGCGCAGGGCACCGTATCCACGCGCAAGGATGATCTCGGATTCGTGCCGCTGCTGCATGTGGCCGGTGATTGGCGCGTGACGTCGCGCTGGCAGCTGGGCACCGACATTGACGCGCTCGCCGGTGGCCCCGGACGGGCGATCGACGCCGCCGTGAAAATCGGATACGATCCCGGCGGTCGTGTCGCGTTCAACCTGGGATACCGTACCGTGGAAGGCGGCGCGGATGTCGACGCCGTGTACAGTTTTGCGTGGGTCCACTATGGAGTGGCCTCACTTGTGTGGCACTGGTAGCGTAGAGACGCAGGATTGACCGACCTTCGGATGACGCTCATTTCGCCGTGAGGAGCCGCTCACGCTGCGTCCACTCCAGCCAGGCTAGTCCGCCAACCAGGACCGACTCGGCGGCGAGGTGAATCAGCCCGAAAACCGATGCGGTCGACGCGAGCAGAACGGCGGCACTGAGGCATACGCCGGACCAAACGAAGTTCGCGGCCACCAACAGTAAGATTAGCGAGCGCGGCCGCAGTGCGCGTCGGGCCAGTGAGAACGAGAAGGCGCCGTAGCATAGACTGATCATGCCCATGGCCACGAGCAGTCCGTGCGGAATCGCATACACGCGACTCAGCCACGCGGAGAGCATCAGCATCACGACGCCGCTGATGAACGCGGCAGCGCAGTCGAGCCAGAGTAGATGCTTGAGCGACATATCAGGAAGTCTACGCTCAGTTTCGATGACGCGGAAATGGCCAGGCTCCGCGAGGAACTGGTGGGCAGCGAGCGTGTATCGCCTGTTGCCAGCGTCGCAGTTCTGACCGGCTTTCTCCCATGTCTTTCGACAGACACGATGTCTCGCGCAAAGTCGTGGCCGTCACTCGGGCCGCGCGCGAGCGATTCCGTCGTACTTCCGACTGACATCGGATCTGTGTTCACCCCACCACTCGCCGCGACAAGCGTTGAGGGGATGATTGCAGCAACTCGTCTTCAATACCGCCTTGGAGCTTGCACGTAGCCGGTTTGGGCTACATAGTGTTAGTGTACCACGGCGTTTTCCATCACAGGAGTTTCAAATGGCGAAGACTGCAACTGTGCGTGCTCGGGTCGAGCCGACGCTCAAGCACGATGCTGAGGACATCTTGGAGCAGCTCGGCATCTCTCCCACGACCGCCATCAGCATGTTCTACGAGCAGATTACGCTGCGGAACGCGTTGCCCTTCGATGTGGCGCTGCCGAATCCGGTCACGCGGGCAGCGATGAAGGATGCCGAATCCGGGCGCGTGACGCGGGCTCCCCATGGGACATCGCTGATCGCACAGCTCGACGCCGACGATTAGCCCGTGTACGCGCCAGGTTTCACTGGCCAGTTCAAGCAAGATCGCAACCGGACCAGGAAACGCGGATGGAATGTCGACCACTTGGATCGCGTCATGGCGACGCTCATTGAAGGAAAACCGCTTGAGGCCAACTACCGCCCGCACACTCTCAGCGGGCAGTACAAGACGCACTGGGAGTGCCACATCGAGCCTGACTTTTTGCTCATCTGGCACTACGCACCAAATGACGAAATCGTGTTCGTGCGGACGGGCACGCACGCCGATCTGTTTTAGTCCGGATACCTGATATGGCAGACATCAGTGCGCAGGTTACGGCTCTCTCGTACAGCGCACTCTCTTGCTGGAGACAACACATGTTCAGGCTCCGTCGTCGCCGTTCGATCATCATGCACGCGTTCACCGCAGTGGTGCTGGTATTCGCCCCGGAGCGCGCCTTCGCGCAAACACGCAAAGCCGGCGAAGTCGCGTGGGCCCGCGGGCAGGAACTCGCACTCATCGGTCAGGCCGATTCGTCGCTGGCCGCGTATCAGCGCGCGCTCGACGCCGCCCGCAGTTCTCGCGATCCCGGTCTCGCCAGCGCAGCGCGACTTGGCATGGCCGAGGTGTTCGACGTGTGGCGTCGGTGCGCCGACTCCGCCGATGTCGCCTATCGCGAAGCCACGCAGCTCGCCGAGCCCGGCGACTTCAGCGCGATCGACGGTTATATCCGGTGGTTGAGCCGACGGGGGCGCGTGAGTGAGGCGCGTGCATTGCATCGTCGCGCGTACGAGGGCATTGATGTGCCGCAAGCAATCAAGCGCGAAACCATCACCTACCTGCTTGGCGAAGCGGTGATGCAGCGCGCGGCCGGCAACAACGGCGCGGCGCTCAGCACACTCACCAACGCGCGTGATGTCGCCAATCGCCTCGCCAGTGGCGACGGCGCGATGCCGATTGCGGATAGCGTGAATCAGTACAGCTATTGGGTGTTACACGACCTCGCCGAGCTCCGGCTGGACAGTAAAGCCGGCGCGGCGCGCAATGCCACAGAAGGGGCAAGGCTACGAGCGATGGTCGACGGTGCCAGCGCATCCGTCACGAGTAGCACGGTACAGCGTTTTACACCGGCCCGCCTTGGCGAGCGCGTGGCGCAGGCCCGCCGCGCGTGCGGCACGGGTGAGTGCGCCGTGCCGCCGCCGCCGGCCGCGCCGGGTTGCTGATGGAAGGCCATCACACGCTCAGCGCTGCGGCGTTCCAGTCCGCGGGCGAGTCGGTGGCCGAGAATGCCAGGTCGAGCGAGACCGTCACCTTCGCACCGTCTCGGCGCAGGGCGTACCGATCGAGCGCGCTGGTACGACGACCGCCGATATTGGCGCCGTCGGTGGAAAAGCGAGCCTTGTGCCTGGGGCAGTAGAACTGCGAACCACCCGGCTGCCACTCCAGCAACCGCCCGCGATGCGGGCACTCGAGGGAAAACGCGTAGAGTTTGCTGTGTGCGCGTACCACCAGCACGCCGACGGCGAATAGCGCTGAGTTGCGGAGAAAGGCGCGACGATCGAGGGGTGCCGCTGCACCGTCTGCGGTCGAGGTCGCATCATCGTGAGTACACATGGTCCAGGCTCCGGTCGGGTGTCGCGTGATACGCGGACACGCGTGGTTCCCGCGGCCTCGACTGAAGCTTCGTCGCGTTGGGTTGACGGCGATATCCGGCACGTGACGTGAGTGCGCAGGACGGCACAGATGTACCGGTGGGTGCGTCATTTGCCGGAGAGGGCTGAGCTGCGCGCAGATGTCAGGGGTATCCTCAGATTCTGGTCGCGTGTCTCGCCCCCTCGCCCTTCAATTCTGCGTGCGCCGTGCCCGACATTCTGCAACAGCCGCTCACCGTACAACTGTTCGTGCTGCTCGTGCTGAGCGCCGTCGTCGCGTGCGTGGCGTGGACGGTGACACACGAGGAGGTGTTTCGTGAGCCACGCGACTACTGCGTCAGGAAAAGCCGGACCGCCCGCTCGCTGATCACGCGCAAGTTTTTCTATC
>CAYMQV010000181.1:0-4204 GCA_964392395.1 uncultured Gemmatimonadaceae bacterium
CCGAGGACCTCGCTTGGCGTCGGGATCGGTCCCTGCGCGATCGCGCGCGCGATCGGCGCGGAGAGCAACAGGGCGGGGCAGAGGACGCGCAGAACGCCAGCAATCGAAAGGCGACCAGAAGTCATGGGAGTACGAGACGCGGGGAGTGGAACATGGCCGTCGGGCAGACGGTCGAACGCTAGCAGCCGGGGATTGGCCATGTCGCACACTATACGGGAGAACACACCGCTGCCACCGCCCTTGCCGCCGAAGGAAATGCGTCTGCGCACCAACGTGCACGGCACCGTTTTCGCTGCCCGGACCGTCGTCGTCGATCGCCTCGAGATTGGCCAGTCACTGTTGCTGGTGCCCGACCCGCCGCAGGCCGACGACCCGCAAGCAGTGTGGGTGCATGTTGCCGGCGGTGATGTTCTGGGTCACCTCCCGGTCCAGGTGGCGGCGTGGCTGGCACCCTGGATGCTGGCCGGCGGCCGCTGTCGCGCCATGGTCACGAACCTCCTCGGCCCCGAAGCGGCCAGTTGGAACCGCATCGAGGTCGAGCTCGAGCGGTCGATCCCGTAGGTGTTGCGAGGGCCGGCGGTGGACCCGCTGCAGAAACCAACGTGTCAGAGCGCCGTGTTGGCGGCTGCGTCACCGGCGTGGGTGCGGATGACGGATGGAACTCGATCGGGTGCCGGGTGGAGAGCAGCGGGGGAGTTCGCTGAGCCCGTAGCGTGGAGTTTTCGATCGGCGAGCCGCGTATATTGACCCGTGCACCTCCATCCCCTCGTTTCAGGTGCCGATCCACGATGGCAAAACGACGCGATCGCGGCGCCGTCGCCAAGGGGGATCTGGGACGCCACCATAACGAGCTCGAAAATGCTCTTCCGCGATGTGCGCCGTTTGCTCGCCTCGACCCGGTTCTGGCGGAGCAGCGCACAACTCTGTCTGGTCGTCCTGATTTGCGTATCGGCACTGTCGCCGACCGCCCGGGCGCAGACGACGAAGCCGCGTTCGTCCGCAGCGCAGTCGCAGTCCGGCGGAGCGATCGCGCGCGCAGGCGACGCAGTGGTCACGATTGTGGCCTATCGCGATGGTACCGCCGAAATCACCAGCGGAACCGGCGTACGGGTGACCGATGGCCGCGTCGTGACTGTGCTGCGACACCTGCGCGGGGCGAGTCGCGCCGAAGTGTTTGGTGCGGACGGAGATCTGCTGGCACGCGTGACCACGCTCGATCAGGCGGACGTGAAGCTCGATCTGGCCGTGCTGCCGCGGATTCCCGCGCCTGGGAACCGCATCACGATGGGGAGGCGATCAGCGACTCTGCTGCAGAAAGTGCGACTGCTCGGTCCCAGGAAGGGTATGGTTCGCTCGGTGGCTGAACGGACGGTCTCACACGTCGAGCCCGATGCGGACGGGCGTCCGCTCCTGCGTCTCGGCGCACCCGTCCTGGGAAGTGCTGCGGGGTCGCCGGTCGTGAATGCCGCCGGAGAACTGGTGGCCATCGCTGTCGGCGTACTCCCCGGGAAAGAGGACGGCGATGTCGCCGTGGACATCAGTGCCGTTCGCGAACTCCTGGCGCGCGCGCCGGCTCGCCTCGGTTTCCCCGCGCGCGACGGCACCATTGCAGCCGCAAGGGCGGCGACCGATTCGAAGGCAGCGACCACTCAGCCTGCGGTCACCACTGAGCCGGCGCCAGGCGTACGCGGCAGCATCTTCCCCGAGCGCTATGGTGCGACGGCGATCAGCGTGGATACCGCAGGACCGTATGAGGTCGCGCTCTTTGGCTGCGTTCGCCTCGAGTCGCGGCAGAAGGTGTACTGCTATCTGAGAGTGACGAACCTCTCGCAGGGCGCCACTTTCACAGTCAATGGTGGCGATCTCGCGGATAGTACACGACGAAAGGTCCGCGCCGCGTCGAATCTCCTGATCGCAGCGAGCGGGACAGCAGCCGAAACGACGCAAAGGGTCGCCGGCTGGCGCACCAAGGCGCAGGTTACGTTGCGCGAATTGGACCCGACGCGTCTCGCACTCGAATTTGATCCGCCGGCAAAGGACGGGGATGTTTCGCGGCTGATGTTCGACATTGCCGGTGAGAGAACTCTCTGGCTTGGGCCGTTCATCCTGCGTCGGGCTCCCTGACCGGACATATTTCTCGAGGTCGCTGGTAACGCGCATTTGGGCGCGGCTGGCTGGGATCGATTACTTGAGCTACGGGGTCTGAGCGTCGCATGATCGGAGAACGCATCGGCCACCTGAGAGTCATCGCGTCGATCGGCGTCGGTGGCATGGGTGCCGTCTGGCACGCTGTCGACGAGTTGCTCGATCGTCACGTCGCGCTCAAGGTCATTCGACCTGAGCTGATGTCGCGGCCGGGCCTTGCGGAGCGTTTCCGATCAGAAGCCATCGTCCTCGCCAGGCTGCAGCATCCCTGCATCGCTGCGCTCTACGGGCTGGAAAGGCGCGGCGAAGAGTTCGTGATGGTCATGGAGTTCGTCGACGGCGAGACGCTCGACCACCGCCTCGCCAATCAGGGGATGCTGTCCTGGCCAGAGGCGACGCGGATCACGCGCGCCGTGCTCGATGCGCTGGATCATGCCCATGAGAGCGGCGTGATTCATCGCGACATCAAGCCGGCCAACATCATGATTACGCGCGCAGGCCGCGTGAAAGTCATGGATTTCGGCATCGCGCGCCTCGTCGGTGCACAGCGGCAGACGCGCACCGGTGCCGCCGTTGGCACACCGTCGTACATGTCGCCCGAACAGCTGCTCGGTCAGGAGGTCGATGGCCGGGCCGACGTGTATGCCGTCGGCACGCTGCTCTACGAGCTCACCACCGGACATCTCCCGTTCGAGGTGGAGGGCGACTACCTGCGCATGATCGCGCAGCTGCAGCAGGTGCCCGCGCTGCCGAGCACTCATAATTCTGAACTGCCGAGTGGTCTCGACCTGATCGTCGCGCGCGCGCTGCAGAAAGAACCCGCCGACCGCTACGACACGTCCGGGGCATTCCGCGACGCGCTGGAGGATCTGGAGCGTGAGTATGGGGTGCTGCGCCCGTACGGCACACCCGCCGCGGGCTCTTCGACCGTCTCTGGCTCTGCCATCGCGCGTCCATCGTCCGGCAGTCAGCCGGCGATCGTCCCGCAGGCAATGCCGAACTTCAACAACAATTCGTCGGCGGTCTTGACCCCGGTCGAATCGGCGATGAGGCTGACGCCGATTCCGTTCTCGGTCGAGCCGGCAGGCGCGACACCGATCGACCTGCGGGTCCCGGCGGGTCTGGCCGGCCCAGCGTCACCGTCGGCACCGCAGCCCGCATCGTCGATGGGCGTGGCAGCCCCAACGCCCGAGTTCACGTCAACGGTCGTTGATGCGCCCCCGCCTGCAATGCGGAGTGCGGGTCCTCGCGTCGCAATCGCGATCGCCGGTATTGCCGCCGTGGCGTTCGCTGGCGTGATGCTCACCCGCAGTGTGACCAGGAGCGAAAGCGAAGCGGCCATCGCTGTGCCGGCGGCGCCTGCACCGCCACCGGAAGCGCTGGTGCTTTCCGTACCAACCCCGAGCCCGGCTCCTCCGGCACCGGTGACGGCTGACTCGATCGCGCCGGTCGACAGCGCGGCGATCAAGAAAGCGCTCGTCGACTCGATGCGACTGGCTCGCAAGGCAACCCGCGATTCCGCCAGGCGGATTGCCGACTCGATCGCCGCGACAGCCACTGTCTTCACGCTGCCTGGCGCGGCCGGCCCGTCGGATGCCGATCTCAGTGCCGCCCGACGCGAGGGTCGTCGCGGTGCCGACGAGTGCGTTGCGGTGCTCAACTCGCACGATGCCGCGCGGATCGAATCGCTGTTCGGCGGCGACAAGAAGAACGTCGTGCGCATCGCGAAGGACGGGAAGCTCGATGTGAGCGGCCCACTGAGTCCCGAGATCGACGCCGATGCCTCCGACCGCGCGACCGCACGATTTGCGGCGCTGCTGCAGTGGAAGAATGCCAATGCGGAAGACCGGACGACACGTGCCTCGATGCGTGCGATCGTGACCCGAACCGCGGCTGGATGGTCGACGACCCGCTGTCTGGTCGACAACGACGGCGGCGCTCGGTTCTGAGCGCGCGCCGCCGTCGTGCGCCTTCAGGCGGGTTGGCCGCGGATGCCCAGCTTGTCGCCAACGGTCACGAATGCTCGCACCGCCAACTCCAGATCGTCGCGCGAGTGGGC
>CAYMQV010000181.1:4214-7369 GCA_964392395.1 uncultured Gemmatimonadaceae bacterium
GAAAGCTGGCACCGCACCCGTGCCTGTCCCTGCGGCACCACCGGAAAACCGAAGCCGGTCACGAACACACCTTCATCCAGCAGCGCCTGACTCATCGCGATTGCCGTGGCGGTCTCGCCGACGATGATCGGCACGATCGGCGTCTCGCCCGGCAGTGGGGAGAACCCCGCTTCGGTGATCGCCGCGCGGAACCAGTCGGCGTTCTCGTGCAGCCTGGTGACGCGCTCCGGCTGCGCCTCGATCACGCGCACCGCCTGCAGGGCGCTGCAGGCGACCGTCGGAGGCAGCGCATTTGAAAAGAGCTGCGGTCGGCTCGACTGCACGAGCGTGTCGCAGAGCGCTGCACTCCCCGCCACGAAGCCGCCGGCGGCACCGCCAAGGGCCTTGCCGAGCGTGCTGGTGATGGACGACAGCCACGCTCCCCTCCATGCTGAACACCCCGTCGGTCCAGATCACCCGTCGCCGCGCGCCAGCGTTGGCCGCCAGTTTCTCGCGCAGGTCATCCAGATCACCGTGCCTGTAGACACCCGTGCTGCATTTCGTGATGGACTTCGCCAGCCGGATACTGTCGATGATGCTGGCGTGGTTCAGCGCGTCGCTGACCACGAAGTCGCCCTCGCGGACGATGCAGTGCGTCAGCCCTTCATTGGCGGTCCAGGCCGACACGTAGCTCATCGCGGACTCGGTCCCGACGAACCTCGCCAGCGCGGCTTCCAGTTCGCGATGAACGGTGAACGTGCCGCAGATGAAGCGTACCGACCCCGTGCCGGCGCCGTACTCCGTCAGCCCATCGATGCCGGCTTGGACCACGCTCGGCTCATCGCAGAGGCCGAGGTAGTTGTTCGACGACAGGATCAGCACCTCGCCGCGACCCTGCATCTGGACCCGGGATGACTGCGGGCTGCTCAGATAGTTCAGCGTCTTGTAGACGCGATCGGCCTTGAGCTGATCGAGACTCGACTGCAGCTCGGCGGTGAAGGCGGTATTCAATGACATGTAAACGTCAGGGCTCGGGAGGAGCGGAAGGCCGCTCGCCATCTTCCATCAGGATCCAGCGCAACATCTCGGCGTCCACGTTCCCGCCGGAAATGATGATCCCGACGCGGCCGCTGACATTCGCCTTGCCGCTCATCATTGCCGCCAGGCCGAGGGCGCCGGATGGTTCGATCACCAGCTTGAGCCGCAGCAGCGCGAAGCGAACCGCCGCCACCAGATCGTCGTCGGTGACCGTCACCATCCCATTCACCTCTTGCAGGAGCAACGGAAAGGTGAGTGCTCCAGGTCCCATCGTCCGTGCGCCATCCGCGATCGTGGCCGGCACGGCACTCAGGCGCTGCGGCGTTCTGGTGAGGAAGCTCCGTGTCATGTCGTCGCCCAATTCCGGTTCGACCCCGATCACGCGACACCCTGGCGACATTGCATGCGCCGCCAGCGCGGACCCGGTGAGCAGCCCTCCACCACCGCAGCAGACCAGCAGCGCGTCGAGCGGCCCCGTCTCTTCGAGCAGTTCAGCCGTCGCGGTTCCCTGACCCGCGATCACATCCGCGTGATCGAACGGCGGGATGAGCGTGGCTCCCGTCTCGGTCACGATCTGCTGGGCAACCACCTCGCGCTTGTCCTCACCCGGATCGTAGCGGACGACTCGCGCGCCGTAGCCCTCGGTCGCATCCAGCTTCGCCTTGGGCGCATTGGATGGCATGACGATGGTCGCTGGCATGCCCAGCAGCCGCGCGGAGAGGGCGATCGCCTGCGCATGATTGCCGCTCGAGTAGGCCACCACACCGCGCGCCCGGTCCGCTTCCGGCAGGGCGCTCAGTGCGTTGTATGCACCGCGGAACTTGAACGCCCCCATCCGCTGGAGGTTCTCGCACTTCAGGAACACGTCGGCGCCGACCAGCGCATTCAGTGTCTGCGACGTCATCACCGGCGTGCGATGTGCATGGCCGGCGAGGCGTTCGCGCGCCCGGACGACGTCGGCAAAGGTGGGCAGTGCGGGCTCAGTCATTGATCTCGAACACCACTTTACCGGCGGAGCCGTCCTTGATCACAGCCATGGCGGTGGCGAACTCCTCGAGAGGGAATCGGTGGGTGATGACCGGTGTTGGATCGAATGCACCGGATCGCAGGAAGCGCGACATCTGATCCCACGTATCGTACATGCGCCGTCCGACGACGCCGTAGATCGTCAGGCCCTTGAAGATGATCTCGGTCGCGAAATCGATGTCGATCGGGCGCGAGGGAATCCCGAGCATCTGCACCCGGCCGGCCGGCCGTGCGAGCGCGAATGCCTGGTGCACGGCCGACGCGACGCCACTCATCTCGAGCACGACGTCCGCGCCGAGGCCACTCGTCCAGCCCATCACGGCCGCGTGCGCCTCCTGCGGTTGCACCGCGTCGTGCGCCCCCATCTGCCGCGCCAGCGCCAGGCGTGTCGGGTTCACGTCGACCGCAATGACGCGCGATGCTCCTGCGGCGCGGCAGATCCCGACCGCGAACAATCCGATCGGTCCGCATCCGGTGACCAGCACCACGCTGCCGGGAATGTTGGCCGTCAACGCGGTGTGGAATGCGTTGCCCATCGGGTCCATGATCCCGCCGATCTCGTAGCTCAGCGATGGATCGAGCGGCCAGATGTTGGACGCCGGCATTGCGATGTAGTCGGCAAAGCAGCCGTCGCGGTCCACGCCGATGATGCGGGTCGAGAGGTCCACGTGTGCGTTGCCGGTGCGGCTCAGCACACTCCGTTCATCCACGATGTGCCCCTCCGCCGTGACGCGGTCGCCGGGTTTTACATGGTGCACCAGCGGCCCGGCCTGCACCACGTCGCCGGCAAATTCGTGCCCGACGACGAATGGCGGCTTGCACCGGCCAGCGGCCCAGGCATCCCATTCGTGGATGTGGACGTCGGTTCCGCAGACACCGGCACGTCGTACGCGGATCAGCACTTCGTCGTCCCGAATGGTCGGTGTCGGCACGTCGTGCAGCTCGAAACCGGGGCCTGCGTGGGTCTTCACGAGTGCTCGCACGAGCACCGCTCCATGGCTTGAGGAAGGGATTCCAGCGGTGCGTTCACCGCGTCGGATGCACATCGCGGTGCACCGGAGTGCGCGAAAGGTGCCGGACGCGCACCGACGATGGAAGGTGCTGCGTCTCCG
>CAYMQV010000181.1:7379-9420 GCA_964392395.1 uncultured Gemmatimonadaceae bacterium
TTCGGCGGTTGGCGCACTTCGTGATGGTGCGTCGGCCGGGACCGCCGCTGCCGCGGACCGACGGCGCAGGCCGCACTCGGAGCACACCAGCGCGACGACGACGCTGACAGGAAAAACCGCGCAGGTTGTGCGTTTCGTCGCGGAATAGAACGCGTGAGCGCGCCGCGCCGGCATCGCCGAATGTTCTGTCCGTGCGGCCCTTCAATTGCGCGGATGAGCGTCCGATACTGACGCTGCAGCGCTCCGATCGGTCGATCGGCGCACACGGTGTTGCCGTCGCCACCAGAAATTTTTTCGCTGTGATGTCTTGCGCACGGTTTTTCGGTACTTCTATATTCGCGTCAACTTGTCAAGTGGCTCCTGGAGCCGAGGGTACTGCGTGACATCTTCCCGTCGCGAATTCCTCAAGAGCAGCGCCACCGTGGCCGCAGTCGGCTTCGCGGCGAATCTCGCGTCACCGCGCGTCGCGGGTGCCGCAGCGCCCGCATCGCGCTTTGCCGATGACGCCCTGCGCATCGCGCCCACGGTCGGTGACCCTGCTATTCGCGAACTGGTCCTCTCTGCAGTCGATGCCGCCAGGCGTGCCGGTGCCAGCTATGCGGATGCACGCATCAGCCAGAACCGCAGCCGCACACTCGCCACGCGCGAGCGCCGCGTCCAGAATCTGAGCGACAACGAGACCCTGGGCTGCGGCATCCGCGTTCTCGTCGATGGCACCTGGGGCTTTGCCGCAACGCGGGAACTGACCGCCGACGCGATTGCACGGACCGCACGCATTGCCGTCGCGCAAGCCAGGGCCAACCGTCGCACGCAGGTCGCACCGGTGCAACTCGCCCCGGTCACGCCGACTCCGAACGGCACCTGGAGCAGCCCGATCAGGATCGATCCGTTCACGGTGGCGATCGAAGATCAGGTGGCGCTGTTGCTGCGCGCCAATGAAGCGGCCCTCGGTGTTGCCGGTGTCCGGTTCGTCAATTCGGCCATGTTCTTTCTCCGCGAGGAGAAGACCTTCGCCTCGACCGACGGCACCGTCACCGTCCAGACGATCTATCGCGCGCAGCCGAGCATGACCGTCACCGCAGTCTCCGCCGACAACTCCGATTTCCAGTCGCGCCAGTCTACCGACGTGCAGCCGCACGGCCTCGGATACGAGCATGTACTCGACGCGAAACTGGTTGAGAACGCGCCGCGATGGGGTGCCGAGGCGGTCGAGAAACTGAAGGCGAAATCGGTCGACGTCGGGCGCTACGATCTCGTGCTGCACCCGTCGCACCTCTGGCTCACGATCCACGAATCGGTGGCCCACCCCACCGAACTCGATCGCGCACTGGGATACGAGGCCAACTATGCCGGGACGAGTTTCGTCGCGCCGCCGCAGAAGGTGCTCGGGAAGCTCAAGTACGGCCCGGAGATCATGAACGTGCAGGGCAACCGCAACGAAGCGGGCTCGCTCGGTGCCATCGGCTGGGACGACGAAGGGGTCGCGCCCGAGACGTTCGACATCATCAGGAAGGGCGTCGTGGTCGACTATCAGACCACGCGTGAACAGGCAGGGGAACTCGCCTGGTGGTATCAGCAGCAAGGCAAGCCGGTCCGCAGTCACGGGAACTCGTACGCACAGAGTTGGGCCGATGTGCAATTCCAGCGGATGCCGAACGTCTCGCTGTTGCCCGGCGACAAGGACCTCATGTACGAGGACCTGATTTCGGCCACCGACCGCGGCATCGCCATCGTCGGAGATGGCTCGTTCTCCATCGACCAGCAGCGCTACAACTCGCAGTTCGGTGGGCAACTCTTCTACGAAATCCGCGGCGGCAAGATCGTCGGAATGCTGAAGGACGTTGCCTACCAGATTCGGACGCCCGAATTCTGGGGGGCGATGGATATGCTCGGCGGCAAGCGGAGCTATGAGCTTGGCGGTGCGTTCGGCGACGGCAAGGGACAGCCGGCACAGTCGAACGCCGTCAGCCACGGCTGCCCGCCAACGCGCCACCGGCAGATCAACATCATCAACACGGGACGGAAGGCATGAGTCATCGCC
>CAYMQV010000182.1:0-9383 GCA_964392395.1 uncultured Gemmatimonadaceae bacterium
CGCCGACGCGCTCGCGGGCGCGTGAGTACTCCCGCACGCCCGCGCACCACCTCATCCCCGCCCGTATGCCCGCCAAGCGCGCGAAGACGCCTGCTGCCCACGTTGCAAAGACTTCCAAGCCTCGCAAGGCAGTCCCTGCCGCGGTGGCAACCACCGCTGGCGGCAAGACCGCGACGGTGGCGACCATGCAGCGCGCCGAGGCGGAAGCGCTGGAGGGCTCACGCGAGCGGCACGCCGAAGGGCACCGGAGCGCCGGACGGGAAACGCCAATGGGGAACGCGGTCATTTCACCGTCCAAGCCGCCGATCAAGACTGCGGTGCACCCGGCGCCGAACGGGAAGAAGGCGGCCCCGTTGATTCACCCGTCGGTGGACACCGATCTGCGCGATCATGTCCCACTCACGGAAGATGCCAAGCTGCTGCAGGCGCCCGGCCCGCGCGATGATTTCACGCGCACCGATCCCTGGCGCGTGTTGCGCATGACGGGCGAGATCATCGAAGGCTTCGACGCCCTCGCGTCGGTGGAGAAGGGGGTCTCGATCTTCGGTTCGGCGCGCACCTCGCCGGATGATCCACAGTACCAGGCGGCCACCGAAGTCGCGCGCATCCTCGGGCTGGCGGGTTTCTCGATCATTACCGGCGCCGGCCCGGGCATCATGGAAGCCGCCAACAAGGGCGCACGACTGGCTGGCGCGCCAAGCATCGGGTGCAACATCGAACTGCCGTTCGAGCAGGGCGCCAATCCGTACGTCGATACCCTGGTCAGCTTCCGCTACTTCATGGTGCGGAAAACGATGTTCATCAAGTACAGCAACGCCTTCATCTGCTTTCCCGGCGGCTTTGGCACCCTCGATGAACTCTTCGAAGCCGTGACGCTGATCCAGACGGGGAAGATCTTCCAGTTCCCGGTCGTGCTCTTCGGCACCCACTACTGGGCCGGCCTGGTGCGCTGGTTGCAGTCCCGCGTGCTGGGCGAGCGGAAAATCAGTCCCGGTGATCTCGACCTGATGCTGCTCACCGATGATCCGCAGGAAGCAGCGCGTGCGGTGATCGAGGCGCACGCGGCGCAGGTAAAATCACCGCGTGGCAAGGCGCGCTGACGTGGCGCCGCTCGATCCAATGCAGCGCCTCGAACGCGGGATCAAGATCATCGTCGCGATGATCAGTCTCGTGGGGTTTACCTTCATCGGGCTGCGCATCATGGCCAGCCGATCGCGGCTTCACCTGCCCGATCCGAAGCAGGAGTGTGAAGCCGTGGGCCGCAAATTCGATCAGCAGCGCGGGGTCTGCCTGCCGCGCTGAGCCTGCCCAGTCTCAGCGATGAACGCAGTCTGGAGTGGAGGGGCCCAGGGTGCTGGTCTGGCCGAACGGACTGACGTATCTGAACCAGAGGACATCGTCGGTACGCAGCCAATCGATGTCGCCGAGATTCTCCAGCGCCAGACGATTCCGATCGAACTGACGTTGTTGTGCAACGTCGAGAAGCTCGCGCGCACGATCGAGACCCGCATTACGGATGGCAGCGATTCTGTTCAGCGGACCCTCCTGCAGATCTGCCTGCGTTGGCCAACCGCGACGGTTGTCGCCTCGCGCAGCGCGCAGCGGTGTCGCAGCCACGACGATGTCTTCACGCGTCCGCGCCTCGATTGCCTCCAGCTGCTCGCGCTGCGCATCAGTGATGTGCGTGATTTCGACCAGCACGTACTCCAGCGAGGCCGACATGTTGACGCGGTCGAAGAACGCAGTTGACTCGCGATCCGATGTCGACGCTCGTGCAGTCGGCGCGCGCCGCTGAGCGGTCAGTGGCGCCGCCAGCACAGCGGCCCCGAAGAAGAACAGGACACTCCGTCGCACCATCGCGCAGGACGAAACCCACATCGAGCCTCCGGGCATCAGAGGAATTTAACAGTAACCAGTAAGGACCTTGCGATCAAAAGCGCTCAAAAGCATTCGTAAGTGTCACCGACGCCGGCGGTGTCATCAACTCCGTTTCGGCGATGAATGCCGATCGTTACGCAAGCAGACGATTTTCACCCCCACGCGACACCGGGCGTCACGGCGTGTAGAACGCCTCGTCCCGATCACGCTTCAGGCGCGCGGCCGCTTCCTCCGCTTCGAGCACTTTCAGATTCCCGTCGTACTTCACGCGTTGCGCGTCCGTCAGGATGCTGCGCAAGAGCTGCAACTGATGCTTGCGTAACGACGAGATGCGTTCGAGCGCCCGCTCGACCTGCTGCCGCGGAAAGTTCTGGGGATTGATCAGCAGTTTCTCCCGGGCGTCGCGAATCGGCACCGCTTCGTTCGCGAACAGCGCCCGGTGCTTGTCCTCCAGCAGTTCGATCGCATCCCGCTGCAGGTCGGTCAGATCAGTCACGCCAATCAGCGGCCGCTCGAGCGATGCCCATTGCGCCGACAGATCCTCGATCGAAAAGCGAGCCGGCGTCGCGCTGGCAATCGCCTTGCCCTGCGCCCACACGGTGCGAGGGGCGACACCACTCAGCACAACCAGCGCGGCAGCAGCGAGCACCAGCGGTCGGACCGCTCCATTTCTGACTGATGACGACATGCGACAAATCCTCGATGTGAGATACCGCCCCTACGCCGCGGCGCCGGCCCAGGTTTCACGATGCAGGAACGGGGCGGGGCTGGCAAGATGCCGCCCCGCCCCGCCCGAAACGCATAGCAACCCGGCTCTACTGCGGTGGCGGACCGCCCATCCGGCCGCGCTGCGCGTCGCGCTCGGCCACCTCCGCCTTCACGTTCTCATCGAATTTGGGGTGCTGCGTTGCGGTCAGAACGGCTCGCGCTGCGGCCAGCTCCTCCGCCCGCATGGCCGTCATCCCGTCGCGCATCTTCATCATCGCTGCCATGTCCGGCGGACCGCCCGACTGCCGCGCGGCCATCATTGCCTCGCGCATGGCGGTACTGGCGGTGGTGAACTTCGCCTTGTAGGTCGTCTCGATCCTGGCCAACGTGTCCTTCTGGGCCGCAGTCAGCGCGTCCACGCCCGTCAGTGGCCTCTCGAGGAGCGCCATCGCCGCCGGGTCGCGGCGCATCCCGCCGCCCGGTGGGCCTCCCTGCGCGCCAGCAGTCAAGGCCGAGCCGAGCAGAAGCGCCGCCGCGAGGGCCGCAGTACGCGTGTAACGCGTCATCTGAATTCTCCGAGGAATTTGAGCACCGCGCCGCACACCCGCTGACGGGGGTGAGGTGGAGCGTACCGCGATCCTGCGGGCCGCCCACACTTCTGCTGTACCCCGAAGGCCGGTGGTTCGTTGGCCGGGGAGCGGCTGCTGGATGTCCCACCGAACGGCGCCTGATAGCATTGGGGAGTGTTCCCGCCGTCAAATCGCCCCCGTTCGAGTCCCCACGTGGCTGACCAGCCTCCGCGCTTCCCCCGTCCGCTTCACCCCGACACGCTCGCCATCCGCACCCAGACGGCGCGCAGCGACGAGCGTGAACATTCCACGCCACTCTTCCTCACCTCGAGCTTCGTGTTCGACGACGCGGAGCAGGCGCGCGCGCTCTTCGCCGACGAAGTCTCAGGCAACATCTACAGCCGCTACTCGAACCCGAACACCGACGAGTTCGTCCGTAAGATGGCGCTCCTCGAAGGGGCCGAGGGGGGAATTGCATTCGCCAGTGGCATGGCGGCGGTGTTCGGCAGCATGGCGGCATTTCTCAGGAGCGGCGACCACGTCGTCGCGTCGCGCGCACTGTTCGGCTCCACGCACCAGCTCTTTACGAAGCTCTTTCCGCGCTGGGGCATCACGGCCACGTACGTGGACGCTGATGCCACCGCCGAGGAATGGGCGGCCGCCGCGCAGCCATCCACCAAGATCGTATTCGTCGAGACGCCGTCCAATCCAGGGCTGTCACTGATCGACCTCGAGATGCTTGGCGCGCTCTGCGCTGAGCGCAGCCTGATGCTGATCGTCGACAACTGTTTCACGACCCCGATACTCCAGCAGCCGATCCGGCACGGCGCGCACCTCGTCGTGCATTCCGCGACGAAGTGGATCGACGGGCAGGGGCGTACGCTCGGCGGGGTAGTCGTCGGCACCGCGGCGTTGATGGCCGAGCTGCGCTTCTTCATCCGTCATACCGGGCCGGCGATGTCGCCGTTCAACGCCTGGGTCCTGTCAAAGAGCCTCGAAACGCTCTCGGTCCGGATGGAGCGGCACTGCGCCAACGCGATGGCCGTCGCGACGCATTTCGAGCACCACCCATCGCTGGACTTCGTGCGGTACCCCTATCTCGCCAGCCATCCGGATCACGCACTGGCGCTGAAGCAGATGTCGGCGGGTGGAGGGATCGTGGTGATGGAACTGAAAGGCGGCCTGGAGCGCGCGCGATGGTTCCTCGATTCACTCGAATTGTTGTCGCACACACCAAACCTGGGCGACGTGCGCAGCATCGTCACACATCCGACGTCCACCACCCACTCCAAGCTCTCGGAGGCAGAGCGGCTGCAGGTCGGCATTCCGCCTGGCCTGGTGCGGATTTCCGTCGGACTCGAGCATCGCGACGACATCATCGCGGATATCGAGCAGGCGCTGCAGCGATCGATGAACGACTGACGCACGCCAGACTGCATCGACGTGTTCTCTGCCGAGGTTCCCTGGGTATCGCGAGGCGTTACGACGCCGGCTCGCGCCGGAAGCCGCGCCCGACTGTTACCAGACTTCGGCGACAGTGAACTAGACTCCATCGAATTCCCCGTCCCACTCTTTCGAGGCCACTGCCATGTCGTTCACTGGTGCGCGTGTACGCTTTTTCGCCGTCGGCATCGGTGCTGGGGCCGCCATCCTCGGCAGCCGTCAGCCCGCCGCCGCCGCTGAGCGCCCGCTCCTCCACATCGCCGCGCCCGCGGCCCCGCCCGTCAACAAGTACGCCGAGGTCTGCGCGGTCTGTCACCAGGCCACCGGTCTTGGTCTCGAAGGCGCCTTCCCCCCGCTGGCCGGCTCGGAATGGATCACTGGCCGCGCCGATATCCCGATCGCGATCGTCCTGCACGGCCTGCAAGGTCCGATCACCGTCAAGGGCAAACCGTACAACGGTGCGATGATGGCGTGGGGTGCCGCGATGACCGACGACGATATCGCCGGCACGCTCACCTACGCCCGCAGTCAGTGGGGCAATCGCGCGGTCGCGGTCACGACCGCACAGGTGCGCGCCGTCCGCGCGCGCTTCGCGTCGCGCACGACGCCGTGGACGGCAGCGGAGCTGAAGGCGATCAAGTAGCCCTTCCACCGCACCACGGTAGCGTGATCAGATCCAGCCACGCACATCGTGTGCGGTGTACGGCGCCTCCATTGCGGCGCACTCTTCGGCGGAGAGTGAAATGCTGGTCGCCGCGATGGCATCCTCGAGCTGCGGCATTTTCGTGGTGCCGATGATCGGTGCGGTTACCCCCTTGCGCTGCAGCAACCACGCCAGCGCCACCTGCGCCATCGGTCGCTCGCGCGCCTCGGCCACACGCTCCACCGCCGCGATCACCGCGGCATCGGTTGGATGATCGTACAGCACATCCATGTTCGATGTCTCGAACGCCGCGCGCGTCGTTTCGCCACCAGCCTGCGCGCGGGGCGGACGCGTCAGCAACCCGCGGGCCAGCGGCGACCACGGAATCACACCAACTCCCTCGCTCAGACAGAGCCCGATCATTTCCCGCTCTTCCTCACGATACACGAGGTTGTAGTGATTCTGCATGCTCGCGAATCGCGCCCAGCCATGCGCGTTGCTGGTATGCAGCGCCTTCGCAAACTCCCAGGCGTACATGGTGCTGGCGCCGAGGTAGCGCACCTTGCCGCTCTGCACCAGGTGATCGAGCGCCGAGAGGATCTCGTCCATCGGCACCGCACGATCGAGTCGATGGATCTGGTACAGATCGATCGTGTCGACGCCGAGCCGACGCAATGACGCTTCGCACCCCTGCACGATGTGTTTCCGCCCGAGTCCCTTCATGTTCGGACCGCTGCCCATCGTGAAGTGCACCTTGGTGGCGATCACGACTTCGTCCAGGTTCGCGTATCGCCGCAGTGCGCGACCCGTGATCTCCTCGCTCTGGCCAAGCGAGTACATGTCGGCGGTGTCGAAGAAGTTGATCCCCGCCTCGATCGCGCGCCGGAAGAACGGCTGCGCCGCGTCCTCGTTCAGCACCCAGCCGCGCCACGCGGGATCGCCGTAACTCATGCAGCCGAGCGCCAGTCGCGAGACGGTCAGGCCGGTGCGTCCGAGTGTGGTGTATTCCATCGTGTCATCCTCGTTGAAGCTCCACGCCGTGAAGCGAGGAGATCGGCTGTGCCGTCGCGTCGCGCGCGATCCGCTCACGTCACTGCAACAGCATAACGCACCATGACACCCCACGGCGCGCCAGCGAAAACCCTCGCCTGCAGTGCGGCACTGTACCGGTCCAGCGCAATCCCTGTTCCGGGCCTTATCTGGTGGCGTCGAGCCGTATCCGGACGTTCCGGATGAAGTTCCGTCGCGAGTACTCCCCGCCACTCGCGAGGCCCGTCAGCGACTCACCTCTCATCACCGACTTCATCATCTGCACATCGGTATCGCCCTCTGAAATGCACTGCGTGATCGTGGCAATCAGTTGTCGCGTCCACGCCGCTTTGCTGCGCAGTGCCGCCGCCGCATCCGGCACGAGGCCCCGGTGGGCGTCGAACAGCCGAATCGGCTCCAGCGCCGCGGCCCGCTCGAGCGACTCGATCAGCTGCCAGGGATCCTCATCGTGATGCGCGATCCGTACCGCAACACCGAGGAACAGGTCGCCGCTGAAGAGGGATCGCGTGGCCGGCTCCCAGATCGCGTGGTGGTCGGCGCAGTGCCCGGGTGTGGGGACGGCGACCAGCGTTTCGCGCTGAAACGGCACGACTGACGACCGCAGCGGAGCCATCGGCGTCCAAGTGTACCGCCGATACGCGCGAATCCGCTCGATCGTCGTGATGAGCGGCAGGGTGGCAGGCGCAATCCACAACGGGATGCCGCGGCGCGCCACCAGCTCGGCATTCCCGGCGTGGTCTTCGTGGTGATGCGTGAGCATCACGCCGCGGACCACCGTTGCGTCGAGCAGTGACTCGAACTCGCGTCGCGTCGCCGGAATTCCGGTGTCGATGAGCACGCCGTCGGCGGTGAGGAACGCGCTCGCCGTATAGCCCGTCAGCCGGCTCGCAACACTCGAAAACCGCCACTGCGTCACCCCCTCGTGCTTCAGAACTTCAACCACAACCCGACTCGGCCATTCCTCTCCTCGGAGACGCCACCGTGACCTTGTTGTGCCGGCAAAAGACGGAAAGTAGGTTCAAACTGTCCGCCCGGCCCCCATTGGCCGGGCGAAGTCGTTTCCCCGTGCTGCAACGGTTGGACTTATGATCGAGGCCCTCAAGGAAAAGCTCTCCGGCGAAGTCGCCAAGCTCCGGCACGAGCTGACGGTCACGCTCCCGAGGGAGATCAAGAAGGCCGTCGACCATGGCGACCTCCGCGAGAACAGCGAGTACAAGGCCGCCCTCGAGCGGCAGCGCTTCGTCCAGGCGCGCCTCGGGCAGCTGGTCAAACGCCTCAGCAAGCTCTCGGATATCGACATTACGCAGATCCCGACCGACCGCGTCGGCCTTGGCAGTCGCGTCACCGTCGAGGACTCGGTGACCGAGGAGCGCGAAGTGTACGAGCTCGTCTTTGGCGATGGCGGCGATGTGATCGACGGGCAGGTCAGCATGTCATCGCCGATCGGACTCGCGTTGCAGAACAAGAGCGTCGGAGAGCTCGTGATTCTCAAGCTGCCGTCACGAACCCGACGCCTGAAGATCGTCGAGCTGCTGACCTTTCATCAGATCGTCGTCGTCGACCACTGATCGGGTCGTCGGCATCACTCGTCGATGCCGAACAGCCGACGCGCCTCCGCGTCATATGCCACCGTGGCCTCCGCTGCGGTGGCCGTGTCCCATCCATGCACGCGGCCCAGCAGCTGCGCCACCTGCGCCGCCAGCGCGCGACCGGCGTCCTTCCGCTCGTACGCGATCGGCATCCGTCGGACGAGCACGTCCGCCACGGTGAACGCCCCCTCCGCCACGGCCGCCCAGAGGACTCCGGCCGCGATGTAGGGCAGCTCGGCATCGAGGCGGTCTCCAAGCAACGGTTCGCGTTCCACCAGCCCCCAGACCATTCGCCACCGGTCCCCATACGCCCGAACCAGCTGCTCCGCGGTCTCCGATTCCGGAATCACGGACAGCGCGGCACTCACTTCCGCCTCAGGCGCCAGATTCGCGACGCCCGGCAATGAGGCATCGCTGGTCATCGATGCCGTCGGCGACGGCCGGCCCAGCGCCGTCTCGACCACATCGGTGAGCTCGCTCGCCATTGCCCGATAGGTGGTCAGCTT
The DNA here is from genome assembly GCA_964392395.1 of uncultured Gemmatimonadaceae bacterium. Lineage (GTDB taxonomy): Bacteria > Gemmatimonadota > Gemmatimonadetes > Gemmatimonadales > Gemmatimonadaceae > JACMLX01. Next base: position 8,387 of record CAYMQV010000182.1, read on the forward strand.
GCCACCGGTGACCGAGATCAGTCCTGACGCCGCCGTCGCGATGTGATGCTCACGCGACGCATCATTGGCACTGGTTCCGGCGTGCGCGACCAGCGGCCGGATCCCGGCCCAGGCGCTGATCACATCGGTGCTGGTGAGTGTCGCCGACGGGAAGAAGTGGTTCGTTGCATCGAGCAGATACTGCACATCGCGACGATTGGCACGGATGTCGGCTGGCCCGGTCCGGGCCGGAGTCTCCGTGGTGCCGATGATGGTGTGCACCGGCGACGGCAGAATGAAGAAGACGCGCCCATCGCCCGGATGCAGGAGCGTCAGGGCATTGGTGCAGGGCACACGATCGCGCGGCACGGCAATGTGCACGCCCTTGCTGCCCAGCACTGCGGCATGCGCCACGCCGTCATCCAGGCGCCGTGTGACATCGCTCCACGGTCCGGTGGCGTTCACCACCACCCGCGCCATGACATCGACCGTCGCGCCCGAGGCCGCGTCGCGCACCGTGGCACCCTGCACGGCACCAGCAGCGTCGTGCAGGAACCGCACGACGGGTGCATGGTTGACGACCACCGCGCCGGCCTCCGACGCGGCGACGACGTTGGCGATCGTCAGCCTGACGTCGTCGGTGCTCGCATCCCAGTACTGCGCCCCGCCCCGCAGCCCATCCGAGCGCAGCGATGGTTCCTGCTGCAGAATGTCGCGGCGCGATGCGCCACGATGCGTTCCGACATTCCGGAACAGCGACAGCGCGTCGTAGGCCAGCAGGCCGGCGCGGAGTTTCCACCGCGGAATACGCGCGCCGCGATAGACGGGCCAGGTGAAGCGGAGCGGTCGCACCAGGTGTGGCGCGATCTGCAGCAGCGTGCGTCGCTCCCGGCTCGCCTCGAACACCAGGTGCAGATGGCCATGCTCCAGGTACCGCACCCCACCATGTACCAGCCGCGATGATCGCGACGACGTGCCGCTCGCCCAGTCGTCGGCTTCCACCAGCGCCACCGAGAGC
>CAYMQV010000183.1:0-9365 GCA_964392395.1 uncultured Gemmatimonadaceae bacterium
GTCGCACTCGAGGTCCTCGTCCTGGCGCTCGCCCATCCTGCGGCGCCGGAATTTCGCGTCACCACTGACCCAGCGGGCTCGACCTTGGTGGTCAATTCCGGGGAGCCGCTGGTCCCCGACGCAGCGCTGGAATGGGTTGTGCAGTTTCTGGCGGTGGGTGGTCGCGTCGACACCACACCCGACGGGCTGCGTCTGCACTTCCCGCCGATCGCCTGACCCATGACAACCACCATGCCCACCGCCACGATTCTCATCGCCGACGACGAACCTGCCGTCACCACCCCCCTCGAAGCGGTGTTGTCCGCCGATGGCTACAACGTGGTCGTCGTCAGTGACGGCAATGCCGCGCTCGCCCGGCTGGAAGCGGATGATATCGCGCTGGTGCTCACCGACCTCAAGATGCCGGGCCTCGACGGCATGGCGCTCCTCGAAGCGGTGCGAACACGTGATCTGCTGGTGGAATGCATCATCATCACCGGTGAAGCGTCGGTCGACACGGCGGTCGAGGCGATGCGGCATGGTGCGTACGACTACATCGAAAAGCCGCTCACCAAGCAGAAGCTGACGCGCCTGAAGGCGCTGATCCCGAAAGCGATCGAGAAGGAAGCGACGCGGCGCAAGAATCGCGAGCTGTCCTCGCGACTGGAAGGCCTCACCAGTTTCGGTGAGCTCATCGGACAGTCGGAACCGATGCGCGAAGTCTATGGCCTCATCGAAGCGGTTGCGCCGACGAACGCGAGCGTCCTCGTGCTCGGTGAGAGCGGCACGGGCAAGGAGCTGGTCGCGCGTGCGCTGCACCAGAAGAGCGATCGCGCCAAAGGGCCGTTCTATGCCCTCAACTGTGCCGCGCTTCCGAAGGAGATTCTCGAGAATGAGCTCTTCGGCCATGAAAAGGGCGCGTTCACCGGCTCCGTGAACGAGAAGACGGGCGCCTTCGAGAACGCCAGTGGTGGCACGCTCTTCCTCGATGAACTGGCAGAGATGCCGGTCGACATTCAGGTCAAGTTGTTGCGCGCGCTCGAGACCCGTTCCATCCGACGCCTCGGTGGCAAGAAGGAGATTCCGGTTGACATCCGCATCGTGGCGGCGACCAACAAGGACATCCAGAAGGCGATCGCCGGCAACGTACTGCGCGAGGATCTCTACTATCGGCTCGCCGTCGTCGAGTTCGTGCTGCCGCCACTACGCGAGCGAGGCACCGACATCCTCATCCTCGCCGAGGCGTTTCTGCAGCGTTTCTCGAAGCAGAACGGCAAGCGGCTCACCGGCTTCGGTGATGGCGCCCGTGAGTGGATGGCGATGTATCCCTGGCCTGGGAATGTGCGCGAGCTCAAAAACGCCATCGAACGCGCAGTGATCCTTGCCCGGACGACCGAGGTCAGCGCCAGCGATCTGCTGCCGCGACACCTCCGTGGGACGGCCGAGAGTCTCGGGCCGGTCACCCTCTCGTTCGGCTCCTCGGTGGCAGATGCTCGCCGCCAGTTGGCGCTCCGGACCTTCGCCCAGCTCGGCGGTGATGTCCCGAAGGCGGCGGCAATGCTCGGCCTTCAGGAATCGCAACTTCGCGACGAGCTGATGGCCATGCTCACCCTGCCCGATCCGTCAGGAGAGGCACCCATTGAGGGGGGAGAGGGGAGTGACCGCGCTGCCGTCCGCCTCGTACGTTCCGACGAAGGCAAGGCTGCCCCCGGACGCTGAGGTCCGGAAGGCGTCCTGCCGCATCTATTCACACTTCCCGCCGAATGCCGCGCCGAGATCTGGACGACGACGAGCAGATCTTCGTCTTCGAAGACGACGACTCCTCCGGAGTCATGACCTTCCTGCTCGGTGCCGCCATTGGCGCCGGCCTGGCGCTCATCTTCGCGCCACAGTCTGGCGCCGAGACACGCCAGTCCATCAAGCGCGGCGCCAAAAAGGCTGGAGAAGCCACCAAGCGGGCAGGCGAGAAGGTGAGTGACGCGCTCACGCAGGCCAAGGCCGATCTCGAATCACGAATCGATTCCGCGAAATCCTCGCTCGACCTCAAGAAGGTGCAGGTCGCGCGCGCCGTCGACGCCGGCCGAGAGGCGGCAAAGGCTGCACGCGATGACCTCGAGCGGCGCATGGCTGAGCAACGGACTGCCGACGCCTCCCGTATCCGCGAGCCCGACAACGGCGCGGCGTGAGCGCTACGGCGAAGCGATTGTCTCGTGTGCCGTTTCGCTTCGACCCGCCGTGACACCGCAGGTCGGACAGTACTGGAAGAAGGCGTTCTTCCGCGTGTCACATGCGCCACACTTGTCGTACAGCTTCATGCCGCAGTGCACGCAGAAGTTCGTGGTCGCGTTCGGACCGCCGGCAATCGGCCGCTCGCATCCAGGGCACATGTTGGCGCCCATCTTTCGCAGGGCCTCCTCATAGCCGAGTGACTGCCGGCGTTCCGTCTCGGTCTGCAGCTCGACGATGTGTCGCTTTGCCACGTAGCGCTGCATGGCGCGAATCACGTAGTGACCCGCGATCAGGGTCAGCACGATGCCCACGATGTAGCGCACGTATCCGCCATAACTCGGCAGGTACGGAACCAGTTCGACGAAGAACGCGAACGCCGCGAACAGCACGAAACCCCGCGCCAGCGGCCAGTACTGGCTCTTGCGCTTCTTCGCGATCATCCAGATGCCGATCAACAGCAGCGGCAGCGTCAGCGCCAGCCGAATGCCGAAGACCTTCAGCTCACGCTGAAACTGTGCCTGGTTGTAGCGCGGGAGCGCGTCGCGGCGCAGCGCAGACTCCGCCCCCTCCAGCGAGTCGAGCGCCTGCATGATCACCAGCCGTCGCGCATCCTGTACCTCGACCACCTTCTGGGCTGCCGCCTGTTGCGCCAGCAGACCTTCGAGTTCGCGTGTCTTCGCGATCCCCTCCGTGTCCTGCGCCGGATTGCTGGTCGCCGTGCGCGTGGCGCGCCAGCTGTCGTAGGCCTGCTTGCGGTTGTCGATCGTCGTTCCACTCGAATCGACGATGAGGGCCGCCGTGGTGCGACGATTGTCCACCGACTTCACTTCATCGCGCAGTCCGCTGCTCCGCACGCGTAGTGGTATCAGTTTGTCCTGATCCATGAATTGATCGGCGGACAGCGACTGATCAACGCCGGGCAGTTCGCCGACAACCTTGCCGCCGAGCCCGATCAGGAAGCCGGCGAAGACGAGTGATACCGCCCACATCGCGATCGAAAACAGCCGCTCGGGAACGCGAAGACTCTTGAACATGTCAGAAAGCTGGAGGAAGGCGGGCGATCAGCGCCCGCGCAGCATGCCGAGCACGGACTGCAGGTTCGTCCCTCGCGCAACACGCTGCACGCGGTCCTGCACCTTCGGGAACAGTGTCTCGGCTTCCTGCTGAAACCGGCCGAACAGCGCCTTCATGTCGGCGGTCGACAGCGATCGGCCCTGCGCGTAGTACTGTGTCGCAGCGTGGCCCAGCGCGTAGGTCGCCGAGAAGCTCACGGCGGCGCCCGCCGCCACGCCGGTGGCTCCTCCAAGCATGTTGCCAAGCAGTCCGCCGGCCAGACGCCCGAACGTCTTGCGCACGAGGCTTTCCATCAGCTGTGCCGCGGCGCCAAGGCCAACGGTGGCCGCCAGATCCTTCACTTGTGCGGCATCCAGTTGCTGGCCATGGCGCTGTCCGATGGTATGGACCATCCGCAGCTGCAGCGGCAGAATCGCCATGTTCGACAGGCGATCCGGCAACAGCTCCAGCGCCGCAGTCAGGATGGCCTGATCGAGGATCAGCGCATCGAGCTCGCCTGCCGCCGGTGGCTGTGCGGCCGCCGTCGATGGCACCGGCGGGGGCAGGATGGTCCCCGTCAGCGCCGCCACCGACGCGATCATCGAAATCTCGCCCGTCGTCACGCCGGCGTCGATCGTCGACGACAGCCGCTGCAGAAAATCCACCTCCTTCGCGCCGGCAACACCGTCGGCATTGCAGACTGCCACCGCAATCTCGTAGGCCGCCCGACGCGCAGCGTTGGTCGACAGCGACGCGGCCAGCGCGCGCACATCATCCGACGTCTCTGCCGCCCGCCGCACGATCGCGTCTGCGTTGGCAAGACCCAGGCGTGTCGCGGCCGCTGCGATCTGTGCCAGTTCCGGTCGGCTCCGTGTGCCGTCAGCCACGGCCGCCTGGGCGGCGATCGTGATGATGATCTCAGCGTCCGTCTGGGTCATGCTGGTTGTCGGGTAGGGGAAGACGAACCGTCGTCGTCGGTGCCGTGACTATCGCGTGGTCTGTCGATCACACCGCGGCGTGCCACTCTTCGCCGCCTCGAGCAACTCCACCAGTTCGGTCGTCACGCTGACGCCTCGGTCCTTTCCATAAAAGCTGCTGCGATACGCATGCAGTGAGTCATCGCTGACAACGCCGCGATGCTTGTGGTTCCACTGGCGCAGCGGCGCCGGCAGTTCCACCAGGCACCCGACGTCATTCCCGGCGGCGTCAAGCAGCACGAGCGTCGGCGTCGCCGTCCGGCCATCCAGCGAGCGATGGGACTCCTGCACCATCTTTCCCTCGGTTGGCAACACGATCCGAAGCGACAGCCCAGGCACGGAGTCGGCGAGGCGGGCGGCGTATGGCACCGAATTCATCGAGTCGCCGCACCGATCGATCGCAACCACGAGGAGTTGCCATGTGCCGCCAACCGCTCTCGCACGGGCCAGCAGTGCCGGCGCCACGTCGGCGTCGCGCTGCAGTCGCAGCCAGCCCTCGCGTCGCGCGCTCGCCTTCTCCACGAACTCGCCGAACGTCTGCCCATGCTCGAACAACGAACGGAGCACGCTGTCACTCACCGCGTCGACCGGTGCACGCAATCGTGGAGCAGGAAGGGCAACCGGCTGGCAGGTCGCGAGCGTGGCGAACAGGGCGGTGACGAGCATCAACAGTGGGGCTGAGGGAATCGGGAGGTGCCAGCGTGTCGTGTCGCCAAAGTCTCGTGGCAGTCGGGCGCGTCCGGTGGCGCTACACTATCGCGAAAGATCGTGCCCGGACTGCGACACGCGCCACACCCAGTACATCAGCACTGGCTGCAGCGGCAGCCGAAGCCAGCAGGCCGCCTGAAAGATCGGGCTGGCCCCGCGAACCTGTGCCAGCCGAAGCATCTCGATGTTGGCTGGCAGCACGGCCACCAGGAGCAGAATCAGGCCGATACCCGCCACCGTCCGCGTCGCCGGCACCAGCAGCCCGATACCCCCGAGCGCCTCGAACACACCGCTGACGTAGACGAGCCCTAGCGGGCTCGGCAGCCAAGCCGGCATGATTGCCATGTAGAAACGGGGGATCGCAAAGTGCAGGACGCCCGCCACGACGAAGCCCGCGGCGGTGAGCATCAGGCCGGCTGGCGTCACCATGACATGAGGGCGGCGAGCGGCGTGCGGTGGCGTACGGCGGCGAGGGCATTCACAAAGGCGGACCTCGGAGGAAAGGGCATTTCGGTTGCCGAGCGTGCTGCCTGAGTCACGGCCCACCTCGACGCGGGTGCCGGAACTCGCCCCGATGGCGTCCGTCCGCCGTGACGCTCGGCGACCGTCGCATTGGACGCTACCAGATGATGATACACCACCAGACTGCCCTGGCGCGGTTCGCCTGCGCGACATCACGTCGTAAATTGGGCGCGATGAAGCAAGCCGGGTGACCGACGACCGACCGCGTCGTTGGACACCGTCGCTCGAGGCAGCCTCGGCACACCGCCTGTGCCAACGCTGCGCTCCACGTATGCCTCCCGCCGACTGATCACGTTCGATGCGCACGCAGAGCCGAGTATCGCTGCAACACGGGCCGACGTGAGTCGGGGCAGAACCAGGCCTCGGCGCAAGGCCGCGGGCACACCGGTCCGGCCGGCCGGCGGCGTCGTCCAGCAATTCAGCGCGAGTCACCCGCTGTCACTGCTGGCAATCGTGCGGAGTTTTTCCGCCCAGGTCTGGAAGAGTCTCGGCGACGACGATGTCATGTTCCTGGCGTCAGGCGTCGCGTTCAACCTGCTGCTGGCCGTCGTGCCCTTCGTGTTGTTGCTGGCGTCGGTCTCGATTCTCTTTCTCGGCAGCACACCCGATGGTGCCGCCAACGTCGCGCTCGCCTTCCTCGACCGCCTCTTGCCGTCGCAGAACTGGAGCGAGGGCGGTCATGTGCGCGAGACGGTGCGCGAGATCGCGCGCGTCAGTGCGTCGGTCACCGTCTATTCTACCATCGGCTTTCTCTGGTTCTCGACTCGCGTCTTCAGCTCGATGCGCAGTGTCTTTCAGCGTACCTTCGACGTACCGAATGAACGCGGCATCCTGCATGGCAAGCTGTTCGATGTGGCCTGTTCGTTCCTCGCCGCGATCGGGATCACGGCCTACGGCTCACTCAGCGCCTACATGCTCGCCGCGACCACACGCGGTGTCGCCGTGCTCACACATCTCGGTGTGCGTGAAAGTGTGATGGGCCCGGTCGAATATGCCTTCGGACGCCTGATTGCATTTCTGCTGGTCGTCCTGCTCTGTTTTGCAGCGTATCGACTGGTGCCAAACCGGCCGATCCCCTCGCACACGGCGTGGATCGGATCGATCACGACCAGCCTGCTCTTCGAGCTGGCGCGTATCGGTTTTGGCCTCTATGTGAAAACGTTCGCGCCCAGTTCCCTCTACACCGGAACGATCGCGACGCTGGTCGTGGTCACCCTCTGGACGTACTACGCCTCACTCATCTTCATCATCGGCGCTGAGGTGGCGCAGGTGGTGGAACTCCGACGCCATTCGACCAGCACACCGACCGGATGATCGATCTCCGCAGTGATACCGTCACGCGACCCACGCCGGCAATGCGTGACGCGATGGCCAACGCCGAGGTGGGCGACGACGTGCTGGACGGCGATCCGACGGCGCGCGCGCTGGAAAGCGACGTCGCCACCCTGCTCGGCAAGGAGGCCGCGCTCTTCTTTCCCAGTGGGACCATGGCGAACCAGACGGCGCTCTGGCTGCATGCCCAGCCGGGTACCGAGGTGCTGTGCGACGCTCGGGCGCATGTGTACGACTGGGAGGAGGCCGGTGCAGCGGCGCTGCGCGGTGCCCAGTTGCGCCCACTGGTACCGGCCGGCCCCACATTGCGCGCCGCGGACGTGGTGACGGGCTTTCGCAGTCCGTCCCGTTACGCGCCAACGGCAACCCTGCTCTGGCTCGAGAACACGCACAACGGCGCCGGTGGTGTGATCACACCGCTGCCCGAGCTGAGGGCGCTGGCCGATGTCGGTCGGGGTGCAGGGCTCAAGGTGCGCATGGACGGTGCGAGGCTCTGGAATGCCCACGTCGCGACCGGTGTGTCATTGGCCGATTTTGCGCGGCCTGTCGACACGGTCATGGTGAGCTTCTCGAAGGGGCTCGGTGCGCCGGTGGGCGCGGCGCTGGTTGGATCCCAGGCGGTGATCGATGAGGCATGGAAGGTCCGCAAGCGATTCGGGGGCGGCATGCGCCAGTCGGGAATCATCGCGGCCGCCGCGCAGTATGGGCTTCGGCATCATCTGGCACGATTGCATCTCGACCATGCCAACGCTGCAGCATTCGCCGCGCTGGTTCAGGGCGCCGGTGGAGCGCAGCCGGTCACCCCCGAAACCAACATCGTCATGATCGACCTGCGATCCGGGCAGCGCGCCGACGCCGTTGTGGCTGCCGCGAAGGCACAAGGCGTGGCGGTCTCGGCGTGGTCGGCCAGCCGCGTGCGCGCCGTGTTTCATCTCGACGTCTCGGCCGAGGCGGCCACCGCCGCCGGGCAGATCGTGGCGGACGCATTGGAGCGCTGAGTCGAGTCGGTCTTCGACTGCCGTCTGACTGACCGGTCCACTCGACGCGCGCCTGCGTCGTCGTTAGATTCTCTCTTGCTCCAGGTCCCGGAGGGCGTAGGCCCGCTAACCGCGTCAGGATCGAAAGGTAGCAGCGCCGTGTGGTGTCTTGCGTTGCTCCGTCAGGCCTGGAGTATCGCGCGGCTGTCTGATCGTCCGGCTTCGGACGGCGACGCCGCGCGATCTGTTTCTGTCGCTTCCGTGCACCTTTCGGGTGTGGAATGTCGTCGTGCGCTCTCTGCGCCGTCGGGTCAACCGCGCCGCGTCGATTGACCTTTGCGCCCCTCGGGAGGATTCCCAGCCCGTGATCGCGCTCGCCCGAAAGTACCGACCGAAGAACTTCGCGCAGGTCGCCGTGCAGACGCACGTCTCGAACACGCTGAAGGGGGCGATTGCGCGCGATCGCGTTGCGCACGGCTACCTGCTCTGCGGTCCGCGCGGCACCGGCAAGACCACGCTGGCACGTGTTTTGGCGATGGCGCTGAATTGCGAGAATCGCAAGACGCGCGACGACGGCGAACCCTGCGGCGCCTGCGGCGCATGCACCCGGATCTGGAGTGGCAGCGCCTCGCTCGACGTGGTCGAGATCGACGCCGCCTCCAATCGCGGTGTGGATGATGCCCGCGATCTCCGCGAGCGAGCGATGTACGCACCATCCACCAGTGATGGATACAAGGTCTACATCGTCGACGAAGCACACATGCTCACGCGCGAGGCCTGGAATGCGCTCCTCAAGATTCTCGAGGAGCCGCCGCCGCGCGTCGTGTTCGTCTTCGCCACCACCGAACCGCAGAAGATTGCCCAGACCGCGGCACCGGTGCTGAGTCGACTGCAGCGCTTCGACTTGCGGCGCATCAATCCGGCCGAGATTCGCGATCGCCTGGCGTCAGTCCTCGACGCTGAAGGGGTCACCTACGAGCCCGATGCGCTGCAGATGCTCGCGCGCGCAGCCGACGGCGGCTTGCGTGATGCGCTCTCGTTGACCGATCAGGTACTGGCCTTTGGTGACGACTCCAGGTTGACCTCGGCGCGCGTCCGCGATGCGCTGGGCCTGGTGCCGGAAGACGAGTTGCTGGCGCTGCTCGCGATCATCGGTGAACGCCGCGCCGCCGATGTCTTCGGCGCGGTCGAGCGGCTGACGAATCTTGGTGTCGATCTCGTGCTGCTCCTGACCGGACTCGCTGACCTCGTGCGCGCACAACTCGCGATTGTGCTTGGCGGCGATCCCGGCGCCGTCTCCACGTCGGTTCGCGAGCGACTGACCGCCATGGCACCGCAATGGCGCGCCGGCGATCTGTTGCGGGTGTTGCAGGCAACCGCGGACGTCGAGGCGCGGCTCCGGAAGAGCAGTCAGCCGCAGCTCGTCTTCGAAACGCTTCTCGTGCGCCTCGCATTGCTCGATCGCACGTTGGCATTGGAAGAGGTGCTGGCCGGGCTCGGTGATGTCGCGCCGCGCGTGGTGCACGCGACGCGTGCCGCACCGGCGGTTGCCGCACCGGCGGTTGCCGCACCGGCGGTTGCCGCACCG
>CAYMQV010000184.1:0-9329 GCA_964392395.1 uncultured Gemmatimonadaceae bacterium
ACTGTGCTCCATTCGCTGCTGCGTACTGCTGCGGGTTGGCGGCGCGCAGCATCTTCACCGCTTCGAACGTGTCGCTGCCGGTCGCATGAATCACATCCGCGCGGCCCGTACGGTACAGCGCTTCCAGCCGGTCTGACTGCGACCCGGTCGCGCGCACCGTGAATTCCTCCAGCGAGTTCATCGCGACCACCGGACTCGGCCCTTCCAGGATCCGCGGCATCTGTGCCGTTAGCGCCACCGCCTTGAACGGTGTCGGCGAGCAGCGGCTACCCGCTTCGCAGGTTCCAGCGACGGCCAGATATCGGTTCAGCCAGCCATCTGTGGTGCCTTTGCGGTCGGGAGTGCCGCTCTCCATGTAATCCTGCGCATCGAAGTGCGAGCGCGTGTTGCTGGGGCTGCCCACGGCCACGATCGGCGCCAGTACACCGCGATCGTACAGCGGCTTGAGCGAACGCAGCGCGGGGTGCAGCCCGAAACGCCCGTCGAGCTCGAGCGCTCCAGCGGCACCTGCCGCCAGCGATGGCCGTGAAATCGCGATGTTGGGCCGCAGGCGGTAGTAGGAGGGGTCTCCATGCGGCACCACGACATTCAGCGCGTCGGCGGCACCGCGCTGAAAAATGCAGATCAGCACCTTCCCCTTCGCCGCTTCCGGCAACGCCATGCCGAACGTAGTGCGCCGCAGGAACGACGGATTCAACCCCATCGTCACCAGCGCCATCGCACCCGAACGCATGAAGACTCGTCGATCCATACCTGCTCCTTCGAAAGAATGTCGCGTGTCAGCGGCGCTGAAATTCGGGCGATCCGATGGCGAGGCCGATGATCTGCGCCAGTCCCTGGCCAGCACCCGCGCCGCTGAACCGCACCCCCGGCCCCATGCCGCGGGCGAGCCGCGTGCCGCGATCGGTCGTAATCGTCGTACCAGTGCCCTGCGTGCCCGGTGACATCGCGCTCCCACCACTGCCGCGCATCGCGCCACTCGGCAATGCCGCGGGTGCGTTGCCGGAGTCGGCAGACACGTCGGTCTGCGCCATGGCCCGTTCCAGCATGGGATGGTCGCCACTGACCAGAATACCTCGCATGTCGGCGCTCACCGCCCCGCCGAGCAGTGCACGCACCACACCATCCACCTGCTGATCGCGCGGCAGCGTATCAAGCCCTGCGTACAGCGGCCAGTTGCGTACCCGTACGCCCGGCACACTGCCGCTTGCCAGCGCCATGCCGAAGTTGATGCGATTGAGAATCGCACCTGTGTTTATCCAGCCATCCCCCGTCTCGGGCCAGCCATTCGGTGCCTGATGCTGGTAGATCGGCTGTCCAAGGCGCGCGACGATCGCTGCCGATCGCGCCGTCGTATCCACGGCGGCCCCCATGGCGCGCAGCGCGCTGACCACCACCTCGAACGGTGACTTCACCTTGGCTCGCCACGCGATCTGCGAGAAGAATTCCTCGCTGGTCACGATCGTACGGACGACTTCACGCAGATCGCCGTCGGTGCGCCGGAACGTCTCCGCGGCGCGGGCGACCAGTGCGGCAGGTGGTGTGTCGCTGACGAAACGCTGTGCCAGTCGGGTCGCGACGAACGTGGCTGTCGACGGGTGGCGCGCCAGCAGGTCGAGCAAACGTTCCCCTTCGGCCACCCCCTGACCCGCGGGAAAGACGGTACCGAGGACGAGCTTCGATCCGGCATCGTGCAGCGCGGGATTGAATCGGAATGCCGCGGTCTCATTCGGCCTCTCGATGCTCCACCCAGTCAGCACCCGCGCCGCTTCAGTCACATCCTGCTGCGTATAGCCGCCGTCCACGCCAAGGGTGTGCAGTTCCATCAATTCACGGGCGTAGTTCTCGTTCAGCCCTCGGCGTCGCAGCCGCAGCCTGGCCACTGCGCTATCGCGTTGCTCTGGCGACATGCCCGCCAGTTGCGGCGCGCGCTGAGCGTATCGCCGCTGCGCCGCCCGTGCAACGCGTTGCGGTACCAGCGTCGGGCGCGTGCTGTCAGCCGCACTCTGGGCGTTGTCGAGATAGACCAGCATCGCCGCGCTGTGCGCCACCGCGCCCAGCAGCGTGCGAAAGTGACCCAGCACATTCGGACGGATCGCATCCCGCTCGTACGACACCAGATAGTGGCGCATCGCAGCGCTCTTCCCAGCGAACACATTGAAGTGGTTGAGCCAGAAGTCCGTCAGGACCTCCTCCAGCTGTCGCTCACTCACCACCGCGCGTGCCACGCGCGCTGACGTCAGCTCGAGGCCAATCACGGCGGCGCGTCGCCGAGCCTGCGTGTATTCCAGAGTGTCGTTGCGATTGAAGCGCATCGAATCACGCGACCCGCCGCCGGCCGCCTGCCGCATCAGACGCTTCAACACCGGATTCGGCGGATATTCGTCGAGTAACGCGGGTAGCGACATGCCAAGTGTCTGGTAGCCGGTAAGGTCCGACGCTGCCAAGCTGTGCTGCGGCGAGAGCTGGTCCGCAATCCAGGGATCGACACCCCGTTCGCGCACGGCCTGAACATCCCCAGGACGCGCACCGAACGTCAGCCGGTTGAGGGCGTGGAGTACCTGCTGGTCTGCGGTCTGCTCGCGCAGCGCCACGCTCGAGGCGGCAGGCAGTCCAGCCTGCGTTGCGTCGGCACTGCCAAGCGGAGGTGCGTTGCCGCTACTGGCGCAGGCGGCGCTGACGAGTGTCAGCAGGATTGTCAGGGTACGGCACCAACGCACAGGCAGCTCCAGTGAGAGTGGCTTCAAGCTGACGGACGTGCGGCGCCGCCTCGCGTTAAGTCCGCGGGCGGCCCCTCAATCCGCTCCGAATGCTGCAGAGATTCCGTGAGGCGATGTGACACTTGCCCGGCCGACGGCGTCTTCCGTCTGTTCACTCTGGCGCTGTCTGCACGCGGACTATCGGCTTAGTATCCACGATACCAGGCAGCTGTCTGCGCTGCGCCGCCCGGACATTCGTCCCGCGACACCCACGCCATTGCTGAACGACCAGCCCGTCGATGACCTGACCGGTCTGCCACTGCGAGGCGCGTTCGTCACCGCCGCTGCCGCCGCAATCACCAGTGCACGAGCGACGCAAGGTGAATGCGCCTTGCTGGTCATCGACGTCGATCAGCTCAAGGCGATCAACGACCGTCATGGCACCGCGCGCGGCGACACCGTTCTGGCGCTGGTCGGGGAACTACTCCGTCGAACGCTGCGCACTGGCGACCTGGCAGCCCGCTGGGGCGGGGACGAGTTCGTCGCCCTGCTCGCAGGTGCGCCCATCGCGCGCGCGCGAGAAGTGGCGGAGCGTCTCGGTGCCGCGATTCGCGGACACGGAGGGCTGACTGATGCGACTGGGCTGCCGATTTCGGTAACGGTGAGCGTTGGCGTGGCGTCATTCCCCGCGCATGGCACTGATCCAGAAACGCTGTTCGCGGCGGGCGACCGCGCGATGTACCAGGTCAAACGCCGCGGACGCGACGGCGTAGCCGTTGCAGGCGCCACGCACGGCACCGCTGTCTTGCCAGCCCTCGACCGATTCGTTGGCCGTGGCGAGGAACTCCGCGGTCTGGTCGCACTCCTCGATGACGCCGCCAGCGGTCGACCCCGTACCGTTGCAGTGCTCGGCGAAGCCGGCGTTGGCAAGACCACCTTGCTGCGACAGCTCGAACCCGAAGTTCGGCTTCGCGGTGGCTCGATGGTGATTGGTCGAGCAGTTGATGCTGTCGTGATTCAGCCGCCATATGCGCCTTGGGTCGAGATCGTCGAGGCGCTCGAACGGCAAAAGCAGACCGCTACGGAGTCCCGCGCGAGTCTGTCCGGAGGCGCATTTGACGAGCGCCCAGCGGGGTCGTCGGCGTCTGGCGGCCCACCGAACGCTGCCTCGCTTGCCACCCTTTTTTCTGCTGGCAGCGCCCCACCGCACGGCATCCGTCTTCCGAGCACGCCAACACCAACGCGAGCGACGCCGGCAGTTGGTGGCGTTCGCTGGCCTGAGCTTTCGCGAATCGTCCCAAGTCTGGCGAGTCCCGCCACCGTGCCGCTGCCGCCGACTGGCAGCAAGTTCGCGCTGCTCGGAGATCTGGCCAGCTATATCTCCGAAGCGGCTGCGCAGCGTCCGATCGTGATCGTGCTCGACGACATGCAGTCTGCCGACGCTGCCACGTGGGACGCGTTCGAGCACGTCGTCACGCAGCTGGAGCGCGAGCCGATTTTGCTCTGCCTGACACTCCGCATGGAGGATGTCACGCCAGAGATCCACGAACGGATGCGGCGCCTCGTCGTCAACCGACGGATTCACGAGCAGGCCCTCGCGCGGCTGACGCGTGACGAGCTGCGTCGCTGGGTCGATGCGGTCTTCTACGGTCAGGAGGTCGAACGCGAGTTTCTCGCCTACCTGTATCGCCAGACCGAGGGGAATCCGTTGCTCGTCGTTCAGACGCTCCGGACACTGGTTGACGAAGGCGACATCTGGTGGGACAAGGATCGCTGGCACTGGCATCCGGTCTCCGAGCTGCGCCTGCCGAATGGTGTGCTCGACCTGATGGGTCGTCGTCTGGCGAAGCTGAGCGGCGACGATCGGGATGTGTTGACCGTGGCGGCCGTGGTCGGCCGGGAGTTCGATCTGGGTGTCGTCCAGGATGCGGCTCGTGTCACGCCGCAGGTGCTGGCGTCGGCGATCGAAAGCGGCGTTCGTGCCAGCGTCATCCAGCCGGCGCATGGTCGAGGCAGTGATCGGTACGTCTTTGCGCACACGCTCCTCATCGAAGCGCTCTGCAAGCCACTCGATACCCGGCGCCTGCAGCGCACGCACGATCGGGTGGCCCAGGCCCTGCGGAAACGGATGCCCGATGCCGTGGCCGAAATCGCCATGCACTTCGACCGTGCCGACGATGCGCGACAGGCGCATGCCTTCGCCCTTGCTGCCGCCGAGCGGGCGAGGCGAGTCTACGCACACGAAGAGGCCGACGAGTTCCTGCGGATTGCCGAACGGCATGCACCTGACCCGGCATCGGTGGCCGCGGTGCGAGTGGCGATGGCCGAGGTGGCGGAGCTCCGTGGCCGGTATGCGGAGGCCGAGGAAACCTGTGCGCTGGCGCTGGATTGGTATGCGGCCCGCGCCGACCACCGGCAAACGCTGCGCTTGCGTCGGATGCGTGAACGTCTCCGTGCGCTCCTCGGTGAGCCCGCGCTGAAGACGCTGCGGGCGTGCGAGGCGTTGGTCCAGTCAGCCGCCGATATCGGCGCTGACGATGAGCGGGTCGCCGTGCTCGGGATGCTGGCCGCGACGCATCTGCGACTCGGCGACCGTACCGCCGCCGTCGCTGCAGCGCGCGATGCCGTGCAGCTGGCTGGCAGTCTTGGTGACGACAGCCTGCTGGCCGATGCGCTCGTTCGCCTTGGCGTGTCGCTCGATGCCGATGATGCCCTCGACGCAGAGAAGAGTTATCGCCGTGCGCTGGCGCTGTACGAGCATCTGCACGACGCGCGTGGTCAGGCGCGGTGCTGGGATCGCATCGGCGTGGTGGCGGCGCAGCGCGAGGAATGGGAGAACGCGAGGACGGCCCTCCGGCGAGCGATTGATCTTGGACGCACCGCCGGCACACCCGATGAGTGGGGGATGGCGGCGCTCGACCTCGGTGTCGTCGCGCGGCGCACCGGGGATCTCGAGCAGGCGCGCGAACTCTTCGGCGACGCCTTGGCCCTCTTCGCGGCGGTCCAGAACAGTGAGCGGCAGCTGCTCGCGCTCTACCATCTGGCCCACCTCGATCGCGAGCGCGGCGAGTTGGCCGCTGCGGCGGACCTCTACGACGTGGCGGCGTCGCTGGCGGAACGTGTCGGACAGCACGACGTCGAGGTTGGTGCGATCTCGGGCGCGGGCCTGTGCCGGTTGCGGCTCGGCGATCGGCTTCGCGCGACGCAGAGTCTGATGAAGGCCGATGCGATCTCGGGCGCCCGCCGCGAGTGGTTCCCCGGGCGTGAGTTGCAGGACGCCCTGGCGGTCGAGCTGCTCGCCCTCAGTGGCGATACCGCGGCCGTGGGCCTGCGTCTCACCGAGGGGTGGCGGCGCGCGCAGGCCGCCGACCCGTGGGCTGCGAACTGGTTGCTCACCGAAGTCACATCGACGCTGACGCAGTCTGCACCGGGCCTGCTCACGGCACTGCGAGCCGAACGCGGAGCGGGCCGCGCCGTCGAGATAGACTCCGGCAGCGGTGCACAAGCGCCGCCGTGATCCCGGTCCGTTGCGCGTGTCAGGCGCGCAGCATGTATCCGGTGCCGCGGACGGTATGCAGCAGCTGCGGACCATCCGCACCGTCGATCTTCTTGCGCAGATAATTGATGTACACATCGACGATGTTGGTCGACGGGTCGAATTCCGTCTTCCAGACATGTTCGGCGATCTGCTCGCGCGTCACGGCCCGTCCCGAGTGCTTCATCAGATACTCGAGCAGCGCGTACTCCTTCTGGGTCAATGAAATCGGTGCTCCGTCACGCGTCACGTTGCGTGAGACGGTGTCCAGATGCAGCGTCCCCACGCGGAGCAGCAGTTCCTCGTCGCGCAACGTGGATCGACGCAGCAATGCACGAACGCGAGCCACCAGTTCGTCAACATCGAAGGGTTTGACCAGATAATCATCGGCGCCGGCATCGAGACCTGCGACCCGATCGCCGATCGTGACGCGAGCCGTCAGCATCAGCATTGGTGCGCGGAAGCCACGCTCGCGCAGGTCTCGCGCAACATCCAGGCCGTTCGCCTTTGGGAGCCCGATGTCAAGAATGATCAGATCCGGGGCCTGATCGATGGCGATTGCCAGGCCGGACTCCCCATCCTGAGCCGTCAGCACCGCATACCCGCTTTCCAGAAGCGTGCGCGACACCACCTCCAGCACCTCGGCGCGATCTTCGACGACGAGGATCGTCGCTCGTCCCTGCTCGGCGGTCGTTGTCATGGAAGGGAAAGTAGGGCGTGAACTCCTGTCGGCAAGACGCCACAGGGTGATGCAGCGGACTGGCCAGTCGCACAGGCAGTCGTCTGCTACAAAGACGTATCAGCCACGCGCATGGCTCTGGTGACGAATTCGAATCTGGTGCAGTATCTGAGATGGTACGACGCTTGCTAGCGTTGTTCTGGCGGGAACCGGAGCGGCGTGTCGCTTGCTGCGGTGACGGGCGTCACCTGGCGCCTGAGCGTCCCGTAGAGCGGAATTGGCCGCACCGATGCCGTGTGTTCCACGGGGAGGGGGTGTCGATGATCGATGTGTTCGTTCGGATGGCCGCGACGCCGGTGATGGCTGGCGTGGTAGCCGAGTCGGTGCGATGGGCAGCCGGGGCGGATCCGGCGGCAACGCGCCATCAGGTCGTCACGCTCTACGGTGATCCGTCTGTGACCCACCTGGCGTGGGCGCTGGCCGCTGCCAATCGCGGTCGTCCTGACGCCGTCTGGCGCATTGCCGCCGATGGCAGCGCAGTTGCGGCCGAGC
The DNA here is from genome assembly GCA_964392395.1 of uncultured Gemmatimonadaceae bacterium. Classification (GTDB taxonomy): domain Bacteria; phylum Gemmatimonadota; class Gemmatimonadetes; order Gemmatimonadales; family Gemmatimonadaceae; genus JACMLX01. The sequence goes on from CAYMQV010000184.1 coordinate 7,466, forward strand.
TCTCGCTGGCCACTTCGGTGCTCGCGGAGGATGCGGCGATCCTGATCAGCAGCAATGGTCCGCAGTTCCGAACCGCGATCGCGCATCTGGCCAGTGTCAAAGGCCAGGAACAACACAGCGCCGCGATTCGGTTGCCGATCAACGTGGCCTCGTACGCAGAGCTTGATGAAGACGCAATGCTGGCCTCGCTGCGAGAGGCCGAAGGAGATGTCGATACTGACCTTCGGGAGGATGACATCGCAGCCTGACCTGTCTGTCGTGTGGCGGAATGCTCCGTCATGCAAAGTACCAGCGAGGGCCGGCGATGCGTGAGCATCTCGGCCCTCGCTGGTTTTCCGGGCACCCGCGGCAGTCGCGCCGCCACAGGAATGACTACTGGGCCTTCGCGGTCTCGCGTTGGGCCAACTTCACGGCCTCATAGGCGTTGACGATGCCTCCAGAGACCGAGAGCGAAGCGAACGGAACCCGCGCGGTTTCGCTGCCCGGCCGGAGGACCAGCGTGTTGGGGTACGGCGTCACCGTGGCCATCAGGATCCGCTTCACGTCGGCTGCGCTGAGCGTCGGAAAATGGGACATCAGGAGCGCCGCGACGCCACTGACGACGGGCGCTGCGAGGCTGGTGCCATCCTCGCGTGCATACTCGTTGCCGAGCGCCGCTGAGAAAATGGAGACGCCAGGCGCAAAGAGGTCAACCATCGTCCGACCGTAGTTGCTGAAATCGGCGGCCAGGCGCTCGCCCGGGCGCCAGCTCGATGCCCCCACGTCAATCCATGTGGCGGCGCGGCCACCGGCCGGTGCGGTGAAGTTCGAGCTGGGAAAGGTTGCTGCGGCGTCCACGTCCGCGCTCTCATTCCCCGACGCGTGAACCAGCAGAACGCCTCGGGACACCGCGAATTGCACGGCGCTGTCGACGGCAGCCTTGCCCGGCGAGTACGGTTTGCCGAACGACATGTTGATGATCTGTGCTCCCGACTCGACGGCGTAGCGAATCCCGTTCGCCACGTCCTTGTCATACTCGTCGCCGTTCGGTACCACCCGAATCGGAAGAATCCGAACGCCCGGCGCGACGCCGACAAACCCGCTGTCGCCGCTCACGGCGCCGATCACGCTGGCCACCGCCGTGCCGTGGGATGCGTCGGGTCCCGTCACGTTCGGGTTGCCGTAGTGACGCCCCATGGCCGGCGTATCACCCACCACCTTCCGACCGTCGAAGGCCAGGTTGAGCCCGAAACTCAGCCGCCCTTCCACCTGACGCCGCGCCGCGCGGGACACATTCGGTGTCAATCCGTTCGTCGCAAATCTCTGCAACTGGAGCAGCGCGGTTCGGCTGGCGGTCGTTTTGGGCAGCATCCTGGTCAAGGTGGCGTCGGTGATGGCCGTCTTCTCGACGCCATTGTCCTTCGCGACCACTGCCAGCAGCGAATCGTACTGCGTCAGCACGGGGCGGAGGCCACCCCACTGCGTCGTCGCCTCAGCCACTGCGGACGCAAATGCGCGCTCGAGCTCGACGCACGGCGTCGCGACTGGAGTCTTGCCGCCGTTCGCCCGACAGGTTGCCACCACCCGTGTCAGCTCGAGCCGGTCGTCGTCGATGTTCCCGATGGCGCCACCGATGAAGTTCCAGCCGCGCGCGTCATCCACGTACCCGTTGCCATCGTCGTCCTTTCCGTTGGCGGGGGTTTCGCGCGAATTGAGGACCAGCGCCCCGCGCAGTGCGACGTGCGACGTGTCCACGCCGCCGTCGATCACGGCCACCGTGATGACGCGCCTTGGCGCCGCGTTGTGCAGCAACTCGGTGAGTGCGCGCCGCGCCCCGACGCCGGCAACGCCATCAGTGGCCGGGTCGAGCAGATGCCAGTCGGCC
>CAYMQV010000185.1:0-9324 GCA_964392395.1 uncultured Gemmatimonadaceae bacterium
AAACGGCCACGGAAACGGCCACGGAAACGGCCACTGGAACGGCCACGGAAACGGCCACTGGAACGGCCACTGGAACGGCCACTGGAACGGCCACTGGAACCGCATGACACGGAGACGCAGAGACGCAGAGACGCAGAGAAAGTCGGACGCGTTGACGAGCGTCGTCGCGAAGGCGAAAGAGCGAAGGTCGGGGTGAACTGCAACGGCAACTGCGCTTGAAACTGAATATTCAGCTCATTCTAACGAGAGCTATCAGGCGGGCGCCTGCCGCTCGGAGCGTTCCACTATTCCGTTTCTGCAGTACCTCTGCGTCTCTGCGCCTCTGTGTCTCTGCGTAATGCAGTTCCAGTGGCCGTTGCTGTTGTTCTAGCTGTTGCCGTTGTTCTAGCCGTTGCCGTTGCCGTTGCCGCTGTTCTTGCTGTTGCAGCCCCGCGTAAAGCACATCGGCTGCGGTCAATTCGCACTCACCGCGCAGCAGTCACCCGGAATACCGTCCCGCCATTGTCGTCGCTGACCAGCACCGATCCATCACGCAGCACCGCGAAGTCCACCGGACGGCCCCACCGAGCCCCAGTGTCGCCCTGCCACCCGGTCATGAAGTCTTCGTAACTCACCGGTCGCCCGTTGCGGACCCGCACGCGTACCACCTTGGCGCCGGTGGGCGTGTCGCGATTCCAGCTCCCGTGGAACGCCACCAGCGCGTCGCTGCGCCAGTCAGCCGGGAAACTCGTCGCCTTGTCGAGGAACGTCATCCCAAGCGGTGCCGAGTGTGCCTGCATGCGGAGCGCCGGCGCTTCGGTGCGGTTGCAGCGCGCCTGATCGTTGAATTCCGGGTTCGGAATCTTCGGACCGTGGCAGTAGGGCCAGCCATAGTCCTTGCCATCGCTCAGGATGTTGATCTCTTCCGTCGGCAGATCCTGATGGTCCGGCTTCAGGTTGTCGCGCTCATGCTGCGTGACCCAGATCTGCTTCGTGGTCGGGTTGACTGCCATGCCAACGGCGTTGCGCAATCCGCTGCTGTAGACGCGTCCGTTCTGGCCGTCGTCATCATACTGCATCACCGCTGCGCGTTCGCTGGCGGTTTCCACGCAGATGTTGCAGGTGCTCCCGATCGACACGTACATCCTGCCGTCGCCACCGAACAGGATGCTGCGGGTCCAGTGATTCTTTCCAGCATCGTAGCGGTTCAGCTGCTCTGGCGTGCCGGTCGGAATCCCTGCCGCCGAGAGCGTGAACCGCACCACGCCTCCCGTATTCGCGACGTGGAACTTGCCTTTGTGGAAGGCCATGCCGTGCGGTCGATCAAGGCCCGAGAGCACGATGGTGTTCGAGTCGGCGACACCGTCGCCATTCGTGTCCACCAGTCGTGTGATGGCGTTCCGGCCGGGCTGGCTCACATAGACGCTGCCATCGGGGCCAACCACCATCGCGCGCGCGTTCGGCACGCTCGCATAACGCGTCACGGCGAAACCGGTCGGGACGCTGAGCTTTCCGTCGAAGGCCATCGCCCTCACCGGCACCAGGCGGCTTGGCGTGGTATCGATCGATGCACTCGGCCCGGACTGGGCGATCAGGTTTCCGGCGCTGCTCGTGATGATGCCAACGACAGCCACCGACAGCGATACGCGACGCATGTACGACCTCATCACCGTTGAAGAATCGGATCGGGGCGCACGAACACCGCCCGTCCACCGGCCGCACTACAGCTCGATCTGTGTGCCCAGTTCGACCACGCGTCCGGCCGGAATGCCAAAGAAGGCTGTCGCCGAACGGGCGTTTCGAACCATCAGGATGAACAGCTTCTTGCGCCAGAGCGACATGCCTGACTGCCCGCTCGGCAACAGCTGTTCGCGGCCAAGGAAGTAGCTCGTCGACCCGGGCGCGCACACCAGCCCTGACGCACGCGCACTCGCCATGATCTCGCTCATCTTTGGGCTTTGCATGAAGCCGTACATCGCCTTGACGCGCCAGAAGCCAGCGCCCAGTGCTTCCACCTCGATCCGCTGGCCCGCATCGATGTACGGTACCGGTTTCGACACCACGCTCAGCAACACCACCTGCTCGTGGAGCACCTTGTTGTGCTTGATATGATGCAGCAGTACAGGGGGAATGCCGTCCGCATCCGACGTCATGAAGACTGCGGTTCCCTGCACGCGCAAGTGCTCTTTCCGCTTGATGTCCGCCAGAAACAACTCGGTCGGCAGCGTGCCCTTTCGCAGTATCTTCGCCAGCGCTTCGCGACCACGCTTCCACGTGCTCATCAGCGTGTAGATACCGGCCCCAACCAGCAGCGGTACCCAGCCACCCTGGAAGACCTTCAGAACGTTCGAACCAAGGAACGCGAGATCGACGGTGAGGAAAACTCCGGCGACGGTCAGCGCACGCCATTTCTGCCAGCCCCAGCGATGCCGACAGAGCTGATAGAACAGCAACGATGTGATCGTCATGGTTCCGGTAACCGCAATGCCGTAGGCGGCACCCAGCGCGGTCGACGAACGGAAGCCGATCACGACGAGCATGGTCCCGATCGCAATCAGCAGGTTGATCTCGGGAATGTATATCTGCCCTGACTGCGTTGACGACGTGTGGACGATCGTCACGCGCGGTGAGAAGCCCAGTTGTACACTCTGCTGCGCCAGCGAAAACGCACCCGATACCATCGCCTGACTGGCGATGATCGCCGCCATCGTCGCCAGGATGAGAAGCGGGTATTGCAGGATTGGAGGCGCGAGGAAGTAGAACGGATTGGCTCGCGCGGCCTCATGCGTGATCAACGCCGCACCCTGGCCGAAGTAGTTGATCAGCAGGCAGGGGAACACCAGCATCAGCCAGGCCAGTCGAATCGGCCGTTTGCCGAAGTGCCCCATGTCGGCATACAGCGCTTCGGCGCCCGTGACCGCCAGCACCACGGCGCCGAGCAGCACGAATCCGTGCCACCCATGGGCGAGGAAAAATTGCACACCATGCCACGGCGCCAGTGCATTCAGCACCGTCGGTTCAGCAACGATGTGAGGCACGGCAAGGGCCGCAATTCCGGTGAACCAGATGAACATGAGCGGGCCGAACGCCTTGCCGACCCGATCGGTGCCGAATCGCTGCGCGGCAAAGAAGGCCACCAGCAACGCAATGGTCACCGGGACGATGTACGCGTGCAGCGAGGGCGCGATGACCTCCAGTCCTTCGACTGCGCTCAACACCGACATGGCCGGTGTGATGATCCCATCGCCATACAGGAGGGCCGCACCGCAGAGCGCAAGGATGATGACCCGCTTCTTCGTGCCCGGGTCCAGCGTCACCCCGTCAACCTTCTGCAACAGCAGCGCGAGGAGCGCCAGAATCCCGCCCTCGCCCCGGTTGTCGGCGCGCAGAATGAATCCGACGTACTTCACCGTGACGACGCTGATCAGCGACCAGACGATGAGCGACAGCACCCCCACCACGTTCTCGGCTGTCGGTTCCACGCCGTGGGCACCGTTGAAGCACTCCTTCAACGCATACAATGGGCTGGTGCCGATGTCGCCATACACGACGCCCAAGGCCGTCAGCGTGAGCAGCGCCAGCTTCTTGCCGCTCGCCGGCTCGCCCACGTGATGCTGGTTGCTGTCCGCAATCACTGCGTGTGATCCCGTAATACTCTGAGGCGCCGGCGCCGTGGGCGCCACGGGTGGCACAGGAACCGCCGATGAATGACCGGGGGACGCGTCGGGCGGGTCAGGTACCACCGGGTCGGCAGCGGCTGCGGAAGAATCCGATGCCGGCGACGATGAAGATGAAGGCTGCGGTTCAGTCATACGGAATGCCGCACATCGCCTGAGCCATGCGCAGCGCAACGGAAATCGTGTCGGGCTGCGGTCGCAGCCTGTCACCCCAACAAGTGACGTCGCCCTTCAGACGGCTCAGGCGGCGTCAGGATACAACGTGCATTCTGTAACGACGGAAGCTATATGCCCTGATCGGACGGGGTAGTGGGGCGCTCCTCAGCGCCCGTTCGACCGTGCGCTGTCTCGCGCCATTTCCCGCAGCACCTGGTCCCACAGCGCCTGCTGACCGGACGAGAGGCGGGCACGGATCACCGCGCGTGCCGCAAATCGCACCGAATCCAGCTGCGGACGCACCGGTGCCAGCACCGCCTTCATCTGTTCGTTCCGATGGTCGAGCACGGAGTCCAGCATGTTCCGCTGGGCTGTATCGAGCTCGAGCCGGTCCGCCAGCTGATCGCGCGCGCTCTTCTGGTCCTTCGGCAAGTCGCGGTGGGTCATCGCCCGGTTCGCCGTGAACCCGAGGGCCCCGCCAACCAGCACCGCACCAAGCAGGAAAAAAATCGCCTGTGCCTTGGTACGTTCGATCGTGCCGGACATCAGTACCTGAACAGGTCGGGCACCGTCTTCTCGCGTGGCGCGTCGCTGAGCGGACGCCCAACCGAATCCAGCGGCGTCGACAACGCTTCGACTGCCGCTTCGTACGCCAGGCGATCTGCCGTGCCTGCCGTGTCCCACAGGCCCCAGCCCACGAGCGCAAGTGCGGCCGCGGCGACCGCGCCGCCAATGCGACGCCACTGCGAAAACGGTTCCCACCAGCCGGTTATCGCGGCCAGGCTGCCGGTCGCTGACGTGGTCAGCACCGAGGGCGTCGCATCCGCGAGGATGCGTTCCATGATGCGTGACTCCAGCCCGTCCCAGTATGCGGCGTCAGCCGGTGGACGCAGGAGTGAGCGGAGTTGCAGCGTGACTGCTGGATCGCGGTCGAAGTCGTCGGAATGCATGGCTTTGTCCTCGTTCAGGCCAGGCGCCGGAGCGAACCGAGGATGGTTCGCATCGCTGCCCTGGCATGGTGCAGGTCGGACCGGGCCGTTCCCTCGGGAATCCCGAGCATCGCGCCAATCTCCGAATGCTTGTACCCCTCAACATCGTGCAGAACGAGTACCGACCGCTGGCGGTCGGGCAACTGCAACAGCGCACTGCGAAGACGATCCTGCAGCTCATCCGCTTCAGCCGGATCGCGGAAAGGACTCGCGTGAGTATCGACCAGTTCGTCGGTATCCCGAACCTTGCGCCGCCGAGCCAGATCCAGCGCGGCATTGCTGATGATCCGGTGCAGCCACGCCCCAAACGGCTGATCGGGACGGAACCGGCTCAAGGCCCGATGGGCGTGCAGGAATCCCTCCTGCACCGCATCCTCGGCATCCTCATGCGACAGCAGCACGGCGCGCGCAACGGCATACGCGCGTTGCTGGTGACGGCGCACCAACTGTGCAAAGGCACCCGTGTCTCCTTCCTGTGCCGCCAACACATACTGGCGCTCCTGCTCGCGCGCCGCTGCCAGTGCCTCGGCCGCCGCCCTGGCATCGACCCCCGTCGACGGAACGCCCCTGACGGACTTACGCGGCATGGAAACCCGCGGCGAAACCCGCGGCGAAACCCGCGGCGCGGAGGACGGCAGAGCGCCGTCCGAAATGAGTGTCAGTGCGCGAGGGGGCATGGCAACTGGAAGGAGTTGACACGGGTACGCATCCAAGGCTCCCAGCGTTGTGGCTGGGCTGCACGACGATGCCAATGGCATCAATCCCCTCGAGCCGAGCCATCGCAGATCCCTCTACTTGCCAGCCTCTGGGACAGCCTTCTCAGCATGTTCAGCGGCAAAGCTCGCGTTCGTCAGCTTCACGACCATGAAAAGGATCACAAAAACCAGAACGGCACCAACGATCAGCCCGGTGAATGCGGCCTTTCGGTCACTCGGAGTTTCCGTGTGCGAAGCGCTCATGATCAGACTCCAGAAAGAGAGAAGCGGTGGTGCGGACTGCTGCCGCACCACTCACCGGAATGTCGGAATCAGGACACCCGAACCGTGTTCATCACATCATCCCCGACGATCGAGTTCACGACGTCAATTCCTTCCGTGACCTGACCGAATACCGTGTGCACGCCGTTCAGGTGGCGCGTATTGGCTTCGCTCAGCACGATGAAGAACTGGCTCCCACCGGTGTTCTTCCCGGCATGGGCCATCGAGAGTGCGCCTGGCTTGTGCTTGTGCGGATTGCCTTCGGTCTCGCATGTGATCGTCCATCCGGGACCGCCGGTGCCGACGCGACGATCACCGTTCGGCAGATCGCGCGACAGCGGATCTCCACCCTGCACGACGAAGTCGGGGATCACGCGGTGGAACTTCACCCCATCGTAGAACTTGTCATTTGCCAGCTTCTCGAAATTGCCGGCAGCGATCGGTGCCTCGACGTCGAACAGCTCGGCGACGATGGTGCCTTTGTTGGTGTCGAACGTGACAGTCTTGGCCACGGAATCTCCAGATGCGGTAGTAGGGGTCTGATGGCTGCCTCCGACGACCTGAGCCGGGGCGCACAAGCCTGAATCTACCAACTTCTCACACCCATGTGGTGCGAGACGCCCGTCGCTACTGATCCAGCGGGGCGGATGGGCAGCGGGGCCGGAGGAAGCAGCAGCCGCAGCGTGGGGATCTGGCATCGCACACCTGGCGACCGTGCCAGATCAGCAGGTGCGCGAGCATCGTCCAGCGTTCCCGCGGGAACAGCGGCATCAGTGCCACTTCCACCTTCACCGGGTCGGTCTCGCGGGTCAGCCCGAGTCGGGTGGCCAGGCGGCCGACATGGGTGTCGACGACCACGCCGAGATCGATGCCGAACGCATTGCCCAGCACGACGTTGGCCGTCTTCCGGCCAACCCCCGGCAGGACCACCAGCTCCTCCATCGACGACGGGATCGCCCCGCCGTGCGCTGCCATCACCGCCTGCGCCATCCCCACCAGGCTCCTCGCCTTGGCACGGAAGAACCCGGTGCTCTTCACGAGTTCCTCGACATCGGCGATGGGAGCATCGGCCAGCGCGGCCGCGGTCGGATAGGCCTCGAAGAGTGCCGGCGTCACCATGTTGACCCGCTTGTCGGTGCACTGCGCGCTGAGGATCGTCGCGACGGTGAGTTCGTACGGATTCTGATAGTCGAGTTCACAATGCGCGTCGGGATACAGGCGCGCGAGCTCCTCGTACACGGCCAGGGCGTGCGCCTTGAGTGCCGAGCCCTTCAGCCGCGAGAACCGCGTGCGCAGGACGATCTGTCGGCTCGGCGGCGCGGCGGCGCGTGCCTTGTTCGCGGCGGGTTTCGCTGACTTTCGCACCGTCGGAGTCCAGGCCGCCGTGCGCGCTTTGCCGGTTCGCGGCGCCGTCATGCCAGTGTCAGGGCTGCATCACGCCGGCGCCGCGCGAACGCCAGCACATCGTCGGCACTGCGGGTGTTGAGGACGTCCGCGGCACCCAGCCACCCCTTGCGCGCGATGGACACGCCAAGCGCCACATGATCGAGCCCCGCGATCGAATGCGCGTCCGGGCCAAGTTCAACCTGCACGCCCGCCTCGCGCGCCGCGCGACACCAGCGCCAGTCGAGATCCAGCCGGTGCGGATCTGCGTTCAGTTCGACGGCCACGCCGACCTGTGCGGCGCGCTTCAGAATCGTCGACAGATCGATGGCGTACGGCTCGCGCGTCAGCAACAATCGGCCCGTCGGGTGCCCGATGATCGTGACATGCGGGTCCTCCATCGCCTTCAGGACGCGATCGGTCATCTGCGCGCTGTTCATGCCGAAGCGTGTGTGCACTGACGCAATCACATAGTCGAACCGATCGAGCAACGGTGCCCCGAAGTCGACGGTGCCACAGGGCAGGATGTCCGCTTCGACACCCTTGAGGACACGGAATCGGCCGGCCAGCGTGGCGTTCACCGCGTCGATCTCGTCGTGCTGCCGCTGCACCGCGTCGGCCGTCATCCCGTGTGCATTGAGCGCCGAGCGTGAGTGGTCGCTGATGCCCAGGTAGGTCCAGCCACGCGCCATCGCCGCCTGTGCCAGATCGGTGATGCCAAAGCCCCCGTCCGAATAAAGCGAATGGCAGTGCAGCACACCGCGAATGTCCTGCACCTCGAGCAGCGCCGGGAGCGTTCGGTCGTGCGCGGCGCGCACTTCGCCCATCGACTCGCGGAGTTCCGGCGCGATGAACGGCAGGCCGGCCAACGCGTACAGCGCCGCTTCGTCCGCGACTGGAACCACCGCGCCGTCGTTGTCTCGGACTTCGTCGTCGAGCACGCGGAACTGACGGTCGGTCAGTCGCTGCAGCACTGCGCGGACATGCTCCGCGTTCCCCGTCGTACGCAGCAGCGTGACCGAGAACTGCGTTGGGCGCACACAATGCAGCGTGGCGGTGGTGGCGTCGGCGAAGTGCAGCGAAATCACCCGCGTCCCGCCTCCCACCACGCGTTGCACGCCACGCAATTGCGCCATCGTGGCGGCGACGGCGATGGGCTGCGTGTTGCACTCCACCACCAATGCCAGCTCACTGACCGTCTCCAGTCGGCGACGCACCATGCCACTGATCGCCACCCTCGAGACGCCGTCGTGTGCGGCAATCTCACTCAGCAGGCGCGCGGCCTCCGCATCGGCATGGGGCAGCAGCACCGCCGCGCCAGTCGCCCGAAGCTGCGCGATGCCGTTACGGACTCGTTCCACGAGCCGAGCGCCAAACCGTGGCAGCGCCTCGAGCCGTCCGTCGCGCACGGAGTCTTCGAGTTCCTGCAGCGTTTCGATCCCCAGTGCGGCGTGCACGCGATGGATGGTCGCGGGCCCGAGTCCGGGTACGCGCAGCATTTCCTGCAGTCCCTCCGGCGTTTCCTCGCGGAGGTCATCGAGCAACGTGGAGTCGCCATCGTGCAGCAGCTCGTCCAGCACGCCACGCACGTCGCCGGTGAATGTGCCTGAGGCGAGCATCTCGGCCAGTTGCCGCGTGGGCTGAGCGCCCAGTTGCTTCGACGCGGACACGAAGGCCGCCGTGCCGCCCGCATCCTCGCCGCGCAACTCGCGGAGGGTGGCGATTTCGGCAAGCACATGGGCGGCGGCGCGGGAGTCCATGCCCTCCAATCTAGTCTAGTGTCGCCGCAGTGCCGTGGCGACCGGCGGGTGATGGATTGTGGCGCGAGCCAAGGCGCCACCCGGCGCGAGACCAGCGGTATCGCGAGGCGGCGGCACGACCCCAACGGCAGAAAGGCAACGGCTTAACGCAAAGGCGCACAGGCGCAAAGGCGCAGAGGACTGCAGATACATGGGAACAGCAGCAACACAGCGCTGCTGCCGGTGCTGTCACAAAACATCCGTGCTGAAATCGCTGCTGACCATCGCATCGCGCCGAGGTGTCTGGATCCTGCAGACGGCCCTCGCGCCCTTGCGCCTTTGCGTCAGGCAGTCTGCTCTTCGTTTGCTCTTCGTTTGATCGTTCGGTTGATCGTTCGGTTGATCGTTCGGTTGATCGTTCGGT
>CAYMQV010000186.1:0-9315 GCA_964392395.1 uncultured Gemmatimonadaceae bacterium
GCCTGCGCGTCCTTGAGCACGTTGCGCTGGTCGCCTGCGGGAACGAAGGCGCCGCCGGTGAACAGGACGTCCCACCTCTTCGACGGTGGGGTGGGCGACTGCGCCGCGGCAGCGCGCGCTGTGATGAGGAGCAGGCCGAGCGTCGCGGCCGCGGTGAGCGACGCCCGTGCGATGGCCAGGCGACTGGAGCGCGGGGTGCGGTGTGCGGCGGAGACTGCGAATGCGCATGACATGGTGTGTACCTGGTGGGTGTGAGCACTGCGGGGTGACCAGACGACCTGATGCCTTCCGTACAGCGGACCATTCGATTAGCGTACTACGTACACTGTACGAGTGTATGATATACACAGTTTCAGGTTTGTCAACACCCCTGGGCCACGGAGCGATATGGCGGGACGGAAGAAGCAGGAGCCGCGCGCACGTACGGCGCGGTTGGAGAAGGCATCGCACGCGGATCAGTCGACGACGCGTCCCCTGCATTTCGACGACATGATGCAGGCGTCGGTGCGAGTCGATCCCGACCTGCGGCGCCGCAGTGAACTGTTGTGGGAAGATCGCTCGCGATCGACGCGCGGTCCGAAGCCTGCATTCACTCCCGACGACGTCGTACAGGCAGCGATCCAGATTGCCGAAGCCGATGGACTCGCGGCGGTCACGATGCAGGCGGTGTCCGCGCAACTTGGCTACACGACGATGGCGATCTATCGCTACTTCCCGAACAAGGACGCGCTGCTCGACGCGATCGTCGACGCGGCAATGGGAACTCCACCGCGTGCGACCGAGCCCCGTGGCGACTGGCGTACCGACGTGGCGCGGTGGGCACACGCGAAGCGCGCGATGTTGTGCGCGCGTCCATGGCTGGCCGAGCTCCCGTTCGTGGCCGCGCCGCACGGTCCGAACTGGCTCAGCTGGTTGGAAGCCGTCGTTGACTCGCTCTCGAGAACGGGCCTCAGCGCGGCCGACACCGGGCAGATGCTGAGCATCATCGACGGCTACACGCGCGGCGCGTCGGACACGGCCATCTCACTCGCGAGGGCCCGCGCACGCGGGACGTCCGACGCCGAGTGGACCGCCGCGGTTGGGGCGGACCTCGGTCGCGCGATCGGCGATGCACGCTTCCCGGCGTTTGCGGCCCTGATCACCGCGCCGTCTGATGGCAACCCACGGACGATGGAAGCGTCGTTCGACTTCGGGCTGCAACGGGTGCTGGACGGCATTGAACGCTATGTCGCATCCACCAGGACATAGCCTGCCCGGCCAAAACGTGAGCCGAAGTCAGCGCCACGATCACAGCGCTGAACCACAGGCCGCATGTGGCGTTGCACCGCCTGGCGCGGCCGCCGAAGGATGGGTATGGCGCAAGTACTCACTGGCGCTACCCGAGTGCGCGAGTCCCCGGGTTCCCTCCCGGTGGCCCAGGGGCGTGCCGTCGTTGCGCCGACGGACCCAATTCGGGTCGCGGCGCGTTTTTCCGCGTTGGTTTCTTCTTCCTGGAGTTTCCGTGGGCACACCGTTGCTTGTCGCCTCCCAAGTCGTTGTTGCAGGCTCGGTGCTCTTCGTGTGGACCTTTCGCCACGAGCAAGTCGCGCGCGAGTTCGTCGAGTACCGCCTGAACGACACCATTCGCGCGATGGTGGGCTCGTCGAAGATCATGCTGGCCACGCTCCTGCTCGCGGCGGTCTTCTGGCCGGTCCCCGTGGTGGTGCCAGCGCTGCTCATGGCGGCGTTCATGCTGGTCGCCCAGATCTTCCACCTCCGCGCGCGGCACGCGCTCGCGAAGTACGTCCCGTCGTTCGTGCTTCTTGGGCTCTCGCTCCTCATCGCGCGACTGGCGTCGGGCATTGACTAGGTGACACTCTCTACACTGCTCGCCCTCGTGACGAGCGTGCTCTTCATGACCTCGGGGGTCAGCTGCTTCGTGGGCCCCGCCATGCGGCGCGAGTTCGGTCGCTTCGGCCTCGAACGCCTTCGGATCCTCACCGGTGCGCTGGAGATGCTGGGGGCCGGCGGGCTCCTCGTGGGCCTCTGGTGGCCACCGGCGCTGCGCCTCGCGGCGGGTGGACTCGCGCTCCTGATGCTCGCCGCGGTGGCTATCCGGCTGCGGCAGCGCGATACCCCGTGGCTCATTCTCCCGGCCGCGCTGCTCGCGGGTGTCAACGGGCTGATTCTTGCGACATCGCTGCGACGCTAGTGTGGTGTCGCCGAAGTTCCGTGGCAGTCGGGCGAGTCTTTTGACGTGAGCCGGCGTTGCCACGCCTCGCGAGACCGTCACGCCTCGCGAGACCGTCACGCCTCGCGAGACCGCTGCGCGACGCGTGGCCTCGGCGAGAACAGCCCGCCCCCCCCATCAGCAGGGCGCGCACGTCGTACTGGCGGATCGACGAAAGCACTCGAAGGATCTGGGTCGGGATCACTGGTCCATCCGAGTGCATGGCGCCACTCCGCAAGGCGCACGGTCTCTGCCCAACGCTCGTGAGGTGTGAGGCGCATCCATGCGCGGTTTCCCCGCCGTCGAGCTCAGCCGAGGGGCGCTGGGCGGTGGGCAGCGGCGGCATGAACTCGCCGTCGGCCGGATGGAACGCTGCACTCCGTATTTCACCGGATACTGAATTCGGTATCAGGTGTCGATCTTCTCGTTCATGACTCCACTCGACGTCCTTCCGCTCCAGCGTGCCGCGAGGCGCCCACCCGCGCATCCCCCATCGGGCGACGACTCACCGGCGGGTGGCACCGGGATCGTGATGCTGAACCTCGGCGGCCCGAAGACGCTCGATGATGTCGAGCCTTTCCTGCTGCGGCTGTTCGCTGATCGCGAGATCATCCAACTGCCGTTTCAGGACGTCCTCGGCAAGTTCATCGCGACGCGGCGCGCACCGAAGGTGCGCGAGCTGTATCACGGCATCGGCGGCGGCTCGCCGATTCTCTCCTGGACCGAGGCGCAGGGTCGGGCGATGTGCGAGCGGCTCGATCAGCAGTCCCCGGAAACGGCACCACACAAGTTTTACGTTGCCTTCCGCTACACCGCGCCGTTTGCCGACGATGCGGTGCAGGCGATGAAGGCCGATGGGATCACGCGCGCGATTGCGTTCACGCAGTATCCGCAGTGGTCATGCTCCACGACCGGATCGAGCCTCAATGATCTGTGGCGCTCGCTCCGGCGCACGGGGCTCGAGGATGCCTTCACGTGGAGCATCATCGACCGATGGGGTGAGCACGAGTCGTTCGTGCGAGCGATGGCGAGTACGCTCGCCGATGGCCTCGCGCTGTATCCCGCCGCCGAGCGGGATGACGTGCTGGTGATGTTCAGTGCACACTCGCTGCCGCTGTCGGTGATCGATCGTGGCGATGCGTACCCGTCCGAGATCGCGGCGACGATGAGCCGCGTGGTGGTGTCAGCCGGCTTGCGCAATCCGTATACGCTGACCTTCCAGTCCGAGGTCGGTCCGGTGCGCTGGCTCGGCCCCAGCACCGAGGTGGCGATTCGCCAGCTCGCCGCGCGCGGGCAGAAGAACGTGCTCGTCGTGCCGATCGCGTTCACCAGCGATCACATCGAAACGCTGTCCGAGATCGACATCGAGTACGGCGAGCTCGCACACTCTCTCGGCATGCACGGCTTCCGTCGCTCGCCAGCGCTCAACGCCCGTCCGGACTTCCTCGATGCGCTGGCTGCGGTCGTGATGTCGCACCTGGGCGCCGCGAATCCGTGGAGTGGCCAATACCGCCAGAAGTGTCAGGGCTGCACCAACACGCAGTGTCGCGGGGTGCCGCGTCGCGTCGCCACGAACGGCGCGCAGGCGGAACAGCTGAAGTCGGGCGCGAGGGGCTGACGTGTTCCTGCTACCGGTGCAGATGCGCGGATGCTCGCACGAGACGACTGCGTCGGATGTGGTTGGGCGCTTGCGCCTGCCGGCCGCGGCGGTCGATGCGTGCCTGGACGAGCTGCGCCGTGACGGTGTGCCAGCCGTGCTGCTGAGTACCTGTCATCGCAGTGAACTGTACTGGTGGGGTGACGCGGACCTCACCTCGTGGTTCGAGTCGAGGGTGATGGCACATGGTGACGGTTCGGCGCTCGTCGAGCACCTCGAGGCTGACCTCGCGGTACGCCATCTGTTCGAAGTGACTGCCGGGATGCGCTCGGCACGCTTCGGCGAGCCCGAGATCATGCGGCAGGTGCGGACCGCGTGGCTGACTGCGCAAGCCGCCAAGGCAACCAACTCGCTGCTGGACACGATCTTTCAGCGCGCCCTCGAAGCCGCACGGCATATCCGTATCGCGATCGGCACCGACGCCGATCCGACGCTCGGTGCGCGGGTGCGCGATGCGGTGCTCGCGCGCGCGCCGTGCGCGGGACACGCTCCGCCGCTCGAGCTGCTGCTGATCGGTGCCGGCGATGTGGCGCGTGGCCTCCTCGAGGCCGTGGCCGACGCGGCACTCCGAACGCGGATGCGCGTGTCACTGACCTCGCGCTCGGATCGCAGTGCGAGCAGGCTTGCCGCGGCATTCGGTGTCACGGTCGTGCCGTGGGTGGCCCGTGACCTCGCGATCAGCAGCGCAGAGGTGGTGGTCTTCGCGGTGCAGGCAAGCACACCGCTGATCGCTGGCTCGCTGGCCCGTGAGCTCACCGCAGCGCGCAGCGCTCCAGCGCTCTGGCTCGATCTCGGCGTGCCGTCGAATGTGGATGCCCGCGCGCTGCCACCCACGGTGGAATGGCTCGGACTCGAGACGATCGCGCCGCGCTCGGGTCGTGACGTCGTGCGCGATCGCCGAGCGAGAGCGTCGCTCCAGCGCGAGCTGGCGCGATTCGCCGCCGACATGCTGCGTCGTCGACTCGGCGCGCGGATCACGATGCTCGAGGCGCACGCCACCACCGTTGCGCGGGCCGCGCTGAGCACGTCGGGTGAGCTGACGTGGTCGGCGGCGTCCGCCGACGCAATGGCGCGGCGGGTGACTCAGGCCCTGCTCCGGGAAATCACCGACCTGTCCGCGTAGCCGCGCCGGAAATTCGGACGTCCGTCCGAGCCCGTCGTCAGTCTCGCCATCGCCGGCGATCACGTCGGTGACGCGGAGCGGCAACAGCCATGCGACGACTCGCGGCTGAGCATTCTGGTGGTCGTCTGCCCCGATCGAAGATGAAGCGTGCCCGCATGAAGCCCGCCGTGGTCAGCATCGGATCGATCCAACCGCGCCACACGAACCCGACGCCGCTGTCATGGCGCGCGCCGACGGATCGGCCGCGACGGCAGTCGGTGGTCTGGACGTCGCGCTGGCAGGCCCTGGGCGCGGGCGTCGCGCAGTTCACAGGGACGGACAGCATACTTCGTCGATCAGCGTCTTGCGCGATCGTCCGTAGCGTCATCTCGTCTTCTCGTCTTCTCGCAACGACGTCACCTCACCAGGTGCGTGACGGTCGCCCCCACGCGATCGCGCAGGGATGCCGAGTATTCGCCTTGCACCCGTCGCCGTGCGCTGTCCGGCTGCAGTCGCACTCCGGCCGCACTCAGCGCCGGACCCAGCCCGGCCAGTTGCGCGGAATCACGCAGCAGGAACACCCGCATGTGTGTCCACGGCAGCGTCGTATCCTGACCGGCGTACGTCATGACGTCGACGAATGCTCCAGCGCGTTGCGCGTCACGGTCGATCGGTTCCGCGACATCGCGAATGTATCGGGTGTACTCGGCGAACTTGTCAGGCTTGGCGCGCCAGAAGTACACCTGCGCGAGGGTCGCGTCACTGGCGCGGCTGACCGCAACGGCCGGCGTGCGCGAGGCGGTGGCGCAACCGAATTGGAGAAGGGTCGCAAGCAGGAAAGCGATGTTGCGGGAGTGCGGCATGAAAGCGAGGTGAGAGAGAAGCAGTTGCACCGGAGACGCGGAAGTATGTGGTCAGACGTCAGGCGGCGGCAGAGAGGTTGGCACGGGCGGTGGACAGACAATCCGCGCAACGACCGGCCTGCCGGGCCTCCGGGGCCGCCGGGGCCTCCCGGGCGGGGCGGTGCGGGAAACAACGCGGGCGATCTCGCCGACGCGTCGAGCCTCTGGCGTCACCACTATTTCGACGTCGCCAGCGCGACGAACGGTGGGTACGACCAGAGATTCGCGTAGTCCCGATCCCGATGAAAGCGGGCGTAGGGCAGCACCGTGGACGCCGATTCGAGGGCGCGGAACGCTCGCACCCGCTCGCCCAGGAGCGAGGCGATGGCGGCGAACTGCATTGCGGAAACGTCTCGATCACGATCACGACTGGTGAAGACCGTGCGCATTTCCCGCTCCGCACCAACGCGATCGCCACGACGAGCGGTAATGCGCCCAAACCGGCCACGCACCTCCAACTCTCCGGCAGGGTCGTCAGGTAGCTGCCCGCTGACCCGCTCGAGCACGCGCTGAGCGGAGTCGAGGAGGCCGGCTCGGTAGAACGCCATGCCCAACGACCGACGCCGACGCGACGTCAATGAATCTGCGGGTTCAGCGAGTTCGCGCTGGCAGAGCGAAAGCCACGACCGGATGACCATGCCGACGGCCGCGCTGTCGCCGTGTGCTTGCAGCTCGAGTGCCCCCTGTTCATATGTTTGCCAGTTTGACGCACACCCACCTGACTCCGTCAATGTCACGAATGCCGACATCCGCGCATGTACCTCGGCGGTTCGGCCGAGACCGGCGAGTGCGCGTATTTCTATCAGGCGTAGAAGGGGGCTGTCCGGGTCGATCGCCAATCCACGTTGAACGCTCCGATATTCCCTTTCATAGTCACCGATTGCGTGCCACGCCCGTGAGAAGTACAGCCAGTACGGCGACCATCCGCGGGCCCAGCTGTGCTCCACGTCGACCTGCTCGTAGTATTTGATTGCCTCGCGCATCCGGATGCGGTCATGCAGTTCTACTCCGGCGTTGTTGCTCCAGGTGGAGCCAGGGCTGCGAGCCGCGCCCCGCAGTCTGATCTGAAGCCGTTCTTCAGGATCCTTCGTCAGGAAGTCCTGAAGTTGCAGCGCTTCCAGGGACCCGGACGGTGGAGGGCGGCGGCTGAGCAGGCGTATCACGGAGTCTCGCTTCGCGACTCTTCTTCCGTTGCCGTAGGCGAACGCCGCCCAGACCATCGGCAGCACGAACGTCGTGTCGAGGGCCGATGCTCGCTCGAAAAATACGATCGACGCATGCTCGTCACGGCTGTACCGCTGCCGGCCCAGCACGAATTGCTGGTACGCCGGATAGGTCGGTGGTCGACTGGAGGGCAAAGTGATCGAGGCAACACGTCGGTCGACCACGACCGCCAGTGCGCCGGCGATACGCTCGCGCAGTTCGTTCGCCTGACCGAGCGGCTCGCTCACCGGCGTGAGGATCGGCTGGAGCGAGGACACAATCCGGCGACTGGGATATTCCGTGATCTGGGTCGTGATGACGAGGGTCTCGCCCTGTCGCATGATCGCGCCCGCCACCACCATGCTCGCGCCGGAAGCCCGGGCCAGCGTCAAACCCTGGTCATTTCCGTCGAGCGTCGCCGAGTTTCGCGCTCGCCGCTGGCATCGAGTGAACCCATCAATTGAAGTGCGACCGAAGCACTCATCGCGTCCGTTGCGGCCAGGCGACGCAACCACCGAGTTGCGGCCGCATGATCCCCGGCCGCCGCATCGCGTTTGGCGAGGTGGCGGAGTGCGCCGCAGTAGTCGGTGGTGCAGGCCCTCCGCATCTCGTCCGCCCAACGCTCGAATTCGTCGGAGTCACGAAGGAAGACACCATCGAGAAATGGCCCATCGTACGCGGTGACGGCGGTCTCCGGATCCCGGGCCGCCATCGCGTCGCGAAAGTCGGCGACATCGCTGGCGACGCGCTCGACGTTGAGCGTCAGGTCGCCCGCCGATCCGGCGAAGATGACGTCATTCCCCAGATCGCGACGGATGGCGGCGACCGCCTGATAGAGCGCGTTCCGAGACCGAGGCCGGCCGGATTCGGGCCAGAAGAGCGCTGCGATCTTCTCACGCGAAATGCCGGTTCGTCGATGGGCAGCCAGCACGACGAGGACGGCGAGTCGTTTCCGCTGCGCTGCTGCGCCCACGACCCGAACCCCATCCTGCGTCAGGTGGAGGCCACCGAACGCGTGCAGTCGCAACACGTTGCCCCTCATAAGAAGCGGTTCAGATCGTCGTAAGATCCGTGGCGTAGAATGCCGACGCGCAGGGAAGCTGGCAAGGGCGCAGACACCCGTCGGCGCCGCAGACGAGCCTCAAAGGGGGGAACGACAATGGTTGCCAACAGGACAAATCGGTGGATCGCGTCGGCGTTGTTGGGAGTAGCCGCCGCTTGTGGAGGCGAACAAGCGCCGACGTCGCCCGGGCGCCTGACGCCCGACGTCAGTCTGGCACGGACGGCACCACAACCCACTACAGTGGCGCTGACGTGGTTCATCCCGACGAACGGGGAATTCGGTGTCAGGGGTGATGGGCTCGCTGCCTACACGGACGCCAATGGCGACACCCGATACAAGAAGCAGGAGTGTGTCTACGGGGCCACGATGTTCATCGGTGGCTCCGGAGACGCCGTCATGCCGAACAGCAGTCCGAGTTACAAGCCGAAGAACTGCGGGGGCGCCTACCCGCGAAAGGTGGTGTTCACACTGTACACAGCCGATCTGGTGACCGGCGCGCTCACGCCGTCGGGCGCGTCCGCCGCGAACCCGGCGTACCTGATCGTGCTTGCCGTGCACACTGCCACACGCGTGATGCCTGTGGGCGGAGCGTGGGAGTTGCATGATGCAGGCTCGAATGACGGCGGGCGTTGCGGCCGCCTTGCGTTCCGTCCAAACCTGGAGAACAGGACCCTGGTGGGCGCCGACAAACTGATGGTCCGCCGCCTTGCAGCCGATACGCGGCAGGTGCAGTCGCAGCCCAACACTGCCGATGCCAGCCTCAACGTCGTGCGACACGACAAGGCGTGGTGCGAAAGCGAGAACACGTTGTACAGCGCCCCGGTGCACTACGTCGTCAAGTCCGCGACTGCTCTGCCAATCTCGTGACGGCGCCCCGCGGGGAGCGTGTCGCCGTTCTCGATCGATGCCAGATCGTCTTCTCACGTCGGGAGTCCGCTCGGAACGTCACAATGCGTGTCGGTCATAAACGTGTGTCCCCGCGGCTCATCGTCCAGCGCGTCGGCCACCCCGAGATCGGCCACCACCTGCAGGCCATGCGGCAGGACCCAGCCGGTGGTCATGTCCCGCAGAATCTCGTGCGCCGCCGCCGGCCGGTCCGCCGAGTGCGTCGATGGCGTCGTCGCGCGCCCGGTCGCGGTCACGATGGTCGGCGGCATGATGTAGGTCTGCTGTGCGAGC
>CAYMQV010000187.1:0-9167 GCA_964392395.1 uncultured Gemmatimonadaceae bacterium
CCTCGTGGGCCTGCCGGAAATGCTCCGTGGCCGCCTGCACGAGCGAGAACTTGCGCTCGTCCGGGCAATCGACGCGCAGTTCCGGCGTGCTGAAGTACGATGGCACGTCGGCCAGCAGGTCACGGACGCTGCCAGGGCTCGACGCCACGATCCGCAGGATCCGGGCTGCGGCATAGAGTGCGTCGTCATGGCCGTAGAAGCCTTCGGTGAAGAACATGTGGCCAGACATTTCTCCTGCCACCGGCGCGTGCAGCTCCTTCATCTTGTCCTTGATGAGAGAGTGGCCGGTCTTCCACATCACCGGCGTCCCGCCCGCCTTCGTGATCGCGTCGGGGAGTGCCTGTGAGCACTTGACGTCGAATATGATTGGCGCACCAGCGCCGGTGCGCGCGAACACATCACGCGCGTACAGCAGCAGCAGGTAGTCACCCCAGATGATCGTCCCTGCCGCATCCACGATGCCGATGCGATCCGCGTCGCCGTCAAACGCGATGCCGATGTCAGCGCCACGCTCCTGCACGGCCGCAATCAGGTCGACCAGATTCTCCTCGACCGTCGGATCGGGATGATGATTCGGGAAGGTGCCATCGCTCTCGCAGAACAGATATGTCGCATCGACGTTCATCCGCGAGAAGATCGCCTCCGTGAGCGGGCCGCCCGCGCCATTGCCTGCGTCGAGCACGACGTTGAGACGCCGCGAGAGCGGTCCGGTCCGTGCGAGGATGTCCTCGACATACGCGGCATTGAGATCCGCACTTCGGACATTACCGAGGCGCGCACTCGCCGGCGCATCGAGCAGCTCACGCAAGCGTTGAATGCCGCTGCCATGCAGCGAGCCAGTACCCACCGAGATCTTGAACCCGTTGAACTCCGGCGGGTTGTGCGATCCGGTGATCTGGATTCCGCCTGCCACCGGCAGATGATGGAGCGACCAGTACAGCAGGGGCGTCGGTCCGACACCGATATCGATGACGTCGCGGCCGCGGGTGGTCAGTCCGCGAACCAGCGCCTCGCGCAACGCGGTACCACTCGGTCGGTTGTCGCGGCCGACGGCCACGGGGCCCGCCACCTGGCGCTCGTCGAGCAGTGCCGCATACGCGCGACCAATTCCCTCTGCTGCTTCGATGGTGAGGTCGTCGCCGACGACGCCGCGGATGTCATACTGTCTGAAAATGCCTGCAGCAATAGTCATGGAAGAGCGGGCTGAGAATCTGTCGGTGCGAGCGCCTGCAGTGGTGTCTGGCCACTGCCTCCTCGCGCGGGTGACATCGGAAGTGTGCTGGTCCTGGCCCAGTGCACGGCAGGCCCCGGATAGACACCGAGGAGCAGCAGGAGCACCGCTGCGATGGCAATCACGCCACCAGTCCACCGCGCCTTTACGAGGCGCGGTGGTGTCTCCACGTCAGCCGGGGACTTCATGAACATCGTCGCAATGACGTTGAGGTAGTAGCTGGCCGACACCAGGCTGGCCAGCACCAGGATCACCGCCAGCTTCAGCTGTGGCGCATTGGACGAGAGCGCGGCGCGCAGGACGTACCACTTGGCGAAGAAGCCCATGCCGCCCGCAATGGGGAATCCCATCAGCGACAGCATGAAGACCGCCATCGCTACCGCAAGCGCCGGACGCGTCTGCGACAGGCCAGCAAGATCGCTGAGCCGTGTTCGCTGCTCGATGCCGCCAGACACCAGACAAAGCACGCCGTAGGCGCCAACCGTGGCGAGCGTATACGCCAGCGCGTAGAACACGATGGCCGCGGTCCCATCGGCCGAGTGGCTGGTCACGGCGACCAGCAGGTAGCCGGCGTGCGCGATGCTCGAGTACGCGAGCATGCGCTTCAGGTTCTGCTGCGCGAGCGCCAGCACATTACCGGCCACCATGGTCACGGCGGCCAGGACCCAGGAGGCGTAGTGCCACGACGCGTATGCCGGGCCGAGGCCGTCCATCAGCAGTCGCGCGAAGGCGGCAAATGCCGCGGTCTTGACGCCGGCCGCCATGAACGATGTGTACGGCGTGGGCGCACCTTCGTAGACGTCCGGTGTCCACATATGGAACGGAACCGCAGCGATCTTGAACGAAAAACCGACGAAGAGCAACGCCAGTCCACCGATCAGCAGTGGATCAGCCGCCAGACTCCGTGTTGCAATCGCGTCGGCCATCACGGTCAGGTTCGTCGTGCCGGTGGCGCCATACAGCAACGCCATGCCGTAGAGCAGGAATCCGGTGGAAAATGCGCCAAGCAAAAAGTATTTCAACGCGCCCTCGGCAGACCCTGCGCGACTCCGATCAAGTCCCGTCAGCACGTAGATCGACAGTGACATCACCTCGATACCGAGGAAGATCAGCATCAGATCGCGCGCGCCAACCAGCAGCAACATGCCTGCCGCCGAAAACAGCACCAACGCGGGCGGCTCGCTGGCGGTGAGCACTGCGCCCTCGTTGTACTCCATCGCCATGACCAGCGTCCCGAGCACGCCGAGCAGGATGACGGCGACTGAGGCCCAGCGGAATCCGTCGTATGCCAGCGGGCCGGCGTTCGCGCCCAGTGGCGGCGGCTGATTCGCCAGCATCGCTGTGGCGCCGGCCGCAAGCACGGCAAACAGCATTGCCAGCAGGTGCGCGCGACGGGTGCTGAGAGCACCCTCCGGGGCAAATGCGCCGAAGAGCAACACGATCATGCCGCCAACGGTCACGATCAGTTCGGGCATGAGCAGCGTGCCGAGATCGAGGCTTGCCAATGCGAAGTCGTTCACGGCTGCCCCCCGTTGCTGAGGCTGGGTATGGGCACCTGGGCGGCCGACGCATTCACGCCGTTGACGAGGCTCGCCACAGACATCTGCATGCGGTTGAGCAGCGGTGCCGGGTAAATGCCAAGACCGATGATCGCAGCCACGAAGACGCACATGATGCCCGTCTCCCGGCGAGACAGGTCGCGCATGACGGTGGCATCGCCATCAACCGACGGGCCAAACAACACGCGCTGCACCGCCCACAGCAGATAGGCGGCCGCGAGAATCACCCCGATCGTCGCCAGCAACACGAGCACCGGGAATGCCGGGAACGCACCGATCAGCACCAGAAACTCACCGACGAACCCGTTGGTACCGGGCAGCCCCGCATTCGCGAGCGCAAAGAGCACAGCCACGGTGCCGAACATCGGCATCTGTTTCGCCAGCCCGCCAAGCGACTGGAATCGATCGTCACCAAGGCGCTGACGCAGCATGCCGAGCAGCAGGAACATGCCACCAGTCGTGATTCCGGCGTTCACCATCACCACCAGGGCGCCCGACACCGACTCTGGCGTGAAGGCACTGATGCCGAGCACGACGAACCCGAGATGCGCGATCGAGGCATATGAAATCACCCGGCGAAAATCCGGCTGTACCAGCGCCACGAGCGAGCCATAGAGCACGCCGACGACGCCGAGTGACGCCAGCACCAGTCGCACCGTCGGGTGCAGCGCCGCCGCCGGGAACAGTGGGTAGGCAAGCACCAGCAAGCCGTAGGTGCCGACCTTGATGCCCAGGGCCACGGCCGCCAGCGGTGGCCCTTCGCTCTGCGCGTCGGGCAACCACGTATGGAAGGGAATCAGCGCACTCTTGACGAGGAATGCACTGGCGAATGCGCTGAAGCAGAGCAGCTGGGCAGACAGACGCATCGGCCGGTTGACTGCCATATCCCGGAGCTGTTCATAGGTCGTTGCACCGGCTGCCGACGCGATCGTGATGACCGCGACCAGCATCAGGAGCGAGCCGAACATCGTGTACACGACGAACGTTTTCCCGGCGGCGGCACCCTGCTCCGATCCCCAGACCCCGATCAGGAAATAGAGCGGAACGAGCATCAACTCCCAGCACAGATAGAAAAGCAGCAGATCGGCTGCCAGAAAGATGCCCAGGATCCCCGCCGTGAGCAGCAGGATCAACGCGTAGTAGGACGCGGCCCGGTGGGTGACGCTCGACCGGGGGGTCGCCAGAACGCTGAGCAGCATCAGAACGGCCGTCAGCAGAATCAACGGCAGCGAGACGCCGTTGGCCTCCAGCCTGAATCGGGAGCCAAAGTCCTCGATCCACGGATAGTCGATCATCGCGACGCCGCTCGGCACCACGCTCCAGAGCGCCAGCGCCAGCGCACACGTGGCAACCAACAGCGCGATTGTGACCCGCCGGGCCAGTGACGCGTCCGCATGACTGGTCGAACGCGGCAACAGCCAGACCAGCATCGAACCGAAGAACGGAACGCCGAGCAACATGGGAAGCACCCACGCTGGCGTCACACCGATGGAGACGAGTACGGGCGTCATCGGCCCGCCCGCAGCACGAAGATGCCAACCAGCGCCACGGCGCCGAGGGTGATGGCCCAGACGTAGCTGCCGGCAAACCCACCCTGTGCGCGTGACGCGATCGAGGAGACGACGCGGAACACCTGTGCGCTTCCCTGCACCAGTACCGAGTGAATCAATCCGAGATCAAGACCACGCCAGAGCACTTTGCGTGCGGTGGAGACGATCGGGGCGACGACGCCCCGGGCAATCGCGGTGTCGACGAAATAGTCGTTGGCGAGTATCAGACCAATCCCGTGCTCGGCGGGGGCGGCGGCTTTGGTCGTCAGTGCATCGGGCTTCAGGAGCAGGAATGCAGTGGCGATGCCGGCAGCGGACACCGCAATCGCAATGCCGATGAGCACGAATTCACTGGTGTGTGAAAGATGACTGGTCCCGGCCAACAGCGCACCGGAACTCGATGCGATCGGTGCCAGCCAGTCGGCCAACCAGCCCGCGCGGCCGAGTGGCAGGACTTCCGGCAGTTGCAGCCACCCACCGACAAGTGTCAATGCGCCTAGCACGATGAGCGGCGTGCGCAGTACCCACGGTGCGTCATGCACGGCCGTCTCGACGTCGTCCCCGGAGCGAAATCGTCCGTGGAACGTGTACCGCATGAGGCGCGTCATGTACACCGCCGTCATGAACGCCGTGATGAGGCCGATCCCATACGCCAGCCACAGGATCGCTCGCCCTGGAATTGGCCCGAGCGACGACTCTGCCAGCGGTGATTCCATCGCGCGCTCGGCGACGGCACTGAGAATCGCATCCTTCGAGAAGAATCCGGCGAGCGGCGGAATGCCGGCAATCGCCAACGTCGCGATCCACATCAATGCGCCTGTCGCTGGCATCCGTCGCATCAGGCCACCCATGTTGCGCATGTCCTGCGCGTCATCGTGGCGATGGGCGTCGTGCAGGGCGCGATGCATGCTGTGAATGACGGCCCCCGCCCCGAGGAACAGGAGCGCCTTGAAGAAGGCATGCGTGACGAGGTGGAACATCCCAGCGGTGTAGGCACCCGCGCCGACCGCCACGAACATGTACCCGAGCTGCGACACGGTCGAATACGCGAGAACTTTCTTGATGTCCCATTGCTTCAGGCCCACGCTGGCGGCCCAGAGGGCGGTGAACGCGCCGACCAGCACGATCACCAGGCTGGCAACCGGGGCCGCCGAGAACAGCGCGGCGTTTCGCACGATCAGGTAGATGCCTGCCGTGACCATCGTCGCCGCGTGGATCAGTGCCGACACCGGTGTCGGGCCGGCCATCGCGTCCGGCAGCCAGACGTAGAACGGGAGCTGCGCACTCTTGCCGGCGCAGCCGAGGAACATGAAAAGACAGATCGCGGTGACGAGAGGCGTCGCCATCGCGCCCTGCTGCCGGGCGATGACATCGAAGTCGAGCGAGCCCAGATTCGTGAACAGAATGAACATCGCCAGCAGCAGCCCGAAGTCGCCGATACGATTGACGACGAATGCCTTCTTGCCAGCGACGGCATTCGCGGTCTCGCCAAACCAGAATCCAATCAGGAGATACGAGGCCAGGCCAACGCCTTCCCACCCGATGAAGAGCACCGGCAGATTGGCCCCCATCACGAGCATCAGCATGAACCCGACAAACAGGTTCAGGTACGCGAAGTACCTTGCGAAGCCGGCGTCATCCGCCATGTAGCCGACGCTGTAGACGTGAATCAGCGAACCGACCCCGGTGATGACCAGCATCATCAGGACACTCAGGCGGTCAACCCGCAGCGCCCAGTCGACCTGAAACGCGCCAGCGGTCATCCACTGGCCGAGCGACGAGGTGATCGAGAGCTCGGAGCCGCTGACGCTGGTCGCCAGCCAGATGCTGAGGGCGAGGGCGACCAGCATCACGCCGACACCAATCGCGCTCACTGTCGTCCGACGCCCCGAGGGAGCGCGATCGACGCGCTCTCCACGCCAGGCGGGAACGAGCGACAGGAGCCCGTTCGCCACGAAGCCGAGGAACGGCAACGCAGGAACCAGCCAGATGAGTTGTGAAGCAGTCGTGGACATGGACATGCGTGGGAAGTCGCTATCCTCTGAGCAGCCGAATTCGGCCGAGATCGACCGTGCGATAATGCCGGAACACACTGATCACGATGGCCAGGCCAACCGCAGCCTCGGCAGCGGCGACCGTCATCACCAGGAGTACGAAGACCTGTCCGGTCACGCCGTGCAGCCGGGACAGGGCAACAAAGGACAGGTTCACGGCGTTGAGCATCAACTCGACGCACATGAACAGAATCAGCGCATTCCGGCGTGTCAGCACGCCGAGGACGCCGATGCTGAAGAGAATCGCCGAAACAAGCAGAGCCTCACGGATCATGTGCGCGCCTCGCCGAAAACCTTCCCGCGCTTTGCCAGCACCACCGCGCCAACCACGGCCACC
The DNA here is from genome assembly GCA_964392395.1 of uncultured Gemmatimonadaceae bacterium. Taxonomy (GTDB): domain Bacteria; phylum Gemmatimonadota; class Gemmatimonadetes; order Gemmatimonadales; family Gemmatimonadaceae; genus JACMLX01. Next base: position 6,732 of record CAYMQV010000187.1, read on the forward strand.
AGCAGCAGCACTGATGTCACTTCGAAGGCAACCAGATTTTCGGTGAACAGCGCATTCGCGATCGGCGCCAGCGCATCGGTATCGATGGTCGCGAGGCGATCGGTCGGCAGTGCCGACGCCCGGATCACGTAGGTGAGTTCAGCCAGGAGGACGGCCGCTATCAATGTGGCCACCGCGGCCGCGCCCATGCTCCGCGTTTCCTGCACGTCGTGCTCGCCGAGATTGAGGAGCATCACGACGAACACGAACACGACCATGATGGCTCCGGCGTACACGAGCACCTGGGCCGCGCCAAGGAAATGCGCACCGAGCATCACGTAGAGCGCCGCCAGCGCGAACATCACGTTGACCAGCCAGAGCGCAGCCGCGACCGGACTGCGACGCGTGACCATCGTCAGCGCCGCGCCGATCGCCATGGCCGAGAAGAGCCAGAAATGGATCGTGTAGAACGTGCCCATCACTCGCCGGCCGGATCAGCAGGATCCCACAGTTCGCTGACCGGATGCGTCTGCGACGTCAACCGCTCCAGATCGTAGACGAAGCCGTCGCGGGTGTACTCGGCATTTTCGTAGTGCCGACCGAGGTGAATCGCCTCCTCGGGGCACACTTCCTGGCAGTAGCCGCAGAAGATGCACCGGAACTCATCGATCTCGAAGACGAGGGGAAAACGGTTGCCCTGCTCGTCTTCGCCTGGCACCAGCTTGATGCAGTTGGCCGGACACACCGTCGGACAGAGTCCGCAGCCGACGCACTTCGCCTTGCCATCTTCGTCCGTCAGCATCCGGTGGGTGCCGCGCCAGCGCTTCGACAGCGCCTCCTTCTCCTCGGGATACTGCGTCGTGACCTTGTGCGGGTCGACCAGATGCTTGAAAGTGTGCGCCAGGCCGGACAGCGTCGCCCGCACGTAGCTCACCTGCTCCACCGGCCGGTCCATCACCTTCACCTTGATCGTCATCAGTCCCCCATCCCAGGTTCGGGTCGCACGCTCGCGACGCCAACGGCTCCCTCGCGATCCTGCGTGCGCAGTCGGAGCATTTCTGCGGCAGACATCCTGGAAGTCGTCGGGCTCACCAGGCGACCTCGATCGAAAACCACAAAGATCAGGATCAGCACCACGATGTTCACCACCAGCAGCACGCCGGTCTGGATCGCGCCCTGTTCCACGCCAGCGGCCTGCAGTCCGAGCAGCAGGGAGGCGATCAGGACGATGTAGCCCAGTGACAGCGGCAGCAGAAAGCGCCACCCCAGCGACATCAGCTGGTCGTAGCGGAACCGCGGCAATGTCCAGCGGATCCACATGTAGAGGAAGAGGAAGAATCCAGCCTTGAGCGCGAACGACATCAGCGTCAGGATCGTCTTGAGCACCGACGGATCGCCACTGTTGTCCCAGGCCGTGAACGGAATGTCCCAGCCGCCGAGGAACAGTGTGGCCATCATGCCGCTGGCGGTCAGCATGTTCGCAAACTCCGCGATGAAGAACATCGAAAACTTCATCGAGCTGTATTCAGTATGGTAGCCCGCGACCAGTTCGCTCTCGGCTTCAGGCAGATCGAACGGCAATCGATTGGTCTCGGCGAAGGCCGAAATCAAGAACGTCAAAAACGCAACGGAAAGATTGAGCACATTCCAGCCGCCGTGCTGCTGCTGCTGGATGATGCTGCCCATCGTCACGTTGCCCGCCAGCAACAGAATCGGGATGATCGACAATCCCATCGAAATCTCGTACGAGATCATCTGGGCGCTGGACCGCAGCCCACCCAGCAGCGAGTACTTGTTGTTCGACGACCATCCCGCCAGCGTGATCCCGAAGACACCGAGCGAGGAGATGGCGAGGGTGAAGATGAAGCCGACCGGCAGGTCCGCGATCGAGAGAGTCACGACGCCCCACGGCGTCGGCAGCGGTGCCGCGAACGGAATCACGGCCCAGCTCACCATCGCGGTGCAGAACGCGATGGCAGGCGCCAGCGTGAAGAGCACAGTGTTGCCCGCGCCCGGCGACAGCTCCTCTTTCATGAAGTTCTTGATGCCATCGGCAACCGGCTGAAACAATCCGCCCGGGCCGGCGCGATTCGGGCCATGACGATCCTGAATCCAGGCACTCACCTTCCGCTCCGCCAGCGTCAGCAGCGCCACGGTGACGAGGTAGACACCGAAGAAGACCAGCACCTTGATCACCGAGGCAATGATGAACGCCGTGTTGTTGTCGGTGATCGGCGACATCAGCAGGGGGCCCATCAGACAGTGACCTCAGCCGGTGCAGCCGTCGGACGTCCCTGGAGGCCGAGATTCCGGTAACTGAGGCCGGCGAACGCGGGAACGTGTGCCGCGAGGACACCGAAGACGTCGCTGGCGAGCGCGGGGAATGCTCCACCACCCATGGCCGTCGCCAGATCACCGGCCACTCGATAGCTCGGCCGGACCTGGGCGGGAGGGGCC